>MFKE01000013.1:10363-16798 GCA_001779455.1 Candidatus Gottesmanbacteria bacterium RIFOXYB1_FULL_47_11 | reverse complement strand
AGGGAGTACTGGACTTTATAGAAGCGGCAGATCACCTGCGACATGATCCGGGGCTTTTGGGATATACCCTTACATTCCGTATGGTAGGGGACGGAAGTCTGCGGTCAAGCATTCCGCAGTGGATTGAGACCCTGCATGTTTCCTATGACGACATGCCCTGTGTGTATCGCGACGCAGATATTTTTGTTGCGCCAAGTAAGTCGACGCCCACGTTTGAGGAGCAGTACTGTACGGCACTGTTGGAGGCGCAGGCAAGTGGCCTGCCTATTGTGACCACCAGAACCGGCGGCATTCCGGAAAACATCGGAAACGCAGGGGTACTTGTGGAACCGGGCAATGTGACGGCGTTTGCCGGAGCACTTGCAGGCTTTATCCGTAGTCCGAAGAAGCGCGCCCAGTACGGCACTCGAGCACGCAAACGAGCGCTCCGTGTCCACGACATAAAGATAGGCGCCAAAAAACTAAGTGACCTTTATATATCTCTGCTGCCTGCGAGCATATGAAACGTATTATTATTAATGTTCTTCATCGCATTGGACTGACAATCCGAGAAGACCCTCAAAAGTTATTAATGGATATGGATGCAGCATTCATTCCGATTTGGAACAAATCTCGAGCTTACACGATGACCTCTACGGAGCGGATGTATGGTTTGTATAAAGCCGCTGAATATATTTCTAAAGAAAGAATACGGGGTGATGTTGTCGAGTGCGGCGTTTGGCGCGGCGGGAGCGCAATGGTGGCAGCATATACGTTACGGAAAATGGGAGATATCACCCGGAAATTATATTTGTACGATACCTATACCGGTATGGCAGAGCCGGATAGTCGGGATAGGACAATCTTAGGGAATGCTCCTGCGCACGACATTTGGCTGCAAGCTCAAAAGGCCCAGGTGAATACATGGTGTCTGGCCACTCTGGACGAAGTGAAGAAAAATATGTATAAGACAAGGTATCCGAAGCAAAAAATACGGTTTATCAAAGGGAAAGTGGAAGACACGATTCCGAACATTATTCCGGATAAAATTGCGATTCTCCGTCTGGACACGGACTGGTATACCTCGACCTATCACGAGCTTGTTTATCTTTATCCGAGACTTGTTCCGGGCGGTGTCCTGATTATTGATGACTATGGTCATTGGCAAGGCGCAAGAAAAGCAGTCGATACGTATATGCGGGAACACAAAATTTCTCTTCTTCTGCATAGGCTTGATTACGCGGGTAGAATTGCAATAAAAACTACCGTGTTAAAAGGAAGAAGGTAATTAAAAGTACGTTGATTATCGATAACGGAAGGATGATACAGATAAGATAATATGCCTGCGTGAACTTGAATTTTGAAAGGCGGGAGAATAGTGCGGCAATGCCGAAGGCAAGAACCGGCAAGCTGCTCACGAACATGCGCCCGCTATAGCTTGCTCCCTGCCACCATGTGCTCCAGCTGGATATCACCAGAAGCTGAGCAAAAAATACCGCGAAAAACCAATATTTTTTGGCGGCGATCAGGCCGAGCGCGCCGATAAGCGTCATCGGGGTCCATAGAAAAAGTCCGCTTTGCGGGTTAAACAACACGCCAAGAATATGCGGTGTGAAAAAATTAAACCCTTCCCGCATAAAATACTGGCTTTGCCAAAATTTGCCGGACGTTAGTTGCCATGCGACGAGTTGCGGGGTAAACGCGAGGAGAAAGCCCAAGAATATTCTTCCTATGTTTTTTTTGTTCAATACCGGAATGAGCAGTATTCCATACAGAAGATCCTGCGTCCGCATAAGCCCGAGAAATCCCAGGGCTGCCCCTATAGCCAGCCACTGTTTATGGCGCGAGAGAAGTAGGGATAAATATACAACTGCGGCGAAAAATGTTAATGCATGGGAATTGACCGGGTCAAGCGAGCCGTAAAACAAAAAGTTTGTTGCGAGTGCAACCGCAGTTACAGCCATAATGCTTACGGTTTGGCTGAAATAGCGCTGTAATAACCGCCACAAAAGTATGAGGCCAAAGAGTGATGCCAACACACTTGTGAATCCGACGATAAACTGATTATGTGTCAGAAGATACGCGGGTGCCCAGAAGAGAGCAGGGCCGACAGAGTACTTACTCGGGTTGAGCGTAAGCCACGCATAATAATAGATGCCGTCTCCATACACGGTTTTGTGAAGATAGAACGCGTGGGCGACATATCCTGCGATATAGAAAACGCAAATAGTAATCAGTATGCTAGTTGGCTTTAGCCGGGTAAGGGCCTTCATTATTGTCGTATTGTACGCTGTGCTACAATGAATGCAAATGATTTCTGCAGTCATTCTATCTCACAATAATGAAACTTCTATAGAGAACACGCTTACGAGTCTTGCGTTTTGTGATGAGCGCATTATCATTGATGATTTTTCGACAGATAATACGGCCGGAATCGCAAAGAAAGCCGGTGCCGTAGTATACGCGCGGAGTTTAAACGGCGACTTTGCCGCGCAGCGGAATTTCGGACTTGAGAAAGCAAAAGGGGAGTGGGCCCTGTTTGTCGATTCAGATGAGACGGTCTCCGCGGGTCTTGCAAAAGAAATTCAGAACGTAGTGGCCATTGACTGTGTCGGGTTTTACGTTAAGCGTCAGGATTGGCTTTTCGGACGCAAGCTCCTGCACGGCGAGACTGACCGGGTACGGCTGCTGCGGTTGGCACGCAGAGGTGCGGGGAAGTGGGTGCGCCCGGTGCACGAAGTCTGGCAAATTAAAGGGCTTACCGGTACGCTTGATACGCCACTGGATCACTTCCCTCACCCGAACGTCGCACAATTTATAGATTCAGTTAATCGATATTCATCGATCAATGCAAAGTACCTGCATGGTCAACATGTAAAAGTTCTTTGGTGGCATATCCTGGCGTATCCTACGGCCAAATTTTTCATGAATTATATTTGGCACCGCGGTTTTTTGGACGGCACTCAGGGGGCAATTATTGCCATCATGATGAGCATGCATTCGTTTTTAACCCGCGCAAAGTTGTGGCTTCTTTGGCATCCGCATGAATAATGTGATGATACTTATTTTTCTATTTTTTATCAGTTTGCTTTCAGGACAAGTGGGGGCGTTCACCGTGTGGCCGGGAGTTGTCGTATACCTGCACGATTTCATTTTGGCGATACTGGCATTGGCGACTCTGTGTTGTCCGCGAAAGCCGCAGAAATTTGCTAAACCACGATTACTCCGTGCGATAGTAGTTTTTATCGCTGTTGCAGCCTTTTCGCTCCTTCTTAACTGCGGGAAATTTACCCCGTGGGAACTGGGCGCTGGCGGCCTGTATCTCGTGCGGTGGATCTTCTATGCAGCGCTATACGTGGTTGTTTTACATACGTATACATATAAAGACGTATGGTTGTTTGGACTATTCGGAGTCGGAATAGGGTTAGGCATCCTTGGTCTTTTCCAGTTTTTCCTGTATCCGGATTTGCGTAATCTCATGTATCTCGGGTGGGATCCGCACTATTATCGATTATTTTCCACACTCCTGGACCCCAATTATACGGGCATCCTGTTGGTTTTTACCCTGCTGTTGGGCATGGCCCTGTGGAAACAGAAAAAATTCCGATGGATAATCGCCTCCGGAGAAGGCATCGCGTTTATCTCGCTTCTCTTAACCTACTCCCGGAGCAGTTACCTCGCGCTTATCGGCGCGCTGGTTGTTATCGCCGCTCTTAAAAAACAATGGAGGATCCTTATCGGTGCGGCAGCGTTTGTAGGCATTATTTTTGTGTTACCCAAAACACCGGGGAGTACACTTAGTCTGTTTCGGACGGAATCAAGTTTCGCGCGAATCGGCAATTGGAAGCATGGGGTGGCACTCATACGCAATGTGCCGCTGTTTGGGTACGGGTTTAATACACTTCGATATGTTTCTGATTTTGGTTTAGACAGCAGCATACTGTTTGTGGGAGCAACTACGGGATTTTTTGGGCTTCTTGCGTACGGATATCTTATTTTTGACATGATTCGAATAGGAAAAAAACATGTATGGTATATTGCGTGTCTTGTTGCTTTGGGAATTCATAGTCTGTTTGTAAACAGTGCATTTTACCCGTGGGTGATGATTTGGATGTGGATACTGACAGGAGTCGTTGAGCGATCTACCGGTGATACGTAACCTTGCGTGTTACTTTTGTCTGGTTACCCGCTGCATCTTGGGCCAGAATATTCAGGATATTATCCCCTTCATTGAGCGGATAGCTATAGCTAAATGTGTTGTCGCTTTTGACCACAACAAAGCGGTCGTTGATGGTGACTGTTATATTATCGTCCGTCGCGCCGGTTACGGCGACGGTATTGGGGTCGCCGTTTGTGGTTGTATTGTCTTCCGGACCGGTGATATCCAATTTCGGAGGTGTATTTGCGTACGTGACGGAAACCACATTGGATAGATCGCTGGTATTTCCTTTCTCATCCGTCAGTTTGGCGCTTATTGTGTTTGGGCCGTCGCTTAAGGGAACGGCATTAATTGTGAAGGCGCCGTCTGTGGGGATACTCTGTTTTTTAAACTCGGCATTATTGAGGTATACGATGAGGGTGTTGTTTGCCTGGCCCTTTCCGCTGATGGAAATGGTTGCGGTATTGGTGGCAATAGCCGGCGGATCCAGAGTCGGTGGCAGAAGCACCACTTGGTTTTGGACGGTACTGGCGGGGGATCCTCCGCGCAGTGAATCGACAAACACGCTGAAGCCGATAAGGGCTTTTACACCAAATAGCGGGACGAGAATAAGGATGGCGACGATGCCCCCGATAGCTAAGCTCAGCCTGCGTTTTTCCTTTTTGGTTTCAATTCTTGATAACCTGGATCGGATCATAAGCGTATTATATGATAAAATATTCGCAAGCGCCTCCTTAGCTCAACGGCAGAGCAGCGGTATCGTAAACCGTAGATGTCAGTTCAATTCTGACAGGAGGCTCAAGATTTATTCTGGAGCGGGTAAAGGGAATCGAACCCTCTTCTCCCCGCCTTTGGCGGGGCATACTACCCACATCTGAGCGGGATACGAGAATCGAACTCGCTTCTCATCCTTGGGAAGGATGCATACTACCGGTGTACTAATCCCGCTTTAGGGATCCCGAAGGACCCCTTCTTTATATTATTATTTCGCAAAATAAAAATATTGTTACGGTAAATTCAGGACGTTTCCTGTATGGATGAGGTCCGGGTTTTCCAGATTATTGGCTTTTGCAATATCTACCCAGCGATATCCATTTCCGTACTGTTTTACTGCGATGTCCCACAGATCGTCTCCCTGCGCCACGGTATATGATTTGTCTTTCGGTTCAACCGATGTTGACGCTGATGAAACCTGACCCTGAACGACTATCGGCGTTACCTTGGGAATAGTCAGACTTTGACCACCCTCAATAACATCGGCACTGATCAACTTGTTTTCTTTTTGTATATCGACCCAGTTATATCCGCTTTTGTAATATGCCTCGGCGATAGACCAAAGCGTTTCGCCTTCCTTTACCACGTGTTTGGTAGGAAGTACCGCATCGCCCGGTTTGGCCGCCTCTTCGACCTTGGTTGATCCGGTAGACTGTTGAGACTTTGACTTCACGTAATTGACGAGCGTCATTCCGATGACCAGAACAACAGCAAGCCCGAGTGCCATAGAGACCAAAGAGTCCGTAGAGTCGAATTTCTTAATAAGTGATTTCCACATTGTGTATTAACCTCCGTTCCAGGCAGATTTCAAAGGGCAGGGCAAGCTGGCGGGACCGAGGGGACTCGAACCCCCGACCTCCTCCTTGACAGGGAGGCGCTCTAACCGGGCTGAGCTACGATCCCACTGACTTCAGTTTGTCAATTATACTAAATATGATACAGTAATGAAAATGACGAATCTCGAACTTGCGGAACTTCTCCGGCGGATCGCGGCTGCATACGAAATTCTCGGAGAAAACAGATTCCGTATTATCGCCTACACACGCGCGGCAGACAGCATAGAGCATCTGACGAGTGAGCTGAAGGATTACTGGGACAACAAGCGTCTGAGGGAAATTCCGGGTGTCGGCGATATGCTTGCCGGGCACATTGATGAAATGTTCAGAACCGGACACTCGAAACACTTTGACAGTGTGATGGCCAAACTTCCCACCTCAATCTATCCCCTTCTGTTGGTTCCCGGTATCGGTCCCAAAAAAGCATACAAACTCGTTACCGTATTGAAACTCAAAAATGAAAAGACCGTGATTTCGGACCTGGAGCATGCGGCCAAAAAACATAAAATTGCGCCGATTGAAGGGTTTGGAGAAAAATCCGAGGAGCTTATTCTTTCCAATATTGCAATTTACCGGAAAGGGCAGATTAAAGAAAACCGCATGACGCTGCCTGTTGCTGACGGTATTGCCGCGGACATCATTGCATTTATACGGCGCGTACCGTCAGTCAAGCGGGTGGATGTGCTG
>MFKE01000013.1:0-10356 GCA_001779455.1 Candidatus Gottesmanbacteria bacterium RIFOXYB1_FULL_47_11 | reverse complement strand
TATCCCCATCAGGAGATTATCGAAGAGGGTCCGACCGGCGCATCGCTACGGCTTCATAACGGACGTCAGGTAGATCTGCGTGTGCAAAAATCCGGCCGGTACGGAGCCATGCTGCAGTATTTTACGGGAAGCAAGAACCACAATATTGCGCTCCGCTCGTTCGCCCTCTCAAAGGGATTATCCCTTTCGGAATACGGCATCAAGCACGTCCGGACAGGCAAGATAGATACGTACGCGACGGAGGAGGCGTTTTATAACGCACTGGGTCTGCCGTATATTCCTCCTGAGCTGCGCGAAGACAAGGGGGAGATCCAGGCGGCCATCCGTGGGTCTTTGCCAAAACTCGTGGACATCAAAGACGTCATGGGCGATGTGCATCTGCATACCGACTATAATCTGGAACCGTCCCATGATCTGGGCATGGATTCCTTTACCGCGCTTCTGGACAGGGCGGCTGAGCTTCATTATGAGTATATCGGGCTAAGCGATCACAATCCGAGTATAACCAATCACAGCGAAAAACAAATAGTTGCCATTATGAAGCGCAGAAAAGAATATTATGAACAACAATATTCCTCATGGGAGAAAAAGACTCATAAACGGGTAAAATATGTACTCATGTGTGAGGTGGATATCCTTCCCGACGGGAAATTAGCATTATCCGACGCAGCACTGGAATATGTTGATGCAGTTATTGCCTCCGTACATTCAAGTTTTACCCAGGAGCGCAGGATAGTAACCAAAAGAATTGTCCGCGCCATTGAAAGCAACCCGAAAGTCCGGATACTGGGACATCCGACAGGGCGGCTTTTGTCCAAACGGGAAGGGATTGATGCGGACTGGGGGGAAGTATTCCGTGCGTGTAAGACCCACGACATTGCGTTGGAAATCAACAGTTATCCCGACCGGCTGGATCTGCCGGACACGCTTGTCTTTGATGCGATAAAGTCGGGACTGCGCTTCTGCATAAATACCGATTCGCACGCTGCGGACCATATGAATCTTATGCAATACGGTGTATCCGTGGCCCGCCGCGGCTGGGCAACCAAAGATGACATTGTCAATACATTATCGTATAATAAATTCAAATCATGGTTATTGAAAGGAGCGTAGTATGAATATGCTGTATGTTGTGGGTGGAGCAATCCTTCTTCTGGCCGTCTATATTTGGTCTCTCTATAACGGATTAGTCGCACTAAAAACTCAAATTGAAGAAGCATGGAGTCAAATTGACGTCCAGCTAAAGCGTCGTGCAGATCTTATCCCCAATCTCGTGCAGACGGTGAAGGGATACGCAAAACACGAAAAAACAATCATGGATTCGGTGACACGCGCACGGGCATCTATGCTTTCAGCAAAATCTTTGGATGCGAAGGCCAAGGCCAGTGATGCACTCTCCGGAGCGCTTGGCAAACTGCTGGCTATAGCTGAAAACTATCCGCAGCTGAAGGCCAACGACAGTTTTATACAACTGCAGAAGGAATTGTCCGATACGGAAGATAAGGTTGCCTACTCACGCCAGTATTTCAACAGTTCGGTTCTGGAATTTAATACGAAAATCCGTACATTTCCCAATACACTGGTAAATGAGATCTTAGGGTTTCCGGAAAAGGAATTCTTCGGTGCAACTGCAGAAGAGCGAAAAGCAGTTAAGGTGAACTTCGAATGACAATAACGTCGCAGATTCGCGGAAATATTACACGAACGTATGTCTTTATGGCGGGGTTTGTGGCGTTTGTCGTTTTTGCCGCATACGTGATGGGTAATGCATTGGGCTACGGAAACTCCTGGATGGCGATTGCAGTCCTTTTTTCCGTAATTTCCAGTTTTGTCAGTTATTATTACGGCGCTGACATGGTGCTTGCCATGAGCGGCGCTCGCCCCGCGGACCGCAAACGTGACTTTGATTTGTTTACCGTTACCGAGAATTTAGCCCTTGCCGCAGGAATTCCAAAACCAAAGCTGTATGTTATAGAAGACACTGCGATGAATGCATTTGCGACCGGTCGTGATCCGGAGCATGCAGTTGTGTGTGCAACGACCGGACTCGTTGACCGTTTGGAACGGAGGGAGCTGGAAGGAGTTATAGCTCATGAACTCTCACACATTAAAAATTTTGACACACGGCTTATGGCAGTCGTTGCGGTACTTGCCGGTACCGTTGCATTTCTTGCCGATATGTTTATGCGGAGCCTGTGGTGGGGCGGTCACCGCGACCGGGACCGGAATGACAATCTCGGAGGATTGCTGCTCATTGTCGGCGTTATTCTGGCCGTGTTATCACCGATTGTTGCCACACTCATCCAGCTTGCCGTATCCCGCAGGCGGGAATTTTTGGCGGATGCCTCAGGCGCGTACCTAACCCGTTATCCGGAGGGGCTTGCCCGGGCGCTGGAAAAACTGCATAAAGATAAAGAAGTACTGGAGGCGGCAACCAACGCAACTGCGCATTTATATGTTACCAACCCGTTTAAGGGAAAAAATTTCGGCGCTTGGTTTTCCGGTCTCTTCGATACACATCCGCCAATTAAAGAACGTATCAGGACTCTTCGGGCAATGTAAATTAAAATAGAGATTATTTATGAATGAACATGGAAATGAATTTATGGGTACTAACGACGCACTTAATGCGTATTCCCACTTGGTTGGTCTGGAATCAAGAAGATATCCAGCACTTCGAGAATTGCCGTTGATTATAGATATTCCGATAGAATATTTAGGTGATGCAAGCCGGGCAATATCTTTAACACGAAACGATGGATTAGAACGTGCCCAATTTATCAAGTATAAAAATGGAATCATCACAAAAAGCCCGATTGAAGTAGGTACGTCTACCAGTGTAAAAATTCCTGTCACTAATTATGATATTTTTTTGGGAGAAAAAGCTCTTCTTGATTATCATGTCCATCCAGGATTTGATGATCGGTTATCAGTCGAAGATTTCCGATTTAATCGATCTATTCCCCGTGCGTCATTTATAACTGCAGTGTTTAGCTATGATGGGGGGACATTTATCTTTCAAACGGATAAATCGGCTAAGTTACCATTAAGTCTTATATTAAGAGCAGTATCTAGCAAACGAAAATATGCACAATGGAATGAAGTTGGATTTGGTTACTATACTTTTGATCGATTACCAGACCCGAATTGGGCAACAGAAAATAGTTTAAATATTCATTCTCTTCGGATAAACCGGTTAAACCACTTTTTTAGTAATTATTAGAGCGCCAAATTATAGAGTATAATTACAAATAATGAGCCTTCGTACACGGCTAGCGATAATTATTGGGAAATTTACTTCGTTTATCAGTAAAGCTTTTAAGCTTGGAGCCGGAGCCACCTGGCCGGGGGAAATAGCGCTGCGGATTCAGCCGCGGATACTTCGCTTTCTGACAGAGCGGATTCCTCATCTCGTTCTTGTTGCTGGTACCAACGGCAAGACGACGACGGTGAAAATGATTCAGACCATACTGACACACGCCGGGCACAGGGTCGTGCGCAATGCAAGCGGCGCAAATCTGGATAACGGGCTGGTTAGCACTCTGCTTTCCGACGAACGCGCGCCGTACGTAATTTTTGAAGTTGATGAGGCAACCCTTCCGAATATTCTTAAGGATGTAACGCCTGAGATACTCGTGCTTACCAATTTATTCCGCGACCAGCTTGACCGCTACGGCGAAGTAGATACGATTGCAGAAAAATGGCTGTTGGCTCTGGGTGCGCTCGACGAGAAGACTACTGTTATAGTAAATGCCGATGATCCGCACCTTGCTTTTATCGGGTCCAAGCTTGCCGCAAAAGTGAAATATTATGGCCTGGAGGACCCCTCACTTTTCCTGCCTAAAATGCAGCATGCGACCGACACGATTTACTGTCCCAACTGCGGCGCGCGCCTCACATTTGCCGGCGTCTATTTTTCACATTTGGGCAAGTGGGCATGCGGCGTGTGTTCATTCGTTCCGCCGACGGAAGATGTAACTGCAGGAGATTTTGAGAGTCCGGTAGAAGGCGTCTACAACAAATACAATACCCTAGCCGCAGCCCTCACCGCACAGGTTCTGGATATCCCGAAGCAGAATATCCGTGAGGCGTTGTCCACGTTTACCCCGGCATTCGGTCGGATGGAAAATATTGTAGTTGAAAATCGCCGCGTTAAAATTTTGTTATCAAAAAACCCTACGGGATTTAATGAGTCGCTCCGGACAGTCGCCGCATCCGTCGATCAAGGGCCAGTCCTATTTGTACTAAATGACCGTATTCCAGACGGAAGAGATGTATCGTGGATTTGGGACGTAGACTTTGAATTTTACAAAGACTTTTCCCGATATTTGGTAAGCGGCGATCGGGTGTACGATATGGCACTACGGCTTAAATATGCAGAAATATCCGCAAATAAAATACAGGTTATTCCATCTCTTCCGGAGGCAGTTCATAACGGGATATATTCCGTCAAAGAAAATGAGGTGCTGTGGATTCTGGCTACCTATTCGGCAATGCTTGACGTCCGTAAAATTTTGACGGGGAGAAAGATATTATGAAATTGACAATCGGCTGGCTTTATCCAGAACTTATGAGTACATACGGTGATCGGGGAAATATTTTTGTACTCATCAAAAGATGCGAGTGGCGAAAGATAATGGTACGTATTATTCCGGTTGACTTCCGGACCACGGACAAGGAAATAGAATCGTGTGATCTTATTTTCGGCGGAGGCGCGCAGGACCGGCAGCAGGGACTGGCAATTGACAACCTGCTAAAAAAAGGTTCAACGCTTAAAAAATTATTTGATCGGGGAGTGCCGGGCTTATTCGTCTGCGGCGCACCACAGCTTCTTGGGCACTACTATATGACTGGTGATGGTAAAAAATTAATTGGTCTTGGAATTTTCGATATGGAAAGTAAACATTTTGGGAAAGACAAACCGCGGTGCATCGGAAATACCGTGTATCGTTGGAATGATAAAACCGTCGTCGGATTTGAAAATCACGGGGGCAGGACATACCTGGCCAACGTAAAACCATTTGCCACTGTCGTTAAAGGGTGCGGAAACAACGGTGAAGATAAAACAGAGGGCGCGGTGTACAAAAACTGTATCGCGACCTACTCCCACGGCCCGTTTTTACCGAAAAACCCGCATGTTGCCGATTGGCTCATCGCGAAAGCTCTGGAAGTGAAATACGGGAAAAAAATTGAACTGGCGCCTCTTGACGACTCGCTTGAATGGCAGGCGCATGAGTTTATGTTACATAAAAAATCATAATATGACGGAATTTCTAGAATTACCGGTAGGAATTGAAAATAAACGTATAAACGGTATAAACGATCCAAAACTTCTTCAGGTGTTAGTTGAAGAAAATAATGAACCGCTTGCAACAGTGGAACACTCGCGCATATTTAAGCCGTCCCAGCTATCCAAAGGGATACACCAAGAAGACGGGACTATGTCACTTCGCGAATCAGTACGACAGGCACTCGCCGACGCCGCGGACTCCCTTCCCGAAGGGTACGGATTCGTCCTGATAGAAGGATATCGTTCGTTTGAGGAACAACTCAAGTTATATTATGATACAGTACAAAAAGTAGGAGAAACAGAAGCGGGGAAATACGTATCAGATCCAAGAAAATATTCGCCGCATGTGACAGGAGGAGCTGTGGACGTAGCGCTCGTAAAAATAGAAGGCGGCACCGTTACTCTTTGTGATGTCGGAAATAATTTTTTTGAGCACAACGAAAGCGCATTAACAAGTTATAAAAATTTGACAGCCGAGCAAACAGCAAACAGACAACTTTTGCAGCGCGTTATGGAGGAGCACGGGTTCACGAACTATCCGTTTGAATTCTGGCATTTTTCCATAGGGGATATACTTGACGCATTTGCACGAGGAAAGGTTGCGAAATTCGGAGCTATACGAGCAAAATAATCATTGGATCCCTACAAAATCTATTTTTGGATAGACTTTGCGCACTTCGTCCCAGAATTTTTGAGAAAGATTCGCAGAAAATTTTCCGTACTGTCCGGATTCGGTTTTACCGCATAGGATACGCTCATAGGACCGGATAATATCCATAACTTCCGATCCAATTTCGTTAAACCGTGCCTTATTTGCATCGGGATTGAGAACAAACGCATCATGCACCGCACAGAAGGTGTCGAATAATTCCTTATTCTCCTCCGTCATCCGAAGAAATATTGTTTGATATTTTTGCATGGGATAATTATATCAAACTTTCGCTGGCCTTTTCACGGAAAAACGGCTACAATGACTGTGATTATGAAAGCCAAAAAGGCACTCACCGCGACTGACGTCAGGAAAATTGCAAAGCTGGCAAATCTTGTTATTTCAGATTCAGAAGAAAAGATTTTTACGCCTCAATTATCCGCAACGCTTGATTACGTGAACCAGCTGGAGAAGGCAGACACGGAACACGTAGAGGCCACAGCACATGTTACCGGGTTGGAAAATGTGTTCCGTGAAGATGTCATAGAGCCGACATTATCACAATCAGAAGCATTGTCAAACGCTCCCCAAACCTATAACGGCTATATTGTCGTGAAAGCAATATTTGAAGAAACGGAATAACACATGAATTTGTTAACACTTACAATCAAAGAAGCGCGGCGGGCACTGCAATCCAAAGAGTTTTCAGCAGTCGAGCTGGTTCGAGCATATATTGACAGAATTCAAACGCACGACAGCAAGCTCGGAGCGTTTTTGACAGTAGACGAATCAGGAGCTCTCTCTCAGGCAAAACGGGCGGATGCACAGATAGCGAAGGGAATAACCAAAAAACTTCTCGGCATTCCTGTGGCGTGCAAAGATCTCTATTCAACACGCGCGGTTCGAACAACCGCCGGAGCAAAAATTATCGACACATACAAACCGCCATATAACGCAACCGTCGTTGACCGATATTTGGAAGCAGGGGCAATACTTATGGGAAAAACGAATGAAGATGCATGGGGACACGGATCGTCCGGAGAAAATTCCGATTACTTTCCGACCAGAAACCCATATGATACGACCCATGTTCCCGGAGGGTCGAGTTCCGGATCAGCAGTAGCTGTCGCTGCGGGTTTTTCCCTCGTCGGTACCGGCACAGACACAGGAAGTTCAATCCGTTTGCCCGCGTCATTCTGCAATATAGTCGGCATGAAGCCAACGTACGGAAGAGTCCCGCGATACGGAGTTATTTCGATGGCGTCGTCTTTTGATACGATCGGCCATATGACGCGTACCGTTTACGACAATGCCCTCGTTTACGAAGTGACAGCAGGAGCCGATCCCCGAGATGCAACCACACCTCAAGTCCCAGTCCCGATGTATACGGAAAGCTTAGGCAAATCCCTGAAAGGGTTAAGAGCCGGCATTCCGAAAGAATATTTTCGGAGTAACGGTATAGATAAGGGGGTCCGCGAAGTTACAATGACCGCGATTGGGAAACTTGAATCTCTGGGAATGAGAGTAGAAGAAATTTCTTTACCGCATACGGAGTACGCCATGGCATGCTATTACGTATTGGTCCCCTCTGAAATCAGTTCGAATTTAAGCCGGTACGACGGTGTACGCTTCGGGGCCACAAGAGATACGTTCGGAGCGGAAGCAAAACGTAGGATCATGCTGGGAACCCATGCGTTATCCGCCGGATATTACGATGCGTTTTATCATAAAGCAGCGAAAGTCCGTACTCTTATTAAACAGGACTTTGAAAAAGCCCTTGAAAAGGTAGACGTCATTTTAGCCCCTGTTTCACCGACACCGCCGTTTAAACTGGGCGAAAAAGTAAACGACCCGCTTGCGATGTATTTATCGGACATCTTTGTCTGTCCCGTAAACATTGCAGGAGTTCCCGCACTTTCCGTGCCGTGCGGGTTTGCCGGCATCCTCCCTATCGGATTACAAATTATCGGTAAACAATTTGGGGAACAGCTTCTTTATCAGGTAGCATCTGCGTACGAAAACGAAACCGAGTGGTATAAAAAACCGGCAATACTATGACATACGAACCAGTCATTGGAATGGAGATCCACGTAGAGCTTAAAACAAAAAGCAAGATGTTCTGTGGGTGCCCCGCTAAGCACTTCGCCAAAGAGCCAAATACACAGACGTGCCCCGTATGTTTGGGATTGCCGGGAGCGCTCCCTGTTCCGAATAAAAAGTCAATCGAGTGGACAATAAAATTAGGGTTAGCGCTCGGATGCGAGATTCCGCTTTTCTCCAAATTTGACCGGAAGAATTATTTTTATCCGGATTTACCTAAGGGGTACCAAATATCCCAATACGATCAGCCGTTTTGCGTAAACGGCTCGCTTAGTGGTGTCCGTATCCGGCGCGTGCATCTTGAGGAGGATACGGGCAAACTACAGCACACCACGCTTGACGGGAAGCGCGTCACGCTCGTGGATTTTAACCGCAGCGGCGTGCCGCTTGTGGAGATTGTTACCGAGCCGGATATCAGAAGTCCGGAACAGGCAAAGGAGTTTTTGAAAAAACTCTACCAGATCATCCGGTATCTGGATATCTCCGATGCGGATATGGAAAAAGGATCCATGCGTTTGGAGCCCAACATTTCGGTCCGCCCGACCGGTACAAAAGCTTTGCCGAATTATAAAGTGGAGGTAAAAAATATCAATTCGTTTAATTTTGTCAAAAAAGCTATTGAGTTTGAAGTAGACCGACACATCAAGCTTCTGGAATCCGGAGAAACGCCGGTACAGGAAACGCGCGGATGGAATGAGGGCAAAGGAGTCACCGTGTCGCAGCGCCGCAAAGAAGAGGCAGATGATTACCGGTATTTCCCGGAGCCGGACATTCCACCGGCGCGGTGGGATTCTTCGCAGATTATCGGAATCAAATTACAAATTCCTGAATTACCGGACCAAAAAGCGGCTAGGTTTAAAAAGGAATATCAACTTAATGACTATGATACAGCGCTGTTAACGGATACAAAGCAACTTGCCGATTATTTTGAGGAGTGTGTAAAAATCAATAAGATTCCTGCCAAAAAGCTCGTCAACTGGATTATCAATAAAAAGGTGGATATTGACGACGTACTCCCGGCGACCCTAGTTAAATCCATCATTGCCGCCACAGCCGTTGTCGCCATTCCGGACGAGGATCTGGAAAAAACAGTACAAACAGTCATCGCTGAGAACCCGAAAGCAGTCGAAGATTATAAAAAAGGAAAGCAGCAAGCGATGATGTTTTTGTTTGGAGCAGTTTTAAAACAATTAAAGGGTGCGGGCGATAAAAATCTGATTCGGGAGCTCCTAGAGGTGAAGATAAAAAGCTAAACCTATGAATTTACGATCAGGAGATCTACCTCCCCTAAAGCTCGAAATGAATCCAAGCATGTTTTACGAGAAATTATCGGGGATTGATAAACAAAACGTACAAGAATTAGTACACCAATTTGGTGTTTCGGCTACTGCATTAGATCTTCATGGAGCAGTTATCGGCATTGGTGGGACATTGACAAAGCCGGCACCGAGGAAGGACGCGGATCTAATAGTCTTACTGTACGATTCGTTGGGCAGACAATATCATGATGCAGTAAAAGTTTTTTCTCGGTTTCAGGAATTAGTAACAAAAGCTGTTCAGTTAGGCTCCGGATTAGCAATAGAAGAAATAAATCCGCCCAAGAGAGATCATATGTATGAAGAGCACGGATTAACATTGGACGACGGTCATATTTTGGTCCGCCCCAAAAACGGAATAATTATTGATTTAATACCGGTGCATGCCACTGATCTAGCTGAATTTAGAAAAAAAGAATACGAGCAATATAGCGTACTAGGATATTTTTAACCTATGTCAGATTTCATACATCTTCATACACACAGCGAATTTTCTCTCCTTGACGGTTTGGGGAAGCTCGATCATCTTATCGAACGGGCTAAATCCTTCGGGATGGATGCCCTTGCCGTTACCGATCACGGATCCATGTACGGAAGTTTTAAGTTTTACCTCAAGGCAAAAGCCGCCGGCATCAAGCCGATTATCGGCGTGGAAACGTATGTAGCCCGCCGCAGCCGGTTTGATAAAGAGGGGAAAATCGATACCGATCCGTATCATCTGATCCTTCTTGCCAAAAACGAAACAGGATACAAAAATTTGATGAAGCTCGTCACGATTGCCAACCTCGAAGGCTACTATTACAAGCCCAGGATCGATTTTGAAACATTAAAAGCGCACCATGAGGGTCTAATCTGTACCAGCGCCTGCGTACAGGGGCAGCTCGGAAGTCTGCTGCGCGAGGGGAAAACCAAGGAGGCAGAGAAAGTCGCCGCAGAGTATGCGGAGCTTTTCGGACCGGACCACTATTATATTGAAATCCAGAAGCACCCGCATATTCCGA
>MFKE01000012.1:2348-13095 GCA_001779455.1 Candidatus Gottesmanbacteria bacterium RIFOXYB1_FULL_47_11 | reverse complement strand
AAAAAAACCCTCGAAAGTCTTATCCGCACGGGGGCAATGGATACGTTCGGCACCCGGGCGGCTATGCTCTCGGCTCTCCCGCAGCTTCTTGAGCTGTCGCATAAACAGAAAAAGGCGGTAACGGACGGCCAGGTCGGGCTTTTCGGTGAAGAGGACCAGGCGCAGGCATACTCCGATGCCCTTCCGGATATGCCGGAGCTTAGTCAGTCGGAGCTCTTAGGCTTCGAGAAGGAACTATTGGGATTTTACTTAACCACGCATCCTCTGGAGCCGCACCGGAAGATTTTTACGGGCGGGGACTATGTAGCAATTTCCGATATCACCAGTACATATGTGCGACAGCGGGTACAGCTTGCCGGTATCGTTGTTGCCGTGAAAAAAATATTTACCAAAGCAGGAAATAATGAAATGGCATTCGTGAAACTTGAGGACCTTACCGGCACCATGGAGGTGGTCGTGTTCCCCAAAATATATTCACGGACATTCGACATGTGGAAAACGGACACGCTCTTGACGGTCTCGGGAAGAATAGATGAGAAAGATGACCGTTTGACCCTCCTGGTTGATGACGCGAAATTTCTGGTGTAAGGTGCAGTGGTAACCTTATATTATACTAAATTTTACGGCAAAAGAAAGAGATTGCTTTATGAGGGAAACATATGATATTACTTTGAGTGGCGGCCTAAAAGCTGCTAAGCCAAAAAATGTCGCGAAGAAAAAAACTATTCGCGATAGTTCGTGGTTGTATTTAGGTATCGCAGGTCAGGTCGGCTACACGGTAGCAATTCCGCTTGTTCTGGGCGCTATCGGAGGATCGTTTGTTGATTCAAGGTTCGGCACATATCCGAAGGGTATATACATAGGACTGGGAACCGGATTTGTTCTGTCCGTCGTTGGATTTATAGGTGTTATACGGGAATTGTTGAAGAAATAAGGCATACGGGAATTTATTATGAGCGAATTACATATTTCTCTTGCTGCAGAAAAAATAGGGGAAATCGGGGGGTTTCCGGTGACCAATTCGCTGTTGGCTACCTGGATTGTCATGGGAATTCTCGTACTATTATCTCTGAAGGCAACCCGACGGATGACGCTTATTCCGGGGAGCGCGCAATCTATTGCAGAACTCGTAGTCGGTAGCCTGTATGATTTTTTCAGTTCCGTACTGGGCCCGAAGATTAAACAGTTTTTCCCGCTTATTGCTTCATTCTTCATCTTTATCATATGTTCAAACTGGTTCGGGCTCCTGCCGGGGGTCGGCACGATCGGATTTCCCGAGCATGGAAAGTTTGTGCCGCTTCTGCGGGGGGGCACGGCAGATTTAAATACGACACTCGCCCTTGCTATTATTTCCATCGTCGCCATCCAGTATTTCGGATTTAAGACGCTGGGGTTTCACTATAGCAGCAGATTTTTAAATTTCAGCAATCCCATCTATTTCTTTTTAGGGTTTCTGGAAATTATTTCCGAAGTGTCAAAAGTAATTTCATTTGCATTCCGTTTATTCGGAAATATTTTTGCAGGAGAAGTGCTCCTGTCGGTTATGGCATTCCTTATGCCGTTTATCATTCCGCTTCCTTTTTTAGCGCTTGAGCTTTTTGTCGGATTTATTCAGGCCCTGGTTTTCTCTATGTTGACCGCCGTATTTATTCAAGTTGCCATTTCGCACGGCGAAGGAGAACACGCGAAGGCGTAAACGTGAAAGGAGGTGAGTGTACATGGAAGAAAGTGTCATTAAACTGATTATGACCGGTGTAACGATTGCAGTAGGCGGAATTATGCCTGCATTTGCCATCGGACTGTTGAGCGCAAAGGCTATGGAAGCTATCGGACGGAATCCGGAAGCAGCAGACTCGATCCGTACGACTATGATTTTAGGGTTGGCATTTGCTGAAGCTATCGCTATTTATTCACTGGTGGCGGGTCTGATTATTAAATTTGTCTAAAAATGATACGGGAGTATGCAGTCGTCTTGAGTTGCATACTCCCCGGAGAATATGAGATAGTGTTTGACGGATAAAGGGAAAGGAAATTATGGAGCAGTTAGGTATCGAACCAAAATTATTACTTGCGCAAATAGTCAATTTTTTGATTATTGCATTCGTGTTGACAAAGCTTCTCTATAAGCCGATTCTTGCGATGTTAGAAAAGCGGAAAAAGGAGATTGCACAGGGGCTTGAGCTTACGGAGAAAATGCGTCTTGCTGAGGAAAAGTATAAAGAGAAGGAAGAAAAACTTCTTTCCGAAGCAAGGCGGGAAGCGCGGACGATTGTTGAGGCCGCGGAAAAAGAGGCGGGAGAAGTGAAGAAGTCGCTTACCCTCGAGGCACAGCGTGAAGCTGCGGTGATTGTCGAAAAAGGCAGGAAAGAAGCCGAAGAGCTTCGTGTGCGCATGCAGAAGGATGTCGGACGCGCAGCGGCACAGCTTGCTGCCGGCATGGCTAAAAGACTGCTGTCGCAAGTGGTTTCTGCAGACATGCAGCATAAGCTGATCGCCAAACATCTGAAGCAGTTGGAATCTATGAAGGAGTAATGTCATGCAAATGCTCAATAAAGACGCGAGAGGATTTATCGATAATGTCGCCAAATATATAAGCCGCGGGCCGGCAGGCAGGACGGTGCTGCCAAAAGTGCAGACGCTGTTCTCGAAGGTGACGACGCAGGCAAAAAAAGAACGGTTTGCGACAGTACGGTCAGCTGTGGCCCTGACGGATGCGGAAAAAGCGTCGATTGCAAAGACTATTGCACGTATACTGGGACATGAAGTGGAATGTCACTTTCATGTGAACCCGGAAATACTGGCGGGAATTTCTGTAACGGTCGCGGATTGGGTAGTAGATTCAAGCTTTGCAACACAGCTTGCAGCTATTACACATTCGCTTTCAAACGATGAAAAATGATTTTACGCAGGATATAGCAAAAGAACTTCTGAAAAAAATTGAGCAGTACACCCCTGCGGTATCTGCACGGCAAGTAGGACACGTCCTGTCTGTCTCAGACGGCGTCGCACGCGTTTCGGGTCTTCCCCATGTTGCTTCTATGGAACGTGTTATTTTTGCAAACGGTGTTTCCGGCTTGGCATTCAACCTCGAGGAGGATGTCGTCGGCGTTATCGTCCTTGGAGATTATCTGACCATACGCGAAGGCGATGAGGTTCGCGCAAGCGCAGAGCTCCTTTCTATCCCTGTTGGTGATGCACTTTTGGGACGGGTCGTGAACCCCATCGGAGATCCCATGGACGGCGGGACACCTGTCAAACATAAAATAAAATATCCTCTTGAAAAAATTGCCCCTTCCGTGACCCACCGACGGTCAGTAAAAACGCCTTTGCAAACCGGCATTAAGGGTATCGATGCGATGATTCCGATCGGCCGCGGTCAGCGGGAACTTATCGTCGGAGACCGCAACACCGGTAAGACGTCAATTGCCGTGGATACCATTATCAATCAGAAGAAAGAAAATGTCGTATGTATCTATGTTGCCATCGGTCAAAAGACCAGCCGTATCGCGCAGGTTATCCGTGATCTGACACGTGCCGGGGCGATGGCTCATACGGTCGTTGTGTTTACGTCAGCCTCCGATCCGGCGGCGTTTCAATACCTCGCGCCGTACGCGGGGTGCGCAATCGGAGAGTATTTCATGGACCAGGGCAGGGATGCACTCATCATTTACGATGATCTGTCCAAACATGCATGGGCATACCGGCAGATTTCACTCATCCTGCGGCGCCCAAGCGGGCGGGAAGCGTACCCGGGAGACGTTTTTTACCTCCATTCCAGACTTCTGGAGCGCGCGTGCCGCCTGGACGAAAAACACGGCGGGGGGTCACTGACCGCTCTTCCCATCGTAGAAACACAGGCCAATGACATTTCGGGATATATCCCGACGAACATCATATCCATTACTGACGGACAACTGTTTTTGGAATCGGATTTGTTTAACGCGGGCCAGCGGCCGGCAATAAACGTCGGATTCTCCGTCTCGCGTGTGGGAGGAGAAGCACAAAGTAAGGCCATGAAAAAAGTGTCCGGCACGCTGAAGCTCGATCTGGCACAGTACCGATCCCTTGCGGCATTTGCGCAATTCAGCTCTGATGTTGACGCGGCTACGAAAAAACAAATTGACCGCGGGGCACGCATGATGGAGCTTTTGAAACAAGGCCAATTTGTACCCATGGCTGTTGAAGATCAAATTATGAGCATCTGGGCAGGAACTGCCGGATATTTGGATGACGTTCCGGTTAATCGGATCAGTCAGTTTGAGAAAGAATACCTTGCGTTTATGCACGCGAGAAATAAAAAGACGGTTGCCATGCTCACGAAAGAAAAGGCATTGACCGCCGACATTGAAAAACAGCTGAAAGAATCAGTCGCAGAATTTAAAAAAGGATTTAAGTGACCTAAGGTATGGCTAATATTAGGCTTATCAAAAATAGGATTAAGTCAGCGAAAAATATTTCGCAGATAACACGCGCGATGGAGCTTGTGGCCGCATCCAAAATGCGTAAAGCCCAGTCGGCAGCGTTATCGGGTAAGCTCTATGCGCAAAAAATTCATGACATGGTGTTTTCGCTGGCCTCGCGGACGGACATCACCAACCACCCCCTCCTTGCGACACATTCTCTTCAGACGGGTAAACGCCTGGTTATCATCGTTTCGACAAACAAGGGGTTGTGCGGAGGGCTAAACAGTACTCTGTTCCGGGCGATTCTCAAAGAATACGCAAATACTTCTGCGTTTGAATTTGTCACGCTCGGCAAAAAAAGCGCGGATTTCATCGCGCAGCTCAAGGGGTCGCTCAAAGCGGATTTTTCGGACAAGGTGCCGTTTGTCGACAATGTGCCGGCCATCACGCAACTGTTGACAGACATGTATCTTACGGGGGCTGTCGACGGCGTCGATATCGTGTACAACGAATTTGTATCCGTGCTGACTCAGGCGCCGCGTATAAAAACGATACTCCCCCTGACTCTTGATGTCGCCCAGGGCCGGGAAGCAACCGGAGAATTTCTTATCGAACCGGGAGTACGTGAGGTATTTGATGCGCTTTTGCCCCACTATCTGGAAAATCAAGTCCGGGACGCAGTGCTTCAGGGAGAAGCAAGTGAGCAGTCGGCGCGGATGATTGCCATGCGGAATGCTACCGATAACGCCCTCTCGTTTATGGATGAGCTGACGCTTGTCTACAACAAAGCACGTCAGGAAAAGATTACGTATGAAATTTCCGATATGGTAACGGCAAGACTTGCCACGGAATAACAAAAAAAGGAGTACTGTATGCCAAAAACTAAAAAAATACTAAAAACCGTCTCGTCGCCAGAGCACCGCGGCATCGTTGTCCAGGTCACGGGGGCTGTTGTCGACGTCCAGTTTGACCAGAAAACAATTCCTGCCATTTATGATGCCGTTCATGTTGCAGGAGAGAACGGAAAAGTACTAGTACTTGAAGTAGCGGCCCACATCGGTGACGGACGCGTTCGCTGTGTTGCCATGGGGACCACAGACGGTCTCAAGCGCGGTGAAAGCGCAATGTCGATGGGGTCCCCGATCCGCGTACCGGTCGGTAAAAAAACACTCGGCCGTCTGTTTAACGTTATCGGGGAAACGATTGACGAACTAGGTCCCGCGGGAACGACGAAAACGTATCCGATTCACCGGGATGCCCCGCCGCTTACCAAGCAAAGCGGTAAACGGGAAGTACTGGAAACGGGAATTAAAGTAATAGATCTGATCGCGCCCTTCGTAAAGGGCGGTAAAGCGGCAATTTTCGGCGGCGCAGGAGTCGGCAAAACCGTGACCATTCAGGAGCTCATACACAACGTGGCGGAAGTACACGGCGGCGTGTCGGTATTTGCCGGCGTCGGCGAGCGGTCGCGGGAAGGAAACGATTTGTGGCGGGAAATGAAAGAATCCGGCGTTATAGCAAAGACTGCCATGGTCTTCGGACAGATGAATGAGCCCCCGGGAGCCAGACTGCGCGTCGGACTGTCCGGTCTGACGATGGCGGAATATTTCCGCGATGAAGAAGGGCAGGATGTGCTTCTGTTTATCGATAATATTTTTCGGTTTGCACAGGCCGGCAGTGAAGTGTCCGCCCTTCTTGGCCGTATTCCCTCAGCCGTCGGATATCAGCCGACACTGGCAAGCGAAATGGGAGCTCTTCAGGAGCGTATTACTTCGACGGACAAGGGTTCGATTACCTCCGTACAGGCCGTGTACGTGCCGGCAGACGATTACACCGATCCCGCGCCTGTTGCGACATTTGCCCATCTGGACGGGACAATTTCTCTTGAGCGTTCGATTGCCGAACAGGGCCTATTCCCGGCTGTTGATCCGCTTTCGTCAAATTCGCGGATTCTTGAGCCGGCTATTGTCGGACAGGAACATTATGATGTTGCCCGCGGCGTCCAGAAAATTCTGCAGCGCTATAAGGATCTGCAGGACATTATCGCCATCTTAGGGCTTGAGGATTTGAGCGATGATGACAAGCTGGTCGTCTCCCGTGCACGGAAAATTCAGCGGTTTCTCACCCAGCCGATGTTTGTGGCGGAACCTTTTACCGCGCGACCCGGCAAATATGTGCCGCTTAAGGAAACGGTCCGCGGATTTAAAGAAATCCTTGACGGTAAACACGACAGTAAGACCGAGCAGGCGTTTTACATGGTCGGCGGCATCGATGAAGTGAAATGAAAAATTTTCATCTTGATATCATTACTCCGGATCGCAAGGTATTTTCAGAAGAAGTGGCCGCCCTTGGGGTACCGACGGCAAACGGTATAATCGGGGTCCTGGCGCTCCATGAGCCGCTATTTTCTGCATTAACGGAGGGGGAGATCAAAATTACGTCATCCGGTAAAGACTATTTCCTCGCCATCGGCAGCGGATTTATGGAAGTGACCAAAAAAGGCGTCACCATCCTGGTGTCCAGCGCCTACCACGCACATGAGCTGAATGAAGCAGCCATTAAAAAAGCACAGACTGCGGCAAAAGAGGCTATCGCAAATCATGTGAAAGGGGTTGAGCTTGGTACTGCGCAGGCACTCCTGAGGCGCAGCCAATTTGAGCTGAAAGTTCTCCGCCGCCGGCACACACGCCCGCCGGACCAGTCCATTAATTAATCTTCATGTTGTGTTTAGGGAACAATGATGATATAAGTACCTCTGCGCTGCCCCACTAAGGAGGAATATGAGACCATCACGCATTGAGCAAGCCATACCCCCATCTTCGGAACTACGCGTTATAACCCCTGAGTCAATCGCAAATTATTTCGAACGGAATATTAATATACAACCGCGTGTCCAGTTTGCCGATACCGAATTAATTCGTATTCCGGATAATTGGAGGCATGGCGGCGGTAAACAGGGCGAGGCGCTGGTTAGCATGGGAGATATGCTGACCGAACCGATTGCAGGTACAAATTTACCGGCAAATAAATTTTTAACCTGGATGCTCGATCAGGGATTCTCGTTGCAAACTAGTTCAGGTCAAACATATACGCTAGAAGAAGCGGCATTTCTCATGGAGAGTAATATATCTGGTGATTTTGGATCACCACTTATTCGAATAACACGAAATATTCACGGAAGAACGAAGGTACAATTTAATATATACGCAGGTGCAGAATGTGAAGAAATGCAAGAAATGTCGCGTCTAGGAAATTTACCATCTCTTACTTCTACAGATAAATACAATTATGCAAATGCGGCGAAACGTTTAGGTCACCCGTTTATTTCAAAAGGAACTAAGGGGGAACGGTCATCGTTGGGTATAGGCGATGTAGATATTCTATGTAAACTCGATGACTGTTTTGCCAGTGGTATAACAGGGTTTGGTGACGCTCTGATTGATGAGGTGATGCAATATCCAAAACATAATTTGGTGGAAATTTATCGCGGCATCGTAGGAACGACACAATTTATGGTTCTTGCTACGCTTATGGCGCAGCATCGACGTGTATCCACTATATATGATATCGGTGCACCTGGGTTTGGTTTAGGCGGTAAGGACGAGGGTCTAAACTATATTGTTAACACAACAAAGCGCATGAGATCAATCGGAAGATATACGGTGGGAGATATGGGAAATAATCTCGATACGGGGGATTCTGCGAGTGCTCAACCTAGTTTAATTACTGCCCGAACAGAAGAAGAATCTGTACGTGAATTGCGTACTTTTCTCGGAGGCGGCCTTTTCATGATTCGAACGCTTGACGCAGAACTTAGCCAGCGGGGAAAGCCGGCGCGGTGGGACAGATCAATTCGTCGGGCTTCCCGTGTAGATAATGGCTCTAAACAATGGGGAGTGCTTATGAGCGGGACGGATTTAATTGTGAGACCCGCGCGGAGAGACCGGATATATTTAAAAGCGAAAACGGCTATTACTGACCATGAAGGAAAACCAACGGAAGTGCCAGCTGGCGGGTTATGGGTATCTCCGGGAATTCCGGAAGGAGGACTCTTGCCTGTAACATTTCGTGAGGGAAAGCATCTCATTACGCTCTATACGTATACAAAAGCGTAAATTACCGATTGACGAAATAGGTCATTTTTTGGTATCTTAGCTCATGCCCGTAACGAAGTTTATTTTTGTTTCCGGCGGGGTCATCTCAGGCCTCGGAAAAGGTATAACGACCGCCTCCATCGCACTTCTTCTTCAGAACAGAGGATACAAAATGACCCCCGTGAAATGCGAAAATTATTTGAACATGGACGCCGGTCTTATTAACCCCATTGAACACGGCGATCCGTTCCTGTGTGAGGACGGCACTGAGGCAGACATGGACATGGGTACGTATGAAAAATTCCTGGGAAAAAACATGGAACGCCACAACTTCGTGACCATGGGCCAGATTTATCAGGCGGTTATTGAGCGTGAGCGCAATTTCGGTTACGAGGGAGAAGATGTCGAGGCAATTCCGCACGTAACGGATGAAATTATTAAGCGGATTAAAGCCGCAGGAGAAAAAGAAAACGCGGATATTGTCGTGGTTGAACTCGGAGGCACAACGGGAGAGTACCAGAATGCGCTGTACTATGAAGCATCCCGCATTTTGTCCCGGAAAAAAGGCAATACGGTTATCCATGTACACGTCTCGTATCTGCCAACGCCTACGCATCTTGGTGAGCCCAAGACCAAGCCGACACAACTGTCTGTGCGCACCCTTAACTCCATGGGGATTCAGCCGGATTTCATCGTCGCACGGGCGGAAAAAGCGATGGATAAAAGGCGCCGTGACCGGTTTGCGCTTTTTTGTAATGTGGATCCGGAAAATGTGATTGACAGCGTGGATCTGCCCAGTGCATATGAGAGTCCGGTGTATCTTGCCAAACAAGGTCTCGATGAAAAAATTTTAACCATGATGAATTTACCGCTCAATACGCTCGACATACGTGCCTGGGAAACGATGGTAGGCAGGATTGAAAAGAAAAAGGATGTAACGAAGACCATCGCCATCGTCGGCAAATATTTTGCAACCGGTGAATATCAGCTGCGTGATAGTTATGCAGCCCTCATGGATGCAATTGATCATGCGGCTTGGGCGAAGGGACTACATATGGAAGTGAAATGGGTGAATTCGGAAAGACTTGAGAAAAACGGTATCGGGGAGCTTGCCGGCGTTGATGGCATCATTGTTCCTATCGGGTGGGGTACGCGCGGGGTGGAAGGGAAAATTGCTGCTATTCAGCATGCGCGTGTGAATAAAATTCCATATCTGGGGCTTTGTTACGGTATGCAACTGGCCGTGGTGGAATATGCGCGCAATGTACTGGGTCTGACGGACGCCCATTCTCTGGAATGTGACGCAGACACGGCACATCCGGTCATTCATATGATTTCGGGTCAGGCGGATATTCTCAAACGCCGTGCTTACGGCGGTACAATGCGTTTAGGACGGTGGGAATGCCGGGTAAAGCCTCTTTCTATTGCTGATAACGCTTATTCTGCCCACGACGGATACAGTGACGGGAAAAATAAAATTGTCGGCGAGCGCCACCGGCACCGGTATGAGTTTAACGATGCGTATACAAAGCAATTTGAAGACGCAGGTCTGGTTATCTCCGGCCGCTCGGTTGTAGAAAAGTTGGCGGAGATTATCGAACTCCCTGCGTCCGTTCACCCGTTCTTTGTGGGCACGCAGTACCATCCCGAATACAGATCACGTCCGCTTGTACCTCACCCGATTTTCCTGGAATTCATGCAGAGTCTGTAAAATCATGATATAATATCGTCCTTATGGCAAATAGTGCTGTCTGGTCTACAAAAGACGGGGAGTCAGAAAAAAAAGTCACGTTTCATGTCGGCGACACCGTCCGCGTACACTATAAACTTATTGAACACGAAAAAATTGCAGGGAAAACGAAACGAGAGGTGAAAGAAGAAACACGCGAACGCACACAGGCGTTTGAAGGAATTGTCATCGCCATCAAAGGGTCCGGCATCAACACCATGTTTACCGTGCGTCGGATCGGAGCCGCCGCCATCGGCATTGAGCGCATATTCCCCCTTATGAGTCCCTGGATTAAAAAAATTGATATTAAAAAGCGTGGGGACGTACGGCGCGCAAAACTCTATTACCTCCGGGAAAAACATGGCCGCGAAGCCACCCGCATCACTGAATCTCTCCCGTCTCCTGTTGTATAAGTAAAGAACCCCGTTATTTGCTGCATATAATCCTGGTAGAATCGGAAAATACTGAGTACTGACCACTTCCGGTATCTGCACCTAAAACAGCAGAATACGCATACCGCG
>MFKE01000012.1:180-2276 GCA_001779455.1 Candidatus Gottesmanbacteria bacterium RIFOXYB1_FULL_47_11 | reverse complement strand
AGGATTGCGCGCCGGAATACGTGGGGAAATTTACCGTAACGTTCCATGAATTTTCATTTGGACCACTATTGTACGTTGTACACGTGACTGTAGAAATATCTGACGGCTTAGGTAACGTGTAATTAAACGTAATGGTCAAAACAATAGATGCCGCAGGTGCGGTGACAGTGACCGGCGCAGAATAGGCAAAATCCGTATCAGTGCCGTCTGTGCTTTTTTGTTTAAGTACAGCGATAAGGGAATACGAATTACCGGGAATGGGACTGTCCCATTGCCACACAGTTCCGCTCTGAGGAATCAGATTATCCACCGCCACCTGATACGTGGAGGCATTTGCTAATTTCTGCAGGATGACAATCCGTGTGTTGACCGGCGTCACGCCGTGAAAGCCAATGGTTCCGGAAAGTGACGTAAGGGCAGGTGTGGGAGTCAACGCGGGAGTCGGAGTGGTAACCCCGGGCGTGGTTGGCAACGTTGGTTCCGGCGTCGGAGTGGGTGTTGCAGGCGGGTCTACAGCATCTATAGTAAATTGGAGGTCCAGCGCCGGGGCAGTAACCGTAAAGGCTTGTGATGAACCGATTACTTTACTTGCCCCGTCAAGAAGAGTTACTTTCATGTCGTAACTGACTCCACGCGTCGCCTTGGTATACGAAAATGTTTGATTTGATATTGCAGGAATATTTTGCAGCACCGTACTAAATTGCTGTGTTCCGGCAAGGCGCGCTTCCACATTGATCGTAGAACCGGCGGGAATAGTTCCGTTGATACTGACAGAGCCCAAGATGGCCGCGGCGGTCGTACCGGATGGGACGGTAGACAATCCCTCTAAGGTAAACTCCCGCGTGACGGGAGCTGTGGTGATTTGGACAGGTTTCCGGGATATAAGCGTCAGCACTAATCCGATTAAAAAGGCAACGCCGAGAAGAACTGCGACGACAGTGACAGATTTCACTAGTTCAGCGTACCACCTGTATTGTGAGAAAACAATAAAGTTGGTGAGTCGGCAGGGACTCGAACCCTGGACCAAGAGCTTAAAAGGCTCCTGCTCTACCGCTGAGCTACCGACCCGTACGCGTATTATAGCAAAAAATGCGCTATTATATACCACATGGCTTCCGAAAATTATATTCACATCATTAAATCCCTCCGGCGCTCAATTGCGATGCATGTTGAACGCGATGGCCGGGTGATTGTCCGCGCACCCGCACTGATGCCCAATTTTCTTATAAACCAGTTTATACGAGATCACGCGGACTGGATCCAAAAGCACAGAAAAGTCGTATGTGCGCGACCGCGACGTAAAGCACGCGAATTTAAACACGGCGAACCGTTTTTATTTATGGGGAAAACGCTTACGCTCGCTGTCGGGCGTTACACAAAAATTGACGTTAAGGACGACCGTCTGCTGTTTCCCAAATTCATGGAGTTCCGGATTCAGAAAGAGCTAACCGAGTGGTACAAGAAACATGCAATCGAAGTAATCACGCGTCATGTCAATGAACACACAAAGATTATGGGCGTTTCATACGAGGGGATCTATTTTTCGGATACAAAGTCTAAATGGGGTTCATGCAGCCACGACAACACGCTGCAGTTTAACTGGCGGCTTGTCATGGCTCCGCCATTGATTATCCGGTACGTTGTGATCCATGAGCTCACCCATACGCGGCATAAAAACCACTCCCGCGCCTTCTGGCAGCAGGTCGGGGAATATAACCCGTCATACCGCCGGCAGGTAAAGTGGCTCAGGGCTAACGGACACCTACTCACCCTTACTTGATGCAAAAGAGACTTCCGACCGGAGTCAGCTCCGAGATGGTTGTTTCTCCCTGATAGAACACGGATGCACTGCCGCCGTCCAAATTGATGGCATCGGCATTATCCAGCTTCTCTTTGTCGCTTATTTTCTCAATGACAAGCGGCAAATCAGCCAAGAGTGGCCCGTCAAATACCGAATCTTCGGTATATACCGCCAAAAAAAGTAGGGCATTATCCATCGTTTTTGCAGCCGCCATACGGCGGGCACCGGTGTCATTGTGGATCGTGAGCGGCAGTGTCTGTCCATTAAACAACAGAAGCGGGCCGCTTTGCAGGGC
>MFKE01000012.1:0-147 GCA_001779455.1 Candidatus Gottesmanbacteria bacterium RIFOXYB1_FULL_47_11 | reverse complement strand
GATAAAAAAATTCTCCTGGGCATCCACCCAGATATATCCGTTAACCAGTGCGCTTTGACTGGATGGTCCGTATACGCGAGTACCGATCTGAAAGAGTCCCAGAGGCCGGTTGTTTTCCGTATAAAACCCGCCGTTTACCACTGAAGT
>MFKE01000011.1:22942-29855 GCA_001779455.1 Candidatus Gottesmanbacteria bacterium RIFOXYB1_FULL_47_11 | reverse complement strand
CCAGGTGGAGTTCATAAGGGCCGGAGTATAGCAGAATGGCCTATAGAAAGCAAGTGATATTATGCTCGTGGAGAAAATGGATTTGGCACCATGAGCATAAGATTTTTCATTGATTTGTGTAGACCGGATGTAATCGTTTTGAATCCATAATCTGTGTCTGTAATTGCAACATTAACATCATGAGGTCCTTCAAATTTAAATGTTGTGAGTTGAATTTTATTTGGGCGGGAGATCATCCAAATATCTAAAAAAGGCTCAACGTGTCCGGGGCTAAACATATGGAGATTAATTTGCGTTGGCTGAGACGCGACTGCGTCAGTACGCGTTGCATGTGAATGTCGTAGGGTTTTATCCATGTCATGTTGATCTGAAGCATGTTGCGAATCGCGGAGTCCTCCGTAAAAATTCACTCGTGCGATCACGCCTGTGGGAGTCACGATCTGTATACTTACGCCCGCGTGTTCCCCGGGGAAAATTTTAATTTTGTCATCCGGTCTTGTTGCCCTGGGAGATAATGTGATAGTTGCATCCGGATTATTTAAGACGTAGGCTATCGAATCCTCTGCATTTTCAAAGGCAGTGACTGCGGTTGCAAGCTCAGGATCCTTTACATTCATTATTTTTGTTCCGCATGAGGAGAATGCGTCAGAAATATGACCAAGCAACAGCATTGTGGCTTCATGTTGGGCAGCCTCATGTGCTTCCGGATTAAATTGTGGAATGTGTGGAGGTGTCATACATAACACTATATCAAACTATCCTATAACGTGTCAAGAGGAGGTTGAGGGGTTGGGCGGCAAACCGGAGTTATTTGGCAAAATGTATGTTCAGCGCACTCATTTGACCGCGCGAGATGCGCGGTGAACAGTCCAGACACACAATCGCAAAATCCGGCGTATCGCTGACGTACCAATTTAGTTTCATAGACGTTCCGTCAGAAACGAACGTTTTTTCCGTACCGAAGGAATAATTTGAAGGCCCTTGCACTCCCACGAGATGTACCTTACCGTACCGGTCTACACTTATTGTGGTTGTTTTCCTCTTTTGCGGAATACAGATTTGCCAACGCAGTTCTACGTCATTCAATGTGATTTCTGCTTCACGCATGGCATGAATCGACGGCGCCGGACCAACAATAGCGATAGGGAGAGAAAAATCCCGAGTACGGAGGGCGAGTAGAGCACCTGCCGTATCTTTGAATTCCAGTGGGCGTTGTTCTGCCATCAGCACGGATGAGCGGTCTTCGCTTTGGGCGTTATTTGTATCGGCAAGCCGGAGTGCGTCGGTTATCAGCGTAAGTTGTTCGCGATTGAGAAGGACCGGGGGAATAAGCATCGCCTCGCGATGAGGCGCCTGATCTGGGCGTCTATACCAATCCGCAAACTCTTTAAGATTCATTGTGAGGGGATTATATGCATAACTATCTATTTATGCAAGATGTTACTGGGCGGGCGGTTTTCCGGAGCCGGTGACTATGTCTTTTTTCAGTTTCTGTGCCTCGGCGGTGAACCAGCGGACCCAGATTGGCTTATCAAGGGGTATGCGCATATGAGGCAGATCTTTCATGGAGTCCGCGGTCATATATTGTGCAGCCAGCAGCAAAGGATCAATATTGGTATCAAACTTTATCCGTGCAAGGCGGGTGAGATCAGCAGGTTTCCAGCCTGTTTTTTTGCAAATGCAGTAGAGATCGATAAAGTGCCGACTCGCCGGCTTTTGATAGATAGTAAAGAGTTTGTTGACGGCGATATCTTTGAGAGAATCGACGGCAAGACCGCGTTTGCGAGTCGGTGGGCATACCTGTGTAAACGGAAAGTAGGTAAATTCTGTTTTGAGAACCGTTTTTTTATACTGGAAAAAAAGAAGGTTCCTGTTGAAATGTTGTTCCATGGTGTACGAATCCGCGCCGGTTTGTTTTTTCAGAGATTTAGCCAGAACCGGCAGCCATGATGTGTCTATTTCGCGTATCGAAAAAAAATCCAAGTCCTCAGAATCGCGGTTGCCTAGGTAATAGGCAGAAAGCGCTGTGCCGCCTGTAAGATAAAAGTGTTGTATTACGATGGGATCGCGCGCAAGATACGCAAGAATCTGTTGTTGTTTGGGCGTCAGGATGGTTAGTGTGTTACCCATAAGGACAACACGCGGCGTTTTTTGGGATCCAGACGGAGCGCGTGCCAGTATTTTTTTAGATCCGGAAGCGAAATTTTTTCGCCGTTGAGGCCAAAATTGATGAGTTGTTCCAGGTGCCAGCGGCGGTACGAATTACTTTTTTTGTCCCATTTTTTCGTGTCTGTATTCCAGTTAAACATGCTTCTATTGTAGCATATTACGAGCTTGGTTTCCCTGATCCGGTCCATTCCAGTTTCACATCAGATGCAATGGCTTTGTGGGCGAGTTTCGCGGCGGCGTCATATTGTCCCTGGCGTATGAGCGCTGATACGTTGGCGCTGATCGGCTGCACGATTTCTTTTTCATACTGCTTCATAATAGGCAGGACCACCGGGGCAAGTTCCTGCACCACGTCATCCAAGCGGCCGACAGCTTGGTACAGCTCCTCCAGGCTCATGCCGGGTTTAAGGGAATCCAGCACGGTCTGGGATGCCTGCTGGGCACGCTCTTCGGTCATCGACCCGTCGGCAAGCTTCGCCTTAATAAGCTCGACTATCTGGAGTTCTATTTGCTGGCGTAGGTCATCGGGGGTCATTCTTTAAGTATCACGTATCACATGTCAGGTATCAAGAGGCGTTTGTGTTAATTAGGCTTATAGTTGTATTTTATGTATATATTTGTTATTATCTCGGTCTATGCCTAGTCATGAGGGGATCGAATTACACCACGGGGACGAAGGTCCGCTTAATCCTGAATTTACTGCGGTTAAACCATACATGCTTTCTGCTATGAGATCGATGGCTGACTGGGGGATAAAGAATAAGATCCTTATGTCTCCCTCCATATATTTGGCTCAGCGGGTACAGGATGGTGGGCTACTTATGCATGCTACAGAACAATATGATCCTTCGTATTTTGAGTCTTTTCCTTTGCAGATTATGGTGACGGGTGAATATGTTCCGGAAATTTCTCGAAATGCCGTCTTTGCCGGAACAAGAGTTATTCTTCAAGCACCCGATTTTATCAGTGGATTGGATGTTACTGTGTTAATAACCCGCGCTTTGAAGAAATATCCAGATGAATTACCAATTTCACACATACGCGTGAGCTATAGAGATGCGGCGTGTAACGTTACTTTTACCCGTACGATCGGAGGGCCGGGATTATTGCGTTTTAGTTCAGCAGAAGAACAATTAGAACTCACCATTGGGTATTCAGGAATTCCATTAGATGTTTGGCCGCCAGAAACACCTCAAAACTTGCGTCCTGTTTTAGAAAATATCGACGTGGCAATGGCAAAGCGCCTCATGCTTGGCCTTATTTCTGCAGGTACACCGCCCGCTTCTACTATGGAAGAACATGATCGCCGCGTTGAAAACCTTCTTCAAAGCGTGGTGCCTGCGCGGTAAACCTAATGGGGTTAAAATAAAAACAAACCGGAGAGCAAAGAGACAAAAGAAAAACAAAAAAACTGAAAATCGCAGCACGAGTGCTACAACCTCAACGCTTCGTTACCCTTGTCACGTACCCGCGCACGGTCCTCCCATCTAATGGAAGCATGGGAGGGCGTGTGAAGCGCAAGATTTAGTGCATCAGCAGGATGAATCCGACGATGACCAAGATGGTTATCAACACTACTGGAAGGTAACAACCAACGTTACCTTCAAAGGACACTTTTGGGCGCCGTTTTGCGGTGCTTTCAGGTATGGTGGGGTTCGATTTAGCCTTTTGGGCCTTTCCCGAACTGTTATATTCTTCATTTCTGTCTTTAAGTTGACTCCCCGATGGGTCCTTTCTTCGATTGTATGACATTTTATTTTCTCCTTTGTGAAATATGGATTTTTTTGGGCGTGCACAGCCTCACGACCACGATGGGTGATCGGGACGATGTGCCGCCCAAAACAGGAGAAAACGTGCTTACGGGTAAATACTCTCCGGTTTGTTAAAGAGCTACAAACAAAAAACAGCCATATATACAGGTCGCTTAGCGAGGCCGTAGCCTCAAAAGCAAGGAGCACACATGGCTAACACAAACTATAAGTTTACCACAATAACTATAGGTTGTCAAGGGGATGTCGTATGCAGACGTATCGGCTTAGGCTATTGCGGTCAGGGATAAGTGGCGCACTGCAGGATTTATTGTGGGCACCGGGTTGAGTTCGAAATGAGTATATCCTTTCTCTCTAAACGTGTTGGCTGTTTGGGCCATTTTGGCAAGGAGCTGTTTGCGGTTTCCCTTACTTACTGGGGGATCAAAATTTTCTTCCATTCGAGACCCGGGTTCAGGGCGTTCTCCCGTGAAAGAAGTAGAATTGCCACCCTTCATGTAGATGAGATATACTCCCGATTTACCAAGTCGGCCGGTTGTTATGGTAAAGGAGTATTCGGTATTGAGAATGGTTGTTGCTGCAACTCGGTCATATCCTTGACTATTCAGACGCTCATCTAGCGTTTTTTGCTGGTTCAGCGCTTCGGGTGACAAATCGTTTTGAAGTATTCTTTGTTTGGGATCGAGACGTACTGCCATGACGTCTCCTTCTGTTGCGGCAAGTGCATTAGGAATATGCGTTTCGATCCATTCCGCCACGCGTTCGGGAGAAGGTTCCAAGTCTGTCATTATGGCGTCATTATACCATAGAGACTTTCTATAGCAAAAATACGGGAATTTTGATACGATAGCCCTCATGAGCGGTAAGCCTTACGATAAAATTACTCTCAAAAACGGTGTGCGGCTGATGATAGTTCCCATGCCCGGGGTCAATTCGGTCGCCACATCCGTGATGGTCGGGGTCGGCAGCCGCTACGAGACACCGGAGATAAACGGGATCAGTCACTTCCTGGAACACATGGTCTTCAAAGGTACAAAAAAGTACCCGACGACGGAGGATGTAAACACTATTGAGCGCGCTGGGGGCTTGCAGAATGCCTATACAGATATCGATATTACCAACTATCATAACAAGGTGCTTAGCACTGACTGGATGCTAGCGCTAGATATTAACCGCGAGCTTGCTGTGGCGCCCCTTTTGGAGCAAAAACATGTGGATAAGGAGCGCGATGTGATTATTGAAGAGATGAAACGGTACGAGGATGAGCCTGCAGCCAAAGTCGGAGAAACATTTCATCATATGATGTATCCCGATACCCGTTTGGGTATGCCGATTATCGGCAAGGAGAAGTCGCTGCGTGTAATCGCTTCCCAAGAGCTCAAAGCATATCATGATCGGTGGTACACACCGGACCGGATGGTGGTGGTCGTTGCAGGAAAACCCGCGCCGCACCGGTCGGACGTTGTGACAAAAGCGGAAGCATTGTTCGGCCCTTTGAAGGGGCAGTCCATGGGGGATATCGAGCTTGTTAGCGACCGACAGGCGGCGCCCAAGGTAGAAGTGGTTACCAAGCCCGATGCCCAACAGGCACACCTTATCCTTGGCCTGCGCGCCTTCAGCCGCGACTCGGAAGACCGTTTTGCCTGGAATCTGTTTAACCTTATCATGGGTGTATCGTTTACTTCCCGGTTATTTCGCGAGATCCGCGAAAAGCGGGGACTTTGCTACCACATCCGATCAAGCGGAGATTCCTGGCGCGATGTGGGTTATTGGAGCATTTACGCCGGGGTAGCGACCGACAAGGTAGGCGAGGCGGTCAGAGCAATCATGCACGAGCTATCCAAAGTCCTTGCCAGCGGTGTGACCCGCGACGAAGTCAAGGTTGCCAAGAAGCGCCTAGTGACCATGCTTGCCTTCCGGACGGAAGATCCGGAGTTTATGGGCGAATTTTACGGCCGGCAGGAGCTTTACAATCAGAAACTTATCACTCTCCCCGAATATATTGCCAAAATCCAGGCGGTCACCAAGATGCAGATTGATGCACTTTTACCGAAATATATACGGCAGGAAACACTCAATCTCGCGCTTGTATGGAACAAGCCGAAAGATGAGAAGCTATCTGCGTTGCTTAGACTCTGAAGGATTTACCCTTGATTCCCGCTGATAGACTTCAGGACGCGGAACCGTTTATTTGCTCCCTGTTGTCTCATTGTGGCAAGCCGCTTTTGGAGCGACTCTGCGGTTTCCAGCCCTGGGGATTCATCTTCCAGTCCAAACCACGGGTCTCCGCGTTTTTCACTCTGGTATGCGGCAAAGGTAAACCGGGGGATTACTATTTTGGTTGATGGATTTAGTGGTAAGGGATATCCCCAAACATCATATTGCGCCCCCCCTGTTTTCCAGTATTCCCGGAGATATTGCATAAGATAGGGAAATGAGTCAATAAATCTGACTGCGCTTTGATGAATCAGTTCCAGCGATGTCTTGTTATGATATGTGAGATTGATATGAGGAGCCAAATGGGTGAGCGGCGGTGTATTCCAGACGTTAGCCCAATGATGTGGTTCCAACACCACACATCGCATGAAGGCTCCTAAGCCGGCCATATGGTCTTTTCCCACAAAAAAATTGCCAGGGAGGGCGATTGTACCGGCCATTTCATTAAATGGCGGTTGGTTGACGATATTTTGCTTTTTCCCGAGCTCAAGTGGCATACCAGGGCCAAAATCAATAAAGCGCGGGTTTTCCTGAGTCGTCATAATGAGTGGGATTATAGCACACACGCCTCCGGTTGCTCATAAAAACTTATAAAATTATTTCCGTTTTTTGCGTACGGACGGGAACACGACTATCCGTAGTGACGCAATTTCGTCCTCGGACGGCGGCGCGGTTTCCATTCGGTAGTATTCTGCCTGAATACCGGCAATCCCCGGGAAAAACGGTCCGCTGTTCATGGGGACGTAGCCCTTGTCTTT
>MFKE01000011.1:12794-22922 GCA_001779455.1 Candidatus Gottesmanbacteria bacterium RIFOXYB1_FULL_47_11 | reverse complement strand
CCGAGGGTCTGCATCAGTAGGCGCCTCTTTGTTCATATGCCCGATACTACGCACCGTCGTTGTAGTTGTCAATAGATTATTTTACTTGACATCGGCCGAAAGACCATGTATACCAATCGCATCTTGCCCCAATACGTTTTTATAAAGGAGGCCCCATGAGCAGTATAGAAACAGATCCAAGAGCAGCTAAGCGTGCAGAAGAAGCCATGGTAAAGAGCATAGAGTGGCATATGCGCTCATCCACAATTCCTCATGAGTTTATGATCACCCATCGGAAAGATGAAAAGGAGTTGCTTAGCCGGACAAAGTGCGTTCTCTTTAAGACCCTCGGGGTGGAACAAAAGCACATATTGGGCGTCGCATTGCCAAATCCCGCGGGTGTTGCGAAGTTGGAAGCACTGCACAAACAGTGGGGGACCGGACACGACAGCTTTCCCGCAATGATGTTTATACCAAAGGGAAGTATAGATTATCGGGTTGAATGGGCGATGGTGCGCACAGAAGATTTTACGAAAGAGCCCCAGGAATTGCTTGCGTCTATAGCACGCCACAATAAAGACGTGAGTGTTCAAGATGATGCGCCGTATTACATTCGGTCTTTGCAATTTGTGTATGCAGCTACGGTTGGTAAATGGCCGCCCGGTATAAAACAAGATTCACCGCTTGCACAGTTACCAGCAGGGCATCAGTTCTCATCGTAAAACACTCTGCTTTACAACGGTGCAGATTCTTAGTACAGTAATCCTATGACCCAGCGAACTGTCGTCCTTATCAAGCCCGACGGGGTAGAGAAGCACATTGTCGGCGAGATTATCAGCCGGTTTGAAAAAGCTGGCCTTCGCGTTGTTGCCCTCAAGATGGTCCGGCTCACTCAACAGATTCTCGATGTGTGGTACGCCCACCACAAAGACAAACCGTTTTTCCCGTCGCTTTCGGCGGCTATGATGTCCACGCCGGTTGTTGCCTTTATATTAGAAGGAGATGGTGCGATACAAAAAGTATTTGATATCTGCGGCCCCACTGATCCGGCAGAAGCGGCTCCGGGTACGATCCGCAAAGATTTTGGTGTTGATAAACCCCACAACGTCGTTCACCGCTCAGACTCAGCAGAAGCCGCGCAAAAGGAAATCGGACTCTTGTTTACGAAGGAAGAATTATTTTGAGGATTTTCATCCCTGCTGTCGGCTATCAAAAAATAGGCCTACCGGTTTGAGTTTTTCCAAATATGTCTTTATGATTGGGCCTGTTCTGATCTTAGTATTTAATATTTCACCATAGAGTGAGCCTGGATCGAAATTTGCAAGGACCTGTGGCCCCGTATGGTACCAACTCAATTTTCCATCAGGGTCGGGTAATGATAAGCTCAGGGCTTGAGCCTGCCATGGGTTGTCCCAACATGATCCTGTTATATATCCACAGCTGAACCCTTGTTTGGCAACGCGTGGCCACAGTTCATCAGGGAGAAGTGACAAGCCAAGTATTGCCGCGCGGTTGCTTGCATGTACGGGTTGTTGCAGTCCGTCGTGGCAGAGCCTTACCTGATGTTTTCCCCGGGAGACAATGATATGTTGAGGCTCTTTATCAAACCTCAATTGTACGCCAAACACGTTGGTTACTGATGTTTTGTTAGGTAGATGATATACATTATCTGAGGTCATAGTGGGCAGTAATACCTCACGAATACTCGACGGGACTCCCTCCAAGACAAACATCTGCGGGATGTGAATCATCAGTCCGTCTAATCTGATTTGTCCACTCGGCGGCACGACTATTTCTTTTCGCCGTTTCATAAGGTCCTCAACTGTATGGACAAACGCGGTAAACTCAGAACCTTTGAGCTGTGTTTCGGCAAATGTGTGTGCGCCTATTTCTGCAGGTATTGGTGCCATAAATTCTTTTGGGCAGAAGATGACGGGTAGTATAGAGAAGTAGATGTCAAAATGCAAGATGGTCTTTCTTCTGGTTCCGAGCGAGTCGGGAACACAAGAAAGAAGACAAGCGATTGGATGAGGGGTCACCCGTAACAGGGCTTGTCTTCTGACTGAAGTCTTGTATTTTACATTATTGGTGTTTCCTGACGATGAGGAGACTGGCTATAAGCCAAACGACGGTAGAGGCTAGCGCTATGGCTAGCCAGTCTATTGTATTTTTTGACATCGTCAGCGTCTGAAACACGGCAAATGCGTTGATGATAAACGCCGAAACAAACAAACCCCAGAGGTTTATGTTCGTTTCCTTGTCGAACTTTTTTCCCATGAGGAATGGCAGGAAGAAACCCACTACCAACCCCACAAACAGACTTTCGATGATGATCATCGTTCCGAACGGAAACGGAACGAAGAATGCCAACACCATTGTCACCAGCACGATAGTACATGCCGGTTTCGCTATTTTTTGAAAAAACGTCCTAGCTTTCATTTTATTCTCCTTTTTTTGATTTGGTTGATTGGTTGCAAGACTTCACGAAAGGTCGCGGTGCGGCCCTTGGCGAAGTCTTGCCTAAAAAGGAGTTCAGACTTCAGTCTGTCAAAGAGCGGCGCCGCGCGAGATATAGCCGCATATGGCCTATTGCAGAGCGCTTGAATGGGATAATATGCTGAGGAAGAAGAGAAGTCAAGGGTCCGCTGCCAAGGAAATCGGCCTGCTGTTTGCGAAGGAAGAATGTTATTGAGAAAATGCCCCGCGGCTGATGTATTGCTTCATGAGTGATTGATAGGGGATATCCAGTGCATTGGCCTTTTCTTTCACCCGATTGATAAGATATTCCGGCATGCGGATAGAAATAGATCGGCTGGTGGGCTTGAGATTCGGAAAACTTACCGATTCCAGATCAGAAGGCTCGTAATACTCCGACAGATCCAGCTCCGCCCAAAAGTCGCGCTCCGCGTCCTCATTTTTAAATTTCGGTAATTTAAGCGGTTTTTTCATAGAGATATACCTCCTTTTTATTAATATCACGGGCCGATATGATTCGGACAATTCCTTTTCGTATTGTAAAAGCGACAAATAACAATCGATGATTTTTCGTTTTTCCTACCATTCGGAATCGTTCCTCTTTTCCTGAATGCAGATGGTCCGTAAAAATTTTTCTTTTTTTATCAAAAAACGGCTCTTCCGCTTCATGATCGGAGACCTTGTGTTTTTGCTCATTTTTTCTGCTATTGCCGCGATCCCAAACAAACGCAAGCGGTTCCGGCAGGGTCTTCATGTATATACTATATGATACAATCGCGACAGTGTCAAGAGTGCAAGAGCTTGCATAAGATACAAAAAGCCCCCTCATCGTTCGCATGTGAACGCAAGGGGGTTTTGTGGTTTGTCGTCTGGATGCTGTTTGTGGGAGGATGTTCACGGCCGGACCGGAGTCAGGCCTAGAAAAAACCCCCACAAACACTCAAATCTATCTAACTTACGCAGCCTGCGCTGCAATCTGAATGTTTGCTTTTTTTTGGGGGGGGCGGGGAGGAGTCTTAATCCGGGTCATGCCCGAGGGGCATGATTTTTTCTTCTTTCCATCCCGATTTCTTTGCCATTTTGATGTCATTAATATCCTTATGAATGGCAACAAGTGCTATCCCCACTAATAAAATAACCGTCCACCAAAACTCATTGAGAAATTCACAAATCTCCATTTCTTTCTCCTTTAGCATTCCGGGTTACGTCCACAGCCACGTTCTTTGTGAGCGTTTGGCCGGAGTGCCAATAAAACATTCAGACTTTCAACTTTTGGTATCAAGGTGCGACGAACAAACTGGCTGGTATTATACCACTTTTTGTCAAATAATTCAATCCTATAGTAGGCTATTATATTTAGCTATTTGCCTCGTTATTGAGGCTACCATGATATCCTAGAGGAAACAAAAAGATATGGCGCCACTATGCCCGGTTTTCAAACACCGCAGATTTTGGTATTATTACCGGCATGGGAAAAAAGAAAGAAAGGCTCGATGTATCGCTTCCATACCGCAAGGGCCCGCCGCCGATGACAGATGCAGAACGTGCGCGTCTGGATGCGCTGCAGCGGGACACATCTGATGCGCAACAGCTTCTGGCGCAGTGGAATAAGGCGAGAGAACAAGCAGCCCAGCGTGCCCCCGACGTCTATCCGGACCTACGTACGCCCTGATATGTGGGATTGAAATTATTTATTTCCCGATTCAAAGGAGCCGGAGAGCGGATGGTCGATGTGCCACCTGTCGCGGCTGCAGCTTATATCCATACTCCTGTGGATCCGCGCGCCATACGCAAGAAGATGATCCTCAGTTGCGGTCGACCATTGAATTTGTGTTTCCAGGTGTGTCCGCGGCATCATGACGAAGTCAGCGCGGTCTGGGTTTGTATAATAGTATTTATGTCTAATGACATATGGCGTTGCGGCGATATATACCGTTCCTGCCAGCGGATAGTGTGTTTTCGGAAAGCGTGAAAAATACTGCACCTGGTGAACCTCAATCGGATACATGGAAAGGAATGTGTAGGGCGAGACATATCGTTGATTGCGGAGAGTCGGAAGATTGGGAATCGCATTGTCTTGGACAGTCACGGTCGTGATTGGGCCAAACCACGCCGCTTCTATGGCATGCGGTACGCGATCCTTCATGTATTCGATCGAAGACCAGCGTTTGGCTGTTTGGGCAAACTCGCCGATAGTTCCTGCAACAGCGCGGATACGACTGATGTCATCCGGGGAAATTGCCGGAAACACCGCGCGTAGATGTGTTTCGAGGGCCGGTTCTTTCATGAGAGCCAGTTGTGTATCAAATCCGGTAGTAAGAAACCGGGAAACCATTTCTTTCCGGACTGCCTCCTTCGGAGATGTTATGTACCGTAGAGATTCTGTTTGTTCCGGTGTTGGCATACGGATGACATTACACAATAATCTTGAGGCTGCGTAGTACCGGCAGGAGGACTTCAAACGGCAGACCGATCACATTGGTATAGCTTCCGTCAATCTTCGTCACCAGGTTCCAGGGCGCTTCATTGATGGCATAGGCTGCGGCAAACCGGGTAAAGTCAAAGCGTGAGATGTAGCTGTCTATTTCAACCGGCGAAAGTTTGCGCATCGTCACGCGGGTTTTTACGGTTTTGGCCCAGGATTTTTTCACTTTTGTGCCGTCAAACAGGACTATAGCTATAGCTGTTGCAAACACATGGGTGCGGCCCATAAGCGCCTTGAGCATGGTCCGTGAGCCTTCGCGGTCGGCGGATTTGCCGTACGTTTTTTTGCCCAATATGGCCATGGAATCGGCAGCGACAATAAGGGACTCGCGTGCATCCGGGATACTATAGACGCGCTGGTGGGCAACCAGCTCATTTACCTTCGCCTCTGCGCGGCGCTGGATCATTTTGATTGGATCGCGGTCGACGATTGCGTCTTCATCAACATGCGACACCGCCACACGGAACCGCAGGCCCAGCTTCTCCAAAAGCATGCGCCTGCCGATACTTTGGGAGGCCAAAATGACGTCCGGTAAGGGCGGGGGCAAATCCTGGCCTTTGCGGGTAAACTGAAGTTTCATTGGGGTATTATACCGCAAAATGGGCGTCGGGGGAAGAGGAGGAACGGGGATCGTTCAACTCTGTCTTGACGCCGCGAATCCAATCAAGATAGTGTTTTCCTTCCGGCAACTGTGCCGCGATATACGGCTGGAGATAGGCAATCTCGAGCGGATGATCATTGCGGAATGTGCCTAAATTTTGCTCGAGAATGACCACATCGCGTTCCGCGCCAAGGCTTGTATGTGTCATAGATAGCAGAGCAGAAACACTTTTTGTGATCATATCGAGGTTAAGATTTATTTTCATAACATCTCTACCAAGTTGGACACGTCTTTGGGTGCTGTCATCCGGAAACAATTCAGGCAACGGAAGAATAGTACATTGCGTATGATCTTCGTTAAATATGGCAGCCAGCATGAATTCACCGTTATATGCCATAGCGTTGAGGATTTTGTTGGCGTTTCGTGACTCGAATTCTGAATATGGATACACACGCCACTGAGTGAGAATTGTTTCCAGCTCAGACAACCCTTGCTTCCAGTCAGTCTCGGAAGGCTTCAGCGCCTTTGTCTCCGCAATTGCTTCGGTTCGGATATGTTCAATTTCCTTATTTATCATATGGAGCGGGCAAGAATAGTTGGTAGTATAGAGGAAAAAGGTGGGATGTCAAGACGCGGAAACTGTCGAGCCCTCCGTCTCATTTGAGTCCTTTGTCGGGATGGAGAGATTTGAACTCTCGACCTCTTCGTCCCGAACGAAGCGCGCTACCAACTGCGCTACATCCCGACAAAAAATTCAACCTCATTGGGTCATTGGTATTCTATCATAAAAATAGCTACAATAAGTGGATGCCTCTATAGCTCAACGGATAGAGCAGACCCGTCCTAAGGGTAAGATGAGGGTTCAATTCCTTCTAGAGGCGCTCACTTGTGTTTTCGAAAGGGGTATTCTTTAATCGGGGATTGCTCGATGATTACTCCATATGGTTGAAAATACTCCGGCGCCGTTGTGATGCGGTGGGTTCTGAGTAAATGTTCCGTCAGTAAATAACGCGCCAGTTCATAGCTTTGGCCGGAATTCATAAGCATATTTCCCTGAGTAACTGTATTTCCCTCGAGGATCAAATTGTTATCTGCACACGGCGTCCACAGACAGACGGGGATAAACCGGAAATCTTTCTCGACAACAACGAATGCCCATTCAGGAGGCGTTTTGACAATTTTGTACTGTACGACAGGTAATTCAGGGCGGGGGCACTGTTCCTGAGGAAGGGGTCTGAAGCCGCGAAGATTGAGGAGGTGATGATTAGTATACGGAGCACCTTCTTTGTACGCTCTTCCCATGTGTATGCTATACGAAATTTTTTTGCGGAACGCAAGAGGGAAATTATCGCAGGTTTACCGTGTAGAGGTTCGGCAGGGTTTCCGTATTGCCGTTGAGGTTCGTCAGGATGATGATTCTGCTTCCGTTGGTCCACGGGGCCACAAAGTTGTCCACAAACGGGCCGGAGTATATCGTCACCCAGTTGGTGCGGTCATACTCAAGGACATCAATTTTTCCCTTCAGGGTGAGAAGGAGGTGCCGGCTGGTCGGGTACCAGTGAATGTTTTCCGGCTGCATGAGTTCTTTTTTATCCAGCAGAAAGTAGTTTTTATCTTCCCGGCTGTCATAGACGTAATAGTTTCCCGGGATTATAGCTCGGTCTTCTTTGGTAGAGTTTGTACCAATAAGAGCCGGTACGATAACTTGTGGAATAGTTGCAGAAGCGGTTGCCTCGTACAGAATTTTCGTTTCGTCCGGCGAAAATGCGATGATTGCAGCGCTTGAGGTGGCCATATTGATAATCGGCTGCTTGAAGGCGGCGAGTTTTTGTAATTCCGTTTCTTTTTGCTGGGCCACCCAGTCGGCAAGAATCTGCGTGCGGGTGGCAGAGACATCGGTAAACGTATTGGGTTTTGCAATTGTATACAGGCGGGTATTTACCAGGAGTTGGGTGGTATCCGGCGACCACATAATTTCCGCATTTTTGTAATCTAAAATAGTATTTTGATCTATCTGGATAGGGTCTCGGTTACGGCCCAGCGGACCTTCGGAGAGTTCATAATACCAGAGGCCTTTTTCGGGAACCAGGTAGGCTATTTTCGTTCCGTCGGGAGAAAGGACGGGGGCGACAATACCCTGAATCGTCAGGGGCGAGAGACTGGGGTTGGTAGGGAATAGAAATGCACTTGCCTGCGAAACGATTTCTCCCTGCACGCGGATATCCTTTTGCCAGGGAAGGTAACCCTCTTTGTATATACGGACCGTATAGACGCCCGGTTCGATGTTAAATGAATTGTTTGTAGCAGTTTTGAGGATGCCGTTGACGGATATCTGTGCGCCGACCGGATCACTGGTTGCGCTGATGAGGCCTGTGGGCTTGAGCGACGTTCTGGTGATATCCAGGCGGTATCCGCGGCCAAATGCGACAACGGCAATGGTAGCCAGTAGTATAGAACATACAGTAGCGAAAGATATCAAAAATGATCGGTATTTCTTCATATAGGCTTCTCTATTATACTGCCAAATGTGCTAGAATGCGAATACGATAATTGACGTATGTTTAGTAAGCTCCGTAAACGCATCGGTATTGATTTGGGTACGGCAAACAGCCTTGTCTGGCTGGCCGGTGTCGGGGTGGTCTTGGACGAGCCTACGGTCGTTGCCGTGACCATCGACGACAACCGCGTGGTTGCCGTAGGAAATGAAGCCAAAGATATGCTGGGCCGTACCCCCGGAAATATTATGGCCACCCGCCCGATGCGCGACGGGGTGATTGCCGATTACCGGATTACCGAGGCCATGCTGTCGTTTTTTATCGACCGCGTGGTAGGGAGAAACCGCATTTTCAAGCCGGAAGTGATGATCTGTGTACCTTCGGGCGTTACGCAGGTGGAGCGCCGGGCGGTCCTGGACGCAACTTTATCTGCCGGCGCACGGGTGGCGTATCTTATCGAAGAGCCCCTTGCCGCGGCCATAGGCGCCAAAATCCCTATTGCAGCGGCCTCAGGCCACATGATTGTTGATGTCGGCGGCGGTTCGACAGAGGCGGCGGTCATCTCTTTGGGGGGCGTGGTTGCTCACAAAAGCGCGCGTGTTGCAGGCAATAAACTGGACGAGGCAATTGCCAACTATATTCGTAAAAAGTACAACCTGATTATCGGAGAACGGATGGCTGAGACGATCAAAATGACTGTGGGAGATGCGTTGCCTCCTGCCGTTCCCGGGAAAGGAGGGCCCCCAACGGGAGATCCCTCGACGAAGCTCGGGATGACAACCACCATGGAAGTTCGCGGCCGCGACGGCGTATCGGGGTTGCCGCGTATGATCACCCTGACCAGTGCGGAAATTACCGAGGCCATCTCACCGATACTGCACCAGATCATGCTTACGGTGAAAGGAGTTCTTGAGGAAACGCCGCCGGAGCTGGCAGCCGACATCATCGACAAAGGTATCGTCATGGCCGGCGGGACGAGTTTACTGCGGAATTTTGATAAGCTCATGACAGAGACGACAGGGGTCGTGTGTCATGTTGCGGAGGACCCGCTTCTGTGTGTTGTCCGCGGGACAGGGGTTGCGCTGGAGAATATAGACCTATATAAAAGAAGCTTTGCAAAAAAATAGCAAAAATGGGGTAATATTGATATAGTTTGATTATAACTTATAGAAAAAAGATCGTAGATCGTAGATCATAGATCGTAGAAAAAAGTAGATACGATAAAATGTGTTCATTTTTATACGAATCATGACACATGACACATGATACATGACACATTTAACAAACTATGAGATTAAATGCGGTAAAAATACTGAAAATATCTATTACCAATGCTTCTAAAAATGAAATCCTAGAGGAAATTCAGAAGTATCTGGCATCGCCGCGTAAAATCAGGCAAAAATCACTGAAAATTTTCACTCCCAACACCGAGCAGATGGTTTTTGCCCACGATAATCCCGGTTTTGCCGCCGTTCTCAACCGGGCCGACATATCGCTCCCGGACAGCATCGGAGTAGTCTTGGCGGGTCGTTTTTTGACCAAAAAACCGATCCAAATTCCTATTAGGGGGGTGGAATTCATGGAAGATCTGGTCCGGGTGGCCGTCGGGCGGCACGTTCCAATCGGACTTATCGGCGGTAGAGACAATTTGGCAGTCGACACACTCAGCTGCTTACGTCAAAAGCATGGAAAACTACAGGATAGTTGGGCAGAGGACGGACCGGAGATTTCTTTCCACAATTTATTATTCATAATTCATAATTCAGATGAGAAACTATATTTTGAACGATTAAGCCGTCATATTGTGAGAAGTGGAGCAAGAATTATTTTCGTTGCTCTCGGTCCGCCAAAGCAGGAGTATTTTGTGGAGCGCCTTGCGCGCCAAACGCCGGGGGTTATCTTCATGGTAGTCGGCGGATCATTCGATATTATCTCCGGCCGCCTGCCGCGTGCACCTCTCGTTATTAGATTGATAGGGTTTGAGTGGCTTTGGAGGCTCATCCTTGAGCCCCGGCGCTGGCGCCGCCAACTGGCCCTCATCCGATTTGTGTGGCTAGTCCTTCAGGAAAAACTCACTTCAAGAGGCTGACCTC
>MFKE01000011.1:0-12775 GCA_001779455.1 Candidatus Gottesmanbacteria bacterium RIFOXYB1_FULL_47_11 | reverse complement strand
AATAATTACACCGGCAGGATGGAGCAGGATGTCGTGCGTTCCCGGCTCCGGCCAATAGATTTGCGACACCTGAATCAATTCGTGATTCCGACAATCAATATCGCATTACGCTCAGTTCACAAGCGGGCCGGGATTTTTATCATCGGTTCTGTGTCAAACCCGACCCGTTTAGAGTATCGTGATATTGATCTGGATATTGCCCCGGTTAATCCCAGTGAGGATGCTCCGATCATAGGAAACGCTTTGGAAACAGCGTTTACGGAGTCGCCAGACTTAGTGACCATAGTTGAACATATCCCCGTACCGTCTCCCAGGGGCGGAGAAATCATTCCGCGTATTTTTACTGGTGTTCAGGCAAGATCTTGGTTTTGGGGAATTCCTTTACCTCGATTTGAGGGGGCAATTTTTGAGATCCATTGCGCAGCTTCATTTGAATTGCCGTTTTCGGAGCGGATTTTGGACGAAGAGAGAGAACGTTTGTCCTATTGTCTCTGGCAAGAGCCATGATGTCCGCTCGCGAAAAGCTTGTCCCCCGGCGCTAGATAATTTCAAGGCTTAGCCTTGAAATTGCTTCGGGGTAGCGATGCGGTATCCGAACCGGACTCGCTTTTCAATATACTGGGGACCGATTTTTTCTTTAATGCGACTGATTATCTCCCAAACATGCTCATGAGATATGGATCCATCCCATTTCCCTCCTTTTTCCTGTTGTTCTCTGCGTAGTTTGTGAGCCAATCGGATAGCCAACTCGTCTGTTGTCTGAAATCCGATGTCCAGTTCAGAAAGAAGCATAAATTCCATCGGGCTGAGATAGTGCTGTTCGTTGTCCGGAGTGATGCAGCAGTGTTCTTTAAAATCAAGGAGTAGCGGCGGGAGAGGGAAATAGTGGTTATTTTCCGGGTTGGTCATACTATATTATAGTATATCAAACTACCTGTATATTGTACCATATGATGTTAGTTTCATTGACACAGTCCGTTTTCCTTAGTTCCATGAATCGTCCGGTATATATCAGCGCGGAACAGGTGTCCGACGGGGCCGATATAACAACTCATTATGTCATGGGATTAACGGGGTTAAGTATGCAAATTCCATCCTCGGATGTGTATACAAGTCCGGATGGATACCAGGATGTGACTAGGAGTCCAAATTTTGTGTCGTATGTCACATTGATGCAGGAGCTTCACGCAAGGGTATTCCCTCCTCTTGTTGTACCATAGGGCTTTTTAGTATAATGATCCTATGGCTAACGGATCGCGTCAGTCTGAGATAATTGCTTCTTTTCAAGCTGCACGGCCGCTGCGCATTATGTTCCTCTACATGTTTCCCCTGTGGGGTAATGGGTCCGGCGCGTGGCTTCGGGCGCTTGCCGGGGAAATGGTGAAAGATGGCCACCAGGTTTCTATTGTCGCTCCGGAGAAACGCAAGCTGCAGGGCGTCAAACATTACAATGTCCCCGTTCCTCAGGTGGGTGTATTTGTTGGAAATCCGGAGTTACCGGGTGCCAAACGATATCAGGATATGAATGGTGTGGAGCTGGGGAAGATCTATACGTCCTATGTGGATGCGACATTGCCGGCAGTTAAAGAGTTTCAGCCCGAAATTATTCATGTATTTCATACAGCATTTTTGCCGGCGGTGGCGCGGGTTGCCAAAATTTTGTACGGCATTCGGTTTATCGTGACGACTCATGGCAGCGATCTGCATTATTTGGTACAGGACGGGAGACTTATCGGTATGATTAAAGATGCGTTGCGGGTATCGGGGGTGATTACCGCAAACAGCGCGTTTACGAGGCGGTGGTTTCTCAAAATGTTCGGCGCGGAGTGGGAGCGTAAGCTCCGGACAATTCCCGGCGGAGTGTATATTGATGATTATCGGCGTGATGAGGATAAGTGCAGGGCGATAGACAAAAAATACGGATTGACGGGTAAAAAAGTCGTGTTGTTTACCGGCCGGCTGACGGTGCACAAAGGCGTTGAGTATCTTATCAAAGCGGCCGGTCATATAGACGGCGAGGTGCTTATTTTGGGCGACGGGCCGGATCGGCAGCGCTTGGAACGTCTTATCAAGACCAACAAGCTGAAAAATTGCCGGATATTAGGCTATATGAAGCCGACAGAAACGCTCGGATTCCATGCGTTTTACGGACGGGCCGATGTGTATGTGGCGCCCAGTACGTGGAAAGAGCCGTTGGGACTCGTGATTTTGGAGGCCATGGCCGCCAAGACCCCGGTCATCTCCACGCGAGCCGGCGGGGTCACAAGCCTGATCAAAGACGGGCACAACGGGTTTTTGGTTCACGCGCGAAACGCTAAAGAAATCGCGGCAAAGGTCAATCAGCTTTTGGCCGATGATGATCTCCGACATAAAATGGCCCAAAGGAGTTATGAGCTGGTTCTCAAAAAATTTACGTGGGATAGGATTGCTGATTGTTTTGAACGGATTTATATCAACTATGCATCTTCAACAAGCGAATACCTGAGCCTTGTCAAAAAGCCGCAGAAGAATCATACTGGAAAATGATGAGCCTTCGTATTGCTATTCTTGCGCCGCTAAAGCGGGCAATTACCGTAGACACTACGGTATCACGAAACCGCGTGATTGTGGATTTGGTAGGGGAACTGGTTGGTCGTGGGCATAAGGTGACTATTTTTGGAACAGAAGGATCTGCTCTGCCCGGCGTGACGGTTATTCCTATCTGTAAGCCGCTGACAGAGCTTCCTCCTGCAGAAAATGATTTTTATCAGCACACGAGCTATTTAGCACTCGAGCTTGCCGAAGTGCTAAAAAAACAAGAGGAATTTGACCTTATTCATAACCACATGTATCCCGAATATCTTGCTCTGACAGTCCCTTTTGCTACACCGTTGGTAACCACCGTTCATTCACAGATGATTCCATTGACCGCGGAAGTTTTATGCAGATTTCCCGCATCACATCTGGTTGCCATATCCCAAATGTCTGCAAAAGCGTCAGGACGGGATATGGATGTAGTACACAACAGCGTGGATACGGAATTTTTCTTGCCCTCCGAAGTCTTAGCAAAGTCAGGCGGGTATCTTTTGGCTGTCGGCCGCATGAGTAAAGCCAAGGACAAAGAGGGGAAGTTCCTGGATCCCAAGGGCATCGGCAATGCTATTGCAATTGCCCAAAAATCAGGCATGAGGCTGAAGATTGCGGGTAATTGCGAAGACCCGAATTTTTTTGAAACTATCGTCAAGCCGCATATATCCGACACGATTCAATTTGTCGGTGAGGTTTCTGCCGAACAAACGCTTTCGAGGCAACAGATGAGAGATTTGTTTGCCGGAGCCAAAGCATTGGTGAATCCGATTAATTGGGAAGAACCGTTTGGGTTGGTGATGGCCGAGGCGCTGAGCTGCGGTACGCCGGTGGTGGCATTTGCACGCGGGGCAGTATCGGAAATTGTCGCGGATAAAAAGGTGGGGTTTGTTGTCGACCCGGCTGCTGGAATTGATGGAATAGTTGATAGTCTGAAACAGATTGATACGATTGATCGGTCAACCTGCCGCGATCACGCCGTTGCCAATTTTTCTACCAAACACATGGTTGATGGGTACGAGCGAGTATATCAGAAGTATATAAAATAATATTTTTTCTACAATGGAACCCTTGTCAGAACCCTCCTTTTCAAACCCGCTTTGTAAAGAACTCGCTATTGCTCACATTGGGACGCTCGTTTTATTAGGTCAGGGGCCGGTGCAGGATTCGGCAACAAAAGTTACATTGGAAAAGATTCCCGCGGGGAACGCAGAGCCAAATACCTGGATGTCTATGATTGCTCGGGCAGGAGCGCAGCTTTTCAAAACCGGTGAAGTCGACAGAATTATTACCAGCGGTCGCGCCACTGGTGGCACCGGTCCGACGGAAGCAGGTTTGATGGAGACTAGTATTCGGAATCTTACAACAAGGATAATAAAATCTGTAGAAATTATTCAAGAGCCCGAAGCTCGCAATACGCTCTATAATTTCATTAACACCGCAAATATTATCGATGCACGTGGTGATAAAGATCCTATCACAATAGTCTGTGCGCACTTCCAAGCGCCCCGCGTGAGAGTGCTGGCTGCTCTTTTTGGTTTTGATCCTAATCGGGTGATCAGCGCTGAAGAGGTGCTTACTGCTTCAGCACATGTAGCGTTGCAAGGGCCGCGCGGTGAGCATTTCGATCCTGCGGGTTTTGACCGGCAGGCAACAATGCTCGAGTTACTGCGTATTCGGCTTGGTGATGACCGTGCATATTTTGATAGAAAGAAGGCCCGGGCAGTGCAAAATATGAGGAACCTTGGTATACAAGACACAGATGCCCTGTTTGTGGAAGAGCAAAAAAGTGCTGTAGATCGGATGATGGGTGAACGCCGGTGGGTACGGGGACTTGCGATGGAACCGGATTACATCGTCCCGCTTTTGGGGCAACTCAACGATGACACGCGTTTCAGGTTGGCACTGTCTCATTTTTCAAAAGATATGCTACAGACACGGTATGGAATTGACCCTAATGCTATGAGTGCGTCGGATATACGCGCGCTTCTTGATCCTGCACAGTGGAGCTGGCAGGTTGTGAAAGAAGAGTGGGCAGGCCAGGAGTATCCGCCGAGTGTTATGGACCGCTTGCAATCACTGGGCATTTCAGGAGAAGATAGAGAAAGACTATCGAAAGCCGAAGTGCCGGAGATTCGGCTTATCGGCTCTAGCGTATGAAAATCGGATTGTTACTTCCGTCTCTTTTAATGGCCCCGCGGTTTTCCGACCGTATCTTTGCGCCGAAAGATCTGTTTTTGTCGCTTGCCGCCGGCTTGAAAAAACGGGGTCACGATGTGCACGTATACGACTCCGGTGATCCGCAGTTGGCAAGCAAAGAGTTTACGTCGGTAAAAATACGCAAAGGCGGCAGCCAGCAGCTGTTATATCGCCTTAATGCAACCGAATACGAAGCGGATATAAGTGAGCGTGCATTTCGCGAGGCCGCTAAAAACAATGTGGAGATTATGCATATCTATATGGATTCTATCGCGCAGTACTTTGCGCGTATAAGCCCTATCCCCGCGGTTACAACGATTCATGATCCGGTATTCCCGGAGGATTCGCTCGAAGGATGGCATTACCGGCATTTTGCCGATATGCCTCATGTGGCCATAAGCCGTAGGCAGCAGGAGCTCTACGGTAAAGACTTTACTATTGTGGGAGTGGTGCATCACGGGGTAGACACTTGTACATTTCCGTTTTCGGATACGGCGGGGAACTACTTGGCCTTTGTCGGGAGGCTTATTGAGGAGAAAGGTCTTGAGGACGCCCTTGCTGTAGGTCGGGAAGTTCATGTACCGCTTCAGATTGCCACCAGCGGTAACTATTTCGACACGGATTATTACAAAAATCGTATAGAGCCGCTCATTCATGCATCTGGGGCTACCATGACCGGGTTTATGCAAAAACCGGCACGTGATGCATGGATGAAGAAAGCCCGAGCGCTCCTTTTCCCCATCCATTGGGAAGAACCCTTTGGCATGGTGATGATCGAGGCTATGGCCTGTGGCACGCCGGTTATTGCGTACAACCGGGGGAGCGTGCCGGAGATTATCCGGGACGGGGTGACCGGGTTTGTCGTGGATGAGAAAGAAGGGGTAGATGGCTTGGTGAAGGCTATAAAACGCATCGGTGAAATAGACCGCGCCGCGTGCCGCAGACATGTAGAGGAGAACTTCACTGTAGAAAAAATGGTGGAAGGGTACGAGAAAGTATATCAAAAAATCCTGTCTCAACAACCCGCCTGACCGCCTCTGGCACTCTTTATCATTGAGTGCTAAATATATTCACTTGCATTTGTTTCCATATGGTCGTGTATGATAACTATATGAGGATTCTTTTCGTCACCAGCGAGGTTGCGGGTCTTTACAAACTCGGCGGGCTCGGGGACGTTTCGCGCAGTCTTCCCGTTGCTTTACGTCGGCTTCGTGTCGATGTACGGGTGGTGATGCCATACTACAAAAAGATACAGCTTTCTTCTGTTCGGTGCGTCGGGCGTATTGCCGTGGATTTTGACGGGAAACGCGAGCTGGTGTTCGTGTTTGTGTCGGTGATTCCGGAGACGTCCGTGCCGGTATATCTCCTTCGTCATCCGAAGCTGGACGAGTATCACGAGGGGGAAATTGTCGAGAAATTTGCCTTTTTTTCCTCATCGGTGGCACGTGTTATTGAATATGCGCCGGACACGTTTGGCGGCCGTCCGGATATCGTGCACTGTCACGATTGGCACACCGCCCTTGTGCCGCTTCTTTTGGGGGAGCGCAATAAACTTCGCCGCGAAAAGGAGACCCTGGAGTCGATCCGAACAAAAACTATTATAACAATCCATAATCTTCTGTATCAGGGTACAGCACCAATCACGCTTGCCAAAAAGCTCCATCTCCCCAAAAGTATCTTCCATATACTCCAAACAAAAAAAGGGCAGACGATCAAGCTCTTCCGTGAGGGGATTGAGCATGCGGACATTATTTCGACGGTATCCCCGACCTATGCGAAGGAAATGCTCACCGGCGATTACGGGCAGCATATCAACGATGCTCTTTCGCGCCGCAAAGCCGATGTCCTGGGTATTCTCAATGGGATAAACGGAGAAATATGGGATCCTGTGCATGACAAATTTTTATCCGTCCGGTATGGTAAAAACGATGTTGTTTCGGGCAAAGCTGCCAACAAAGAATATCTTCAGAAGACACTTGTCCTGCCGATTACAAAGATTCCTCTCATCGGATTTGTCGGGCGCCTGGAAGTCCGCCAAAAAGGGATAGATATCCTTATCGCCGCCCTTGAACATTTGCTCCCCGACGGGGTGCAGGTCATCATTTTGGGCACCGGACCCAAAAAGGTTAAACAAACGCTTGCTGCGTTTGAGACAAAGTATCCTGAACACTTCAAATTCGTGCCGACATTTGACGAACGCCTGGCCCGCAGGATTTATGCCGGCGCGGATATGCTCGTTGTTCCTTCTAAGTTTGAACCCTGTGGACTGACACAGATGATAGCGATGCGATATGGTACGATACCGGTTGTCAGGAAAACCGGCGGATTGGCCGATTCCGTGGTAGACGGGAAAACCGGATTTGTTTTTGAAGACTACAACGAGACGGCGCTCCTTGCGAAACTCAAAGAAGCCGTCACGCTTTGGACTAGCGAACCCAAGAAGTGGTCCCATATGGCCCTGCGCTGCATGCGTCAGGATTTTTCCTGGACGGTGAGCGCGAAAAAATACAAGAAAGTATATCAAAGATTGCTTATCAATACGTGATTTTACGATACACCCGGTTTATATTTTTGTATAGTACACCGCTCTTCCTTTCCCGTGTGGGTAGAGAAGTCCAAGCGATGTGAGGCGCGCCAGGTCCCGAGAGGCGGTAATTTGGGAAATGTGATACTTCTTTTGCACGTGCCGGTTCGTCACCCTGTCTTCCGGATGCTCCAGACTCTTTAGAATTTCCTTTTGCCGGTCTGCCAGGAGCCAAAAGTTCGGTGGGAATTCTATATGGAACCGCTCGTTTTGAATATCCGTCAAGAGTGTTTCGTATGAGCGTTGTATTGTTTGTGCCATGAATTCCAGCCATGTATTGAGTTGCCGTTCTTTCGTGTATGTCCCGCTTATGTGAGTGTATGCCACGTCAGATTGCCACACGCGGTCAGGGGTGGCATATCCGCGCAGGTCAAACCCGTATTTAGCAAGAATTAGGTAGCCTACTGCCCGCGCCAAAAGTCCGGGATCATCAAGACCCGGGATGGTCAGGATGTGGATGTGTGCAATGCCCGACTGGATAAGCGGATGTTCCGGTTCTGTTTCCAAATAATGCAAGAGTTCTTTCACCTTGGACTCGTATGCGGCAAAGCGGGTGCGTTCTCCGGGGTAAAGAGTGGTGAATAGCGTTTCCATGGCCAGTAGACTTACTGGTTTTGGGTTAGCGCGCCATGTTTCATGGATGTAGTCGTAGGCAGTGCGAATGGATTGGATTATCATGACGTTCCGTTTGAGTTTTCCGGGATGGGAGAGAATGGTTGCGACATACTGTTTGGGTGTGTTATATCCGGAAAGGGCGAGGGTTGCCCAGGTACGGATAGCCGTGCCTTCCCACTGGAGTCTCCGTTCATCCTTAGGCGACAAGGGGAGCGCAAGGATTTGGGTTCGAAGTTGATCGATACGGGCAAGCGTATCCCGGAGTTGTACATCAATGGTGTAGGCAAATGACAACATGCAACCTTTTCTTATCACAATCACTTCATTGATGTCAAATATTTAGAAAAAGAAACTATGGATTTACACAGCAATCAGTGATAGAAAAAATGATGAGCAAATGATGTGATTAGAAATTTTATATTGCCACTTGACAGAATAATTCTTTTTATTACATAGTAGATATAGTGCTTGTGAAAATTTGTAACGCGCGAATTTGTAAACTTGTAACAATTAGAAAAATTTGAGGCTATGGCTGCCACGTACACCGTCAAACAAGTCGCAGAAATTCTAGGATATTCCACAAATAGTATCTATACGTTTCTCAAAGAAAAACGCATCAAGGGAGTCCGTGTGGGCCGAGGAAGGTTCCGTGTCCCGCAAAGTGAACTCAACCGGCTACTGCTCATTACCAAAAGTCAAACCAGCGCAATAAAACAAATGGAACGTATGGAGTCCGCGGCCGGGGCATTTATCATGCCGGACGGGGGTGTGATAGCGGCGCATGAGGCAGCTCCATCGTTTTCTCTTTCTGTACTGGGCCGGACTCACGCGGTGACGGCAAATATATTCGACTGGTTTATCGGTGTCGGGGCGATCGTATCCGGTGTTGCACTGTTTCTTTTTAACCAGACGTTTAATGTTGTGCATATTCAGTCAGTCGCGCCGATCGTGTCCGCAACACGGATTCTTTTAATCGGCGGGGGGATAGGGATACTCCTCACGAATCTTTTCTATGATACCCACCGGATATGGCACAGGGTGTTCCACGGCGTCCTGGTCGTTGCCGGTGCAGTTATGACGACTCTTCTGGCGACGGTTGGGGATATCGATGCCGTGGGGGTCTACGGGACACTGACGGCAGTCATTGCCCTCACGACGTTTGTCCGTTTAGGGAAAATTATCCCGTTTGCCCTGTACTTGACACTGCTTGCGTTGGCTGCGCCCATCGTGGTATTTGTCGCGCCCACGGATTTCCATGTGGCAGTCTTGATCAACGCACTGCACATGACGCCGGCAGTCACAGGGGTAGTGTTATCCGTTATTTCTTTCGTGTTTATTCTGCTGCTTTGGTTGGGAATGTATAGGAATCAGGCGCTTTTCCTGGTTTGTTCGTATGTGGCGGCAGGTGCGTATTTCTTTCTGGGATTTTCATTTGCGCAAAGTCAATTTTGGTCCCGTGCGTTCTATTTCATGATTGTCGGGTTGACGTGTATGTATCTGCCTTCGTGGAAAGATCTCTCTCTGATCGGAAACAAAAAAGCACATGCTCTGGCTATCGGCATGTTCGGAGCACTGACGGCGGTGATCCTTCTGGGTATTATGATCGTCTACGTCTGCCAGCTGAACGTCGTTGCCATCGTCAATGGGGAAGATGCCCAGAAAGTAGATTTTGCCCGTACCGTGTTGGAAACCGATATCCAAAGTGTGAAATCAATTGTAACAATTGCTTCCATAAATCCGGCTCTCATTACCGCAGTACAAGCAAAAGACATGACCACATTGACGGATTTGAGCAGGATCATTTTTGAGAGTGGTCACAGTATCCGCCGGATCGTCATATTAGATAAAAACGGTCAGGCGATATTCCTGTATCCATTCGGGATATTTGTTCAGACGGATTTGTCGTTTCGGGATTACTTTATTCAGTCACGTGACACCGGCAGGCTCTACATTTCTGATATTTTTGAAGCGCTCGTAGACGGTTCGCATCGGAAAGTGGTTTCCATCTCGGCGCCGCTGTACACGTCTGATAAGCAATTTGCCGGCGTATTCGTTGCATCTCTCGATCTTGTTGCCATCAGCGCCCGTCTGCAAAAGATCGCGGTTACGGATCGCGGGGAATATATCGTGGTATTGGACAGTCATGGGAAACGGATCATGCATCCCACACTCTCGCTTATCGGTACGGATACGGAGCCGGACGATCCGACACTGTTAGGCCTCCAGGGAAAGAAAGGTGTGGCCCAGGGAAATACGTACGACGGTATTTATTCGATGATTGCGTATGCGGGTATCGACTCTTCCCTCCATTGGGCGATTGCACTGAAGGCTCCCTTTAACAAAATCTATGCTCTTTCCAATACGGCAAATATCATCGTAGCGGGTTTCATCATCGGTTGTATCGTGGTTGCCGCGATCATATTTCAGGTAAACTACGTCTTTAAATATAAGTCGCAAAACGGCGGAGGAGGCCCATGAGATCTACCATCACTCCGGGAGATCAAACGATTCCCCGCCTTTGGCGGGGTCTTCTTATTTTATTAGGGCGTCTTATTTCAGCTTCAAAACCCCGGATTTGCAAGTTTTTACCAGTTTGTACTAAAAAAAGCCTTGATTCGTACCACTTCGTACAAGCGAAAGCAGGTGTCATTTCCGTTTATGCACTACTGTTTATTACCATGGTATTGGCTGTAGGCTCTGTGTTTGTCCGCAGCGGTATTCAAATCCCGATGCGCGTTACATCCCTGGATCTCCGCCCTCCACAAAAGAATGTCCCCGCACTGGTATCCAGTTTGACGGCAGGTGTATTTGCCAAAAGCGATTTTTCCGGGCCGTTTCTCGTGGTCGTTGCCCGGATGGACGGATCATTTTCCTATGCGCTTGTCGATCAGGGCGTGCTTACGGATGGTCATTTTGACGGGGATGTGCTTCTTCACTATCCCAACGGGGATTACGGCATCATGACCCAGCAATCGGATAAATCCGTACTATTTTTGACCAAAAAAGGGGTCCGGGAAACGGCGACGATCGTATTCCCGCTCATTGCCGGCATACGGTTGCCGGATGAGACGATTTTGCCGGCAGAATTTCGCGACGCGACCATCCGCGATGGGGCATTGGTCGGTGCGTTTCGATTGTTTGAATATGCGGATAAAAAACAGGTGACCGGCTATGTGTCGCCGCGCGGCCAGCTATCGAAGTTGACGGCGACTCCGACATTGGTCTTTGCCGATCCGGCCATGACACTGACGCAGCTGGAAATAATCAAATTGTATTTTGATATCATTGGAGAAACCACTGCCAACGTGTTGGGTGTGACAACGGAGGGCAATACAACGGAAGGATCACTAGCTGTTCAACCGGGTGGCATGGTATCAAGCGCAATTGTTGCCCGAAGAGATACGGAGGACGGCTCTATCCGGCTTGTTTCGCCGCAGGGAGTTGCTGTAGCGGCAACAGGAAATTTAGCACAACTTATCCCGCAATTTGCCAGCGTCGAGGGAGGGTTAACGCAGCTAATTACACAACTTGTTAGCCAGGGTGGGAATATTTCGGGAGTAGGTGGTGCCGGCGCAACCGGCGCAACCGGTACTGCCGGGACGAATGGGACAAATGGTACAAATGGGACCAACGGGACAAATGGTACGAATGGGACCAATGGACCGACTGGTGCAACCGGCGTGGGTCCGACGGGTGCCACCGGTACGGCGGGGGCGGGCGGAGGCGGCGGACCGACAGGCTCAACGGGATCAACCGGCGAGGCAGGAGCAACCGGTGGAGGAGGTCCCACGGGGTCAACCGGAAGTAGTGGCGCCACCGGCGCGACAGGTGGAGCAGGTTCAGCCGGATCATCAGGACCAACCGGCGCAACCGGCGCAACGGGAACTATTGGGTCCAATGGTCCGACCGGTGCAACGGGATCCACAGGAAATGCTGGTGACAATGGTCCTACAGGATCCACCGGTTCCACAGGAAATGCGGGGATTAATGGACCCACAGGGAGTTCTGGAGCAACCGGTTCAGTTGGAGGATCAGGACCTACCGGTTCTACAGGAGCTGGTGGCGTTGCTGGTCCTACAGGAAATACAGGCGCAACCGGTTCTCAAGGTGCCGCAGGCCCCACAGGAGGAACCGGAACTGTCGGAGGCGACGGAGATGTTGGTCCCACGGGATCAACCGGTGCAACGGGTAACGCCGGAGGTGTCGGAGCCAATGGTCCTACGGGTTCAACGGGTAATCAGGGTGGCGCTGGAGCAGGTGGTCCTACGGGTTCAACCGGTGCAACCGGAAGTGCAGGAGGAAATGGTGATGCCGGTCCCACAGGAGGAACCGGAACTATCGGAGACGGCGGAGCTGCTGGTCCCACGGGGACAACCGGAGCAACCGGAAGTGCAGGAGGAAATGGTGATGCCGGTCCCACGGGTTCAACCGGTGCCACCGGGACAAACGGTCCCACCGGAGGAACTGGTGCTGCGGGTCCCACAGGAGGAACCGGAACTGCCGGAGATGGCGGAGCAGTTGGTCCTACGGGTTCAACCGGTGCAACCGGAAGTGCAGGAGGAAATGGTGATGCCGGCCCCACTGGTTCAACCGGTGCAACCGGAACAGCAGGAGGAAATGGTCCTACAGGCTCTACCGGAGGAACCGGCGGAGGAGGTCCAACAGGATCAACAGGATCTACAGGAAATGCGGGAGGTGATGGCACGCTAGGTCCCACTGGCGGAACCGGCGGAACTGGTGCTGCAGGCGGAGGCGCAGGTCCAACCGGATCAACTGGTAGTACCGGATCAGCCGGCGCCAATGGTCCCAACG
>MFKE01000010.1:11933-13846 GCA_001779455.1 Candidatus Gottesmanbacteria bacterium RIFOXYB1_FULL_47_11 | reverse complement strand
CTACAGGATCCACAGGTGCTACCGGAGCTACTGGGGTCAACGGGCCTACCGGAGGAACTGGGGTCAACGGGCCTACCGGAGGAACTGGTGCGACAGGTAATCAGGGTGATGCAGTTACCGGCCCGACCGGTGCAACCGGACCGAATTACTGGACGGATGGAGGGTCTTTTATATATCCAAATCAAGAAGCAGATATTAATGTAGATGACCTTACCCTCGGATATGCAGGAGATGGAGTAGCCACCATCACAACCGATACCGGTCTAGATTTAACTATCAATCCAGACGGTACAGGTAAAGTATATTTTCACAGCTCTTCCTATTATTGGGATCAGGGAACCATTCAGGCTCAAAAATTCCAAGACTATACTAATTCTGCCTACTATTTAGAGCCTGCCGCTGCTACATCCTTAGTTACCGCAGGCGACGCCACATTCGGAGGCGACGTATCCGTCGGCGGTGGCACAGGTAAACTTACCGTAGGAATCATAGACCCTGCATATACAATCGACGGAGAAAAGTACGCCACATTCATGGCCGCAATGACCGGCGTGAAAGAAGAAACGACAGGCGTCGTGACTACCAGCGAACTTGTCCCCGGTGTCGGATACCGTGCCCTTATTGACTTTAGCAATCAACCCCTCGGGAGTGATATATGGCTGTTTGCACGGGCGACTGATTTGATAAATAATATTAGTAATTTGGTCGTCCTACTCAACCCTTCTGGTAATGTGCGGAGTTGGTACGATCTGGACGAGACCAACTATAAACTCGCCATTTATACCTCTGCTCCATCCCGTATCTCGTACCGCCTTACAGCTCCGCGGCATGATGCAGCCAGCTGGGCAAATACGAGAACTGATGAACTCACGGGATTTGATCTTGCCGGCTTCTCCCCTATCCCGAACGATACCGATCCCATCTTCACGCCGGACGCGGACGGACTGGCTGGTATAACAATCTATTCAGCAACTTCCAGCGGCGTATTATATCAGGTAAGAAATATCCTTAATCAACTTGTGTACGACGTCGGCATATTCTCTCAGGCTGCGATAGCCAATATGCAGGCGGGCTTCATAAGCGCCAAACAGATTGTCGCCGACTCGATCGTAACCAACACGTCACTTGTCTCCCCCATCGCCGAAATTGAGGAGCTACACACCAATGTTATTTCTCCCATCGGAGACAATAGCACGGTAGATGTCACACTCAATCAAACGCAAACATTCAGAATCACTGATGATACCGGTAAACCGTCTGCCAGCTTTGATAGTATCGGAAATGCCACAATAAGCGGCACGCTGCACAGCGCTGACTTGCTCGTAGACAACGATGCAACCATTTCCGGCGTGCTCACCACCGATGAAATAGCCGTAAAAGAAGACGCCACCATCTCCGGCACGCTCTATGCCGACCGCATTGTGACGCGCCATGGCACGTTTGAAGACCTGTCGGCAAGCACTGTTTCGGCAACATTTATCACGAATGTTACCAATATTTCCTTCAGTACGGAAAGCGGGACTCTTCCGCCGCAGGCAACAGAATCCGCATCGCTCAACGAGCTTAATCCGTCGACCATTACCGGCGCCATAGAAGAAGCCACACTCAGCGCGCTATTCTCCCTGGGCGCCACCGTCGATCCCGACGTGCCGCACGTGCTTCTCTCCAAAGATTACACGCTGACGAGCTCTCTGGCAGTATTGGGCGATACAATTCTGGGTAAAACCTCAATTGCTGGCGGACTGGATGTAGACAGCACGGTACACATTGGCGCAGACGGGATTGAAAACTTCGGCGACACGCTCTACCTGCAGAAAAACAAACTGGCGAATCTTGATATCATGTCCGGCGCGCTCGTGGTCAACACCCTGGGCAATGTGATTGTGAACGGAAATCTGAATGTTACCGGCACA
>MFKE01000010.1:6693-11534 GCA_001779455.1 Candidatus Gottesmanbacteria bacterium RIFOXYB1_FULL_47_11 | reverse complement strand
GTGTCCAAGACACCGGAAGTCAGCTTCACCGTGGGGATGAATAAGAAATACGGTACAGACGTGCAGTTTAACTGGTGGATTGTCAATTAAGAAAGAGTGGGTGTGGGACAGCAAGCTGAGGTTACCGCGAATCGTACGTACATCGGCAATTCGTCCAGGGGGTGATATGAGTCAAACAAATTATATTCCCACCAGCTGGGACTGTAGAACAAGTAACTGCGGTTCCTGCACATATCCCTCCCTGCGAAATCGCCCCAACGTTATTCGTTCCTGGATCATCAGTACCGACATCAACACAGGATTCTGCCACTGATCCGCAGGCAGCGGACGTACCACTACAATTTGCGTCTTGGTGTGAATTAGAGGCACATAGTGCATTACAAGTAACTGTAGCAACTTCATTCAATCGCACATTGACTGCTGTTGTTCCGGCACAATCACCAAAGAGATCCTGGGTATTAGTTTGATTGATACAACTACCATTGTAACATTTCTTACATGTGGCGACACACGTATAACCAGTGTCATCTTGCGAGTCATTAGAATAATTTACGGGAGAGGTCGAAACGCCGTTACATCGTTTACAAGCAGGCAAGCCATTATCTCCTGCCGCAACTGCGGCAGTACACGTTCTTGCTGTTGCATGGCATGCAGTACAGTCTACCCCCGCATTACACGGCCGGCCGGGATACATAGTATTATCATTATCATCACAGTCGTAGTTATCAGCGTCAAAATTTGCAGCGGTTGCGTTGACACCCACCCCAGCAGCATATGCATATGTGGCTGTCGCACAGGTCACAGCACTGTGAGCTACGTTCCCTATACAAGTTTTTGAAGTATTACTCCCGTAGTTATCGTTATCAGCGTCAACATAACACGTCGCAGAGGTATACACATATCCCGCCCTTGCAACAGCAACACTATCTAGACAATCAGTGTTATTGGTGACAAACGGACCTGCCGTAACGCCCGCGCCGGCAGCATATGCATGTGTGGCTGTCGCACAGGTTACAGCACTGTGATCTGTTTTCCCTATACAGGTCTCCTCGACAGTGCTCCCGAAGGTATCACTGTCAACATCTGGATAACATGTCGCAGAGGTATACACATATCCCGCATCTGCAACAGCAACACTATCTAGACAATCAATCTGGGAAGTCGACGTCATATTGAACAACCGCCTTTTCCCGGTTCCGGAAGTGGTAGTCATGGTGCTAAAACTTGTCGTATATCCGTCACTATCGGTATCAGTTACATAAATCGGGGTGGTGTCGTTCGGCAGTATCGTTGCGGAGGTGCTTTGAAGGCTTATAGATGCGGTTGTGCCAACAGGAAACGTAATGGATTTAGCCACCAGTGTACCGCCATTATTTATAGTAATGGCAGTCGAACCAGCCAGTGTAATGGTTGCGTCATTAAGAATACCTCCCTGTCCATCGTCCCCGCCATTATGGTCGGCACCAGTTACAGTCGCAATGGTTGCTGTGCAGCTGTCTAACGTTGTACTGGCCGTTATAGAGGGTAAAGAGCAGTCTGTGGCATACACCGGCTTTGAAAAGATGTTGCCGGCAAGAAAAAAAAGTATAAATAGGACTCCCCGTGTGATGATAAAATTTTTAGTAAGAGTATGCATATAGTTATTATGATCGCGGCGCGACAATCACTTGTCCTTCTCCGTTGGCCCCGGTTGCGCGGATGGTGAGTATATATTTATACCAAACCGTGTCGGTCATCCGGACACTTCCTTTCCACTCACCTGCGGTATCCGTCCCGCTGGTGCGGGAAAGCGGAAACGACGTAGTCCCATTATCCATGGTAAGCTGTGCGCTCACCGACGCGATAGGAGTAGGGTTATTCATGTCAACAAACACGGTCAGCGTTTGCCCCTTTTGCACGTCCAGCGGGTCAAAAATAACCTTTGTAATCGTCGGGCCGGGGTGGTTTTTTGCCTGACTGACGTTGTAAATGCCCTGCGTTCCCTTGTCCGGATACAGTCGAATAGGTGTAGGTGAAGGCGTAGGTATAGGTGTATATCTTGGCGTGGGCGTAGATTGGGACTCCGACGTAGGTGTGGGCGTCGCGACCGGAGTAAAATTTAATTCGGGTCTATTCGTCCCGGACCGATATAACCACAGGTTCAATCCGACATACAAAACCAAAAAAATGACAAGGAGTATAATAAACTGTGGGCGCTTCATCCAACCAAAACGGGAAGCGGCGGGTGGTGTGATCACGGGGGAAGCCGCTGACTCATCTGACACGTGCTTCTGATCAGGCGTTTCCTTTATTTCTTTTTTCATGTTGGGCATACATGAGTACTATACAATATATACACCCTAATCTGCACAAACGCAATATTTTGTACCGCAGTTTGCTCCACATGCGCTGGCACACCGTGATTGGCTTTTCGCAAGATCCGGATCAGATGCATTACTCAACGCGATAGTTAGACAAAAATCGTCGCCACCAGTCGTAAGAAAATAGTACATTGAAGTGCCCAAATCGCTTGGAAATTTTTTCATATAAATGTTATCGCAGGCTGCGCCTGTTGCAAAATCTACGGAAGTACTGCAGGGGCACTGTTCTACCCCTCCTGTTTTACACCCCTGAATATAGTTTACTTTCCCCGGAAAATAAGTAAAACGTGCCGGATACGTATTAAAATCGTTGTAATACATCCGCAGCGCGTTTTTGAGCTGCTGTACTTCACTTTTTTTCTTACTGTCGCTTGCCCGTTGGCGCGCAGCGAGAAAATTAGGGACGGCAATCGCCACAAGAAGTCCGATTATCCCGATAACTACGAGTAGTTCTATAAGTGTAAATCCTTTTTTCATGGTTGAATATTTGCACTGGCTACACCATAATTACATAATACTCCGGATCCACCACACAATAATACGGTAGGATTAATACAATTCGCTTGGAGACACTGCGGGTCCTGGTTATTTTCCAAATGCGCGTAGAGTTGAAACTGCGATCCATTGGCAGAAACATAATAATATGTTTGTGAGCTTACGGGATCCACCGGAAACTTAGCCATCCATATGGCTCCGCTCGTGATGGAGTCTTTAAATATAGGATAATCCTTCCCGCATATCCCGGTTGCTCCGGCTGAGGTATAGCAACCGGTGATCGACCCCGAGCTTCCCACCGGATATAGTCCTTTATCGGTGTAATACATTTCAAGCGCCGAAGCAATTGCCCGCAAATCTCCTTTACGCGTGGCGTCACGGCCTTTGATTTGTGAGGAGATAAATGAGGTGATGCCGATTGTGGCCAATACACCCAAAAGAATCATGACAATCATGAGTTCTATGAGAGTAAAACCCTTTTTATTCATACATTAATAATACACCCTTTTATGGACAATTTGGTGCAAGGATATCGGTGCACCATAAGTCAGGATCAGAACATTGCGTCCCCCCACAATCGAGGGTCGGATAAGAAACCAAACACCCCTTACACTGTGGATAATCATAGCTTTTACATACCCCTACTGAATTACACGCAAAATTGCCCTGATATTGTGTGCCGGGTGTTGGTGTCGGCGTTGGTATCGAACCTCCCGGTGTCGGTGTCGGCGTTGTCCCTCCTGCCGCCTGATCTGTAGTTCCTACCGCCGATGCGGTCGTTCCCGATGCCAGGCAATAGTTGTACCCGCCGCCTACTCCGCACCCATCAGTCCCGCCGCATCCGGCATCGGTTATCGCCGGATCGGACACATCCTCCAATATCGTACATACCCGGTATCCGCCGGTTTCAGCAGACGGAAAATATCCGTAGGACACGCGGGCGGTCGGATTTTTTGGGTCGCACGGCACTTGCTGTAAATACGGTGCAAGTCCCGCTCCACCGCAAATTATTGTCCCGTCCGGGGGAAATGTATCGTGGTCATTGTGATATTCCTCAATTGCATTTTTCAGCTTATACACATCGGTTTTGCGTTTGACGTCGTTTGCCTTGATCCGCTGTCCCCCCACATTCATAAGACCCAAAACGATAAGTATCGCAATAATCGCAATGACAATGAGAAGCTCAGCGAGGGTAAATCCGTTTTTCCGAGTCATCGGAACATTCACCATACACAGCCAGTATGGCAACGTTATTAGCAAAAAGCAACCCGGAATGATTTGTTCTATTTACTATCATTTTGATGCTATAATTTCTTTTAAAGAGATACTTAGATATCAATAGGTTAAGTAATACTACTTAAACATATTATCTATAAAATTATGCATCAACAGTGCCTTTGACAACAACACTGCGCGGCATATGATACTATGGTACATACTATGGCCCACGGAATCATCGCGCTTGTTCTCGGATTATCCCCGATATTCTTCCTCCCCGTCACGCAGGATTTTTACGCCACACCCAAGTGGGCGGGACTTATCCTTGCCGCGGCAATCATCTCACTTCTTACCGGCATAAAGATATTCCGGGGTGCCAAACCGTCCCGCATGTCCGTCCCCGGCGTCACCCTGTGGTTTGGCGCTCTGAGCCTTGCATCCACCGTGAGCCTCCTGGTCCGCTCTGCCAATAAAGTGGAGGCAATTACCAGTCCTCTGGGACCGGCCACGTATATCGCCATCACCATCCTGCTTCTTGCATCCCGCGGCATGGGAGAGCGCGCAAAAATGCTCCTGCGGTGGCTTCTTTATCTATCCGCTTCTCTTCTGGGCATTATCGCGGTGTACCAGGTTGTCGGCATGGGCAAAGTCATGGCGCCGGGGATAGCCTTTCTGCAGGACACACTTTGGACACCCACCGGGTCTGTTACTTCGACCATCGCAATACTTGTCATTATCCTGACCCTGTTTGCATCACACATCATCCAG
>MFKE01000010.1:0-6685 GCA_001779455.1 Candidatus Gottesmanbacteria bacterium RIFOXYB1_FULL_47_11 | reverse complement strand
AAAAACATATCATAACGGATCACTTGAGCTCGTCGTGCTGGGCGGCGTCGTTGCGCTTGTAGGACTGGGGCTTACCCTCTGGCAAAGTGTCCCCAAACTCAGCACGCAGGCCATGCCATTCAGCGTCGGTATACCGACCACACTGGAGCTTCTCAAAAATCCTCTTGATGCTTTCTTTGGAGTCGGCGCCGAAAACTTTGTCACTGCATTCACCAAAAGTAAACCCGCCTGGATTGCCGAAACCCCCTTGTGGAACCTCCGCTTCAGTGTGCACGCAAATTTTTTTCTACATGTGGCGACCGTGTCCGGCATCCTTGGCCTGCTATGTGCCCTCATGATTGCTAAAACGCTTATCTTGCGGCCGAAACACCCGTACTTTGTCACCGGCCTTGCCGCAGTGGGAGCGCTTCTTCTGGTGCCGCCAAGTCTCCCAATCCTTATGGTTGTTGCGGCAGTTGCCATACTTGCCCATCCCGCAGATGCACCCGACCGCGGAACGGCCGGCGCATTCGTCCGATATGCTCTGGCAACTTTTTCGGTGCTGTTGAGCTTCCCAATTCTTTATTTTCTCGGGCGATTTTTCCTGGGTGAAGTCTATTATATGAATGCGCTGCGGGCTTCCGGGCGAAACGACGGAGTTAATACCTACAACTATCATGTCCGCGCTATACAAACCAATGTATATCTCACGAAATATCACAGGACGTACAGCCAGCTAAGCCTCGCACTTGCAGACAATGTCGCCTCACGGGCCGCGAGCTTGGCAACAGCCGACGACACAGCCTCCCAGGCGGAATCAGACCGCAAACTCGCCAATCAGCTTATTGAACAATCGATCACGCAGGCCAAAATTGCCGTCACCCTGAATCCGCAAGGTGTCTATGGGTGGGAGAATCTGGCAACGGTATACCAGACACTCATGCCTGTTGCTAAAGGCGCCGACGCATGGGCCGAGTCTGCGTATATCAAGGCAATTTCATTGGATCCGAACAATCCGCTCTTGTATATCAATCTCGGCTCGGTTCTTGTCCGTGAACAAAAGTATGATGATGCCATCACGGTATTCAATAAGGCGCTTGCGCTACGAAGTACCTACCCCAACGCCTACTACAATCTGGCAAACGCCCAGCGACTCAAAGGAGATATCGTCGGAGCCATCGCATCACTCACCAAGGTGATGGATTTTGTCCAGGTAGACAGCCCCGATTACTACAAGGTGAAAAATGAACTGGACGCGCTCGAAGAAAATCAGCCGGAGTAATTACTGCGGGTCCCGCCGGTACACCCACGCAAAGACCGCGTCCCCGCGGCAGATTTCGTGAACCAGAGTAAACTCACTCAGCATATCCGGAGAATGATCAGGTGTCATCCGGTGAGACGCTTTATTGACGACAACCACAACATCGGCCTCGTTCGGGGTAAACACATACCGGAGGCCCGGCTCCAAATAATACCATGACTGATGACCGCCGAGTGTGCAAAAAACACGGACATTTCCAAGCGTTGTGCGGACATACTCCATGGCTTCTTTTACGGATAACGCTTCTATATCGCGGTCAAAATTGACGTTCGGATTCCGGGCCAACACATTGTAATACCCAGTGGAATACGGAAACAGTGTCGCGTTTATATAGATCATCTGTCCGATGATTATGCTCCCAAGCATGATACCGGTGAAAAAGAGGTGTTGTTTTTTTTGAAAAAACCATTCCAATCCGAGCGCTGCAACAAGCATGACGGCGGGGACAATTTCCAAAAAATGCCGCAGTAGATCATAAAACGCGGACCAGGGTGACAATGTACGGATAAGGGGGATCCCGATCCATATCGGCAAAATGATCCATGCGGGCTTTTGTGCTCTGTATCGCACAAGAATACCGAAACCGAAAAAGAATAAGGCCAACAAAAGAAGCGGTGTTGTGTAGAGAAAGCTCGCCTGCGGATACCACCAGAGGGGAATTCCTGATCCCACGTTGTACCACATCCCGTCCCATACTACGCGGTACCCTTGGCCTACCGTCGTAAAATACTGCACCACCTCGAGAATGCGGTGTATCGTGTCAAACCACAAATACGGCCAGACGAGAAACGCAGTAAAAAGCCCTATACACACCACGATAATCCATTGTTTTATCCCTCGTATCCCACTTATCCCGCTTAACCCCCAGATAATCGGCACGTAGATCGCGTTAAATTTTGTCGCCATTCCCAGTCCCCAGAGGACGGCCCCGAAAAAGAGATTTTTTTTCACAAGATAATAAAGGCTGGTCACTACCATAGCTGTCTGGGCTATATCTTTGGAATTAGAAAGTCCGTGGCCAAACAACTGCGGATACAGGAAAACCGCAAACCCCGCAAACAGGCTGGACGAGTGTGATACCCCCAAAAGGAGGCCGAACCGGTACGTCATGGCTACCATAAGAGCAAAAAAGAGTACCGTGGCCAAATGCCACGAGACGATAATGACCTCCGCCGTCAGAGGGATGTGGAGCACCTGCGCCGCAAGAACGATGAGTACCCCAACATAATTGTGTACCGGCGGCAGATGCGCAAGCATCCGGTCATTGGGAAATATCCGTTTGCCGTACGCGGATGCTTCATCGGTCAGATTGGTGAAATACGCCGGATCAAATCCGTGGCTGAAAAAATTTACATAGACGCCTCCGGAGTACATGTTGTCCGGTTCATCCCACGAGGGACCGATACGCGGAGAAAGCGCAAAGCCGACTATGACAACAAGCAGGAAAAGAATCAGCGCAGTATGTCGTTTTACCCGGTGCATACGAATGAAAATATCATACCATATGCTATTTTTTCCCAACAACAAGAAGATCATCCCAGGGATTTATGGGGTTCACTATACGCCTTCGGGCAAGGACTCTTCCGATAGGTTTGAGGATCCACGCTGCCCACGGGAAATAATCCGCCGCACGGGTAAATAAGAAAGAAAGCGGGAAAGGGCGGGGCGAGTCGCGGCGGACAGTGATATTGGAGAATCCGCTTTTGGTAAGAAGATATCGCAGCGACTCGTTCTCCCAAAACGTCACGTGTTCCGGATGTTGGTAACTTACCCAGTGCCTCCCCATCAGTTTTTGCCAAATACCTGAATGATCAGGGGTTGTCAGGACGACTACTCCGCCTTTATTGAGCAATTTATATACCCGCCTCATAAACCCCACCGGATCCCGTTCATGTTCAATCACTTCAAACGCGGTAACCACGTCAAAGCGGCGTTTGGGATATGTTTGGGACGCTGTCAGTCCTTTCCGTCTGCAAAAGGTTACTGCATCGCGGGAAATATCTACGCCGAATGCGTTGACCCCTGCCCTCTTTGCTTCTTCAAGAAGAATTCCCATCGCACAACCGATATCCAAAAGCGTAGATGGTGAAGCCAATTTCTTTATCTCCTGCATTTTCTTACGGAAATATGCTCTATGTACCGCCCTCTGCGCAATATACGGATCAAAATGCTTGAGATCTTCCCGATAAAACGCGGCAATTGCCTCTGCGCCGGGCATAGGCACTACCTGCACTAAGTTGCAGCGGGTGCATTTGCGGAATCTATGAACGACAGAAAAATGAGTAGCCTTGCACAACACACATCTCATATGGTCTTTTTGATCTGATAATAGAGGGATCCGGTCAAAATAATAGTATACAGCACGAGCCCGGTCCCGATCGCTTTTATGGCAAACCCTATCCCCTTCTCACGGTAGCAGAACCAGAGGAATTTCCGGAGAAATATAAGATGCAGAAAAAGAAGTGTTGCGGCGGCGCTTAGCGTGACGGCGCGCACCCATGGAAACGGCACAAAAAAGTATAGGATGACCCCTACCCCGATCACTCCCATTCCCGCCACTCCGGTTAAAGCCGTCAGGGTTTCCGAAAGTGTGGTTGCCACCGGGTCAAACTTGCGGCGCGCGCGGTAGAGCTTTGTCCAGTAAAAACTGCGCCAGAAATATTTTTTAGCAACTGCGCCAAATCCTTCAAATTCGTGGTGTACCCGCACGTCCGGCGCAAAAATAATTGCATAACGCTTGGCAATCCGGTAGGTAAGTTCCACATCTTCCATCTGACGGAATGCTTCGTTAAACCCACCGAGACGCATAAATACATCCCGCCGTATTGCCGCAATGCGCGTGCTGAAGAGGTAATAATACCCGTCGCGGTCGCGTTCGTTGGTCCAATAACTCCAATCCCGCAGTGCCTTAAACTGGGGAAAAAATGATTTTGTGCGCTGGTGTTTATCCCAGACGCCGGTCACGGCCATGAGGTCCCGGTCTTCTTTAAATTTACCTGCAATCGTTGCAAGCGTGTCAGGATAACAGGTCACATCCGCATCCAAGAATACGAGGACGCTTCCGCGTGCGCGCTTTGCAGCGGCATTTCTGGCCGCTGCCGGTCCTTTGTTGTGGGTCAAACGGACGATCGCAACATCTCTCCCGACCAAATACTGTTCGTTTGAGGCATCATCCCCGACAATGACCTCAAAATTTTTGAACGTCGATTTGGCCAGTGAGTCAAGAAGTTTCCCAAGCGTTCCGCTTGCATTGTAGGCAGGGATAACAACCGAAAGAAATGGTTTACCCCTCATGGTGCACTCTTTGTATAACGGCTGGGCGCTCTTGTCAACACAAACAACTTCGTTTCCCCAATCGGGAGCCACGCCGGAAGTACGCCGACCGTTTTTGTCTCTGCCACAGTCCAACGGAATTCCCGCCCGTATCGCCGCCACGTAGCTTCCCGCTGGAACGTAAATGGCATAGGGATGGTGACCCCCCGCCACCCGTTCCCCAACCGGTCAACAATTTTCATGAGAAAAAGATCGATGCGATTGCGATAACACGGTTCCACAATAAGCATGGTCTTTTTTGTTACACGGGAAACCTCGGCAAATACGGCTCTGGGATCCCCGGTATGGTGAAATACGTGATAAGAAATAGCCACATCAAATACCCGGTCGCCAAACGGGAGTGTTTTACCGTCATAGAGCATATAGGTGATCCCCCTCTCGCGCACCCCGCTGTCCACGACATCTACACTGGTAATTGCAAGCGCGGGGAACTCTTTGTGGAGGAGTTGGGAAAGCGACAAATCACCGCACCCGAAATCCAACAGTGATTTGGCTCCCCCGATGTACGGCGCCAGAAGCTTTTTTTGTTTGCCGACATATCCGGACAGAATACTCATAGTTTTTTCCACAGTCTTCCGTCCCATCCCGGAACCTGCTCGTAATTTTTTTGCATATACAAAAAAGTAGCCGGATTAAGACGCGCATACCGGCTTGTATCATTCTCCCATATATAATCAGCGGGGTGAACCGCAAGATACTGGTCAAGCGGCGGCGGCCGGCGGGTAACGAAAGATAACGTGCTATCAATTGCCAAACAGCAAACCGGATACCCCTCCGCCCAAAACAGCATGCGGCCCTCCATATCCACAACCCGGGATGAAAACGGGATACTCTTCATCAGTAAATCAATTTCGGCAAGCTGTACGGTTTTACTGCGGATGAGTTTAGGCACATTTACCTCCTGCGTGACAAAAACCAACAGGCACCCACATAGACTCATCACAACGATAAGTGATGCGATCCCTCCGACGCGGGCAAGAAATTCAAAAAACAACACCAGTCCGTCAGCTGTATAGTACGCGATAAATACCGCAATCGGGATAAGGTATTGCGAATGTCTTGCCGGGAATAATTTGATATATCCGAATACCTGAATCACAAACGTCAGCGCCAACAGAAGCTCAATATATATCCCTTTTCTGTTCCCGTTTGCCGTGAGAAATGGTGTCATAAGCCGATACACACCAATCATGACCGCAAGTATCCATATCCCATGATTGGTCAGAAGTCCTGTGGTGATTATGTAATCGGTGCCGCCGTAAAACGAGGAGTTCGGGAAAAAAAACAGCGTCGGATCCATAAATTGGTTAAACGGACTTTTATATACTTCAAACGGCAGCCGTGTGAGCGAATACCACACGTGATCCAGATTGCCCTGGGCGGCAACCCCCAGAAAAAAAAGTGCCCATGGCCCGACCAGTCCCAAAATAAGTAACGTAAGCGACTTAAATGACTTAGAAGAAATTGCAGAAAGAACAGCAATCCCCGCCCCCACCGCAACAATCGGCACGGTTTTGGCCAGCACCAGAAGTGACGCGCTGTATGCCAACCCTGATACAAACCACCAGCTATTTTTATTCTCCCGTATCCCCCTGATTTCCCCTATCAACCCTATAATTGCAAGGAGTGTCGATAGATTGTCCGGCCGGATTTCCAGGAGTTTGTCGTACGGCATGGGTAAAAATGCCAGTATGACTGCCGGCAAAAGCGCCCACTTCCATCCCCGCGTAATTCCCCATACGTAACTTACGGCAGTTAAGATACTTAAGAAAATGACAAACGATAACCCCCGCGCTGCCGTAAACACGCGCGCGGACGCCCCATATATCCAAAATATCGGGGAAAACACCCACATAAACCCGGGTGTAAAGTATGAAAAAAAATCCGTGTACATGTGCTCCCCGCGCGCCATCTGCGCCGTCCAATGCAGGTAGCTAAATTCATCCACGTCAAAAAATCTGGTCGTGCTCACCCGGAAGCGCCAATATAAAAGAAAAACAAGCAAGAAGGAAAGAAAGAAAAACAGGAAGAAAGGAAAAAATTTCTTCATGA
>MFKE01000009.1:4379-6248 GCA_001779455.1 Candidatus Gottesmanbacteria bacterium RIFOXYB1_FULL_47_11 | reverse complement strand
TTTTTTAGCGTTGGTTTAAAACTTATCGGAGTCTGAACATAAACGGCTAATTCGTTCGTATCTGCCGCAGATATGTAATTAAGCCTGATTGCGTTGAATAAGCTGAAAACAAGCAAAACAATAATGACAAGTTTAAACCAAAGCCGAAATCTCGCCCAATTGTCAGCGAAATAAAATCCGGCAAAAACCGTTAAGGTTGAAAGGGAACAAATAAAGAGCCAGGGGAACTTCTCGCCGGCAATCGAAAAAACCGCCGTTGTCGCAACCGCAAGCCATCCTGTAAAAACGGTAAATATTCTGCGGCGACGAAAAAGATTGATTATGCCGAGTACGCTTCCAAGCACAGCTAACGGCTCGTAAACTACGGCGAGCACCAAATAATAGTGCCATGGCTGGCCGCCGAGTTTTTTAGGATTTTGCGCAAGCCAGAATCCGAGTCCAGTTTCCGGATCAAACTGATTGGGAACTGATATCATCAGACTTTTTAAGTTCGTGAAAAAGACAGAGTAAATCGCCGCCCAAACCGCGACAAAGAGAAGCACCCCCGCAAGCAAATCAAGCGGATTTGCTTTGAGATACTTTACAAATCCATGCCAGATCTCCTTGGTTTGCTGATATTTAGCAATAACCATCGGGATCACCGAGCTTATAACTACCGCTAGGAAAATATATGTCGTTTCCGAAGTACCAAAAGCGAAGGCCAGCCAGACAAAAATCAGATAAAAATGGACAGGGTCATAATTTTTAAAGAATCGATATAAGCTGACAATCAACAAAAACCAAAAAACAACAACCATTGAGCTGTGGACGAGAAAGCGAGAAAAATACAAAAAGAGGGGAGAGACTAAAAATAAAATCGCAAGCGCGATTGCCCGCCTTTTTCCAATTTGCCGATAGAGCGCAAGTGGCAGACCGACTAAAATCACTCCAAAAATCGCCGGGCCAACTCGCAGAGTATGATCCCCCGCCTTGAAAATTTTAAAAATGAGCGCCTCAATATAAAACAAAATCGGACCGTGAATTTGCGGCGTATAAATATAATCGCCGAAATCAGACAGCTTCCAAGCAAAATACGCAAGCATGCCCTCGTCGTGGTGGACTGGACGAGCAGAAAGAAAAATAAAGCGGCTGATGAGCGCGAGCAGGATTATGACTAGCGCCAAAAAAACAAATTGTTTTTTGTCATTGCGAGGAGTCTTACTGGACGAGATGGCAATCTCGTCGTTTTTTTGAGATTGCTTCGCCGGAGCTCGCAATGACATCGCGGCTAGTATTGCTTTTTTAGCTTGAAGTATTTTATTCATGGCTGGTGCTTTGAAAACTAACAAAAATAAGATGCGCCGCCAAGTACAGACAAGCCGCCACGCTCACAAGCGCGACTCCCCTGCTCCAGGTGCCACGGAGCAAATCAATTTGCGCGAAACCAAACTGCGGATAATAAGTTTGCAAAACCGCAAAAACATTGACAAGAAAAACGATTGATAAAACCAAATAGACAGCGAAAACTTTCTTTGATGTTAGGGCGGCAATTGATAAAAAAGCGACGGCCGGATATAAATAGCGTTCGTGGATTTCGGTTGGAAAAACGAAGAAGGCTAAATACAAATATGCCAAAGCAAGAATTGCCTCTTCGAGCTTGCGCTTTTTATAGAGAAGGTAGGTTAAAACCGGAATACTAAATATCCCAAGTAAAACAAACCCTTCTTTGCGAAAGCTTAAGGGTGCCCCGACGATATCTTTAATATCCCAGGAGCGCTGGCCAAAGAGAGCCCACCAGAAATTAAACGCGTTTAAAGAAAGCATCTCGTATCGCCCGACTGATTTTAGATACGGATCAAAAAGACTCGCTTCAAAGATATAGCGAAAACC
>MFKE01000009.1:3585-4356 GCA_001779455.1 Candidatus Gottesmanbacteria bacterium RIFOXYB1_FULL_47_11 | reverse complement strand
GCCACAAAAAGATAAAAAACAAGGCCTGAAAAATGAGATTTTTCAAATCCCGCTTTGAGAGAAGGTAAACAAAAAAGACAAAAGCGGCCGGCAAGGCTTGCGGTTTGACTAAAAGGGCGAGAAAAATAAAAAAAGTGGCCAGGTATCCATTTTTCTCTATCAACAAAAAGGCAATCAAAACAGTTAGAACCATAACCGAATCAACCTGCCCCCAGCCGGCGGAAACCAAAGCCAAGGCTGGCTGAACCACAGCTACTGTCAGAAGCGGCCATTTGTATTTAACGCGTGACTTATAGATTAGATATCCGGCAATAAGAGCAAAAATAAATTCAAAAATCGCCGGAGTCAGTTTAAATAAAAAAACTCTTTGCTCCCCGCTTGCTCCTTGCGTTGCCTTAACTAAAAACGAAGTCGCATACGGAACGAGAAACGGATAATCAACCCCCTGGCTGTAAGCATTTTTGGTATAAACGCCGGCAAGACCCTCCTCGTTTATCTGCCCGCCCCAATGTAAAAAAAGTTTTATATCGTTGTCAAACCCTGGCTTTTGTAAAAGATAATATCGCAAGCCGATTGAGGCAACTAAAATAACAGTAATGGCCAACAAATTTTTGATTTTTATGCTCATATTTAACCTGTCATCGCGAGCCCTTTGGGCGTGGCGATCTCATTGTTTGTTTGACTCTATTCTACCCGCCCCAAAAGGTATTGACAAATAAATGAAAATTTGCTAAATTGTTGAGTATCGTAAAATGATTTGCGATGTTTTTT
>MFKE01000009.1:3040-3563 GCA_001779455.1 Candidatus Gottesmanbacteria bacterium RIFOXYB1_FULL_47_11 | reverse complement strand
AGAGGGCCAACCCCCTTCTTCCCGGACCTCGTACTCAAGTGAGAACAAAACATCTCTCGCGTGAGATCGGGCTCCGAATCCATCGAGGAGGTGTGTCCCCATGAAGGGACCGCCCCGCTTCACCGACAAGACGGACAACAAGATGAAGAAGAACCACCCCGCCGGCCCCCTTTCGACCGTGTATGACGCGTACACCGGCCCGCCGGGCGCCACGCTGAACGCGACCCGCGACCCGGGCGACGGCGGCTAGCCCGAACCTCTGGGCGGCCGCCCCGACCGCCCCCCAACCAGGCAAACGGGGGGCTTTCTGCGCGACGATGTTGCCTCTTCGGCCTGGCGAAGTGGCAGAAAGACAAGGGTGAGCGCGTGCCTCTGGAACACGCCCGCCACCACCTCGAGATCAGAGTCGTCTCCCGACCCCGCGGCTGGTGCGCGGATAGACTTCCGCACCTGTTGCCCCCGGAGTGAGGCGAGGTTTCCCGCCGTCGGCTGCATACGCCGCGGGCTTAACTTCGCCAGCTCA
>MFKE01000009.1:0-3003 GCA_001779455.1 Candidatus Gottesmanbacteria bacterium RIFOXYB1_FULL_47_11 | reverse complement strand
CCGAGCCAGCCGATCCGGTTGTGATTGGTGTACGGACGGGGCGGCACTTAGCCAACCCATATTGTGCCGCCCAGTGCCGGCCGTCGCCCCGTCCGCCCAAAATCGAGCGGTAAACTGCAGCCGTCTTCGGGGTGATGATATAGACCTCCGAAAGGAGACGAAAACCCGAAGCGCCGGCTTCCCGCTCGATCCCCTCGCCGTATCCCCGTGAAGTAGCTGTACCAGCCACCACAGATTCACCCAGGAGCCAAGAGATGCTCCGAAATCGCCCGCATGGGGATGCCCGAGATTGGGCCCGGGATGTACCAGGCAGGTTATCGCGGCGCTATGCGCCGCGGGGGCTGACCACCCCGTCCGATAGGACCACTGGCCTGCCTGCTCGTTCTCACTCACCCGCGAGGAGGCGTGCCCTGGAACTTCCAGGTGCACTCCTCCTCTCAACAATTTCTAAACGAATAAAAAAGAACCCAATCACGGGTTCATTTTTTTGCCAAAAACAAAATCACACAGATTCACTTTTGATCTTCCCTAGAATCCCAATCAGGTCAAACTACTATACTAAAAGTCCGTACGGACTTTTAGTATAAGTGTCTGTCGACAAATGAGCTTTTGAGACCAAAAAGCGGCTGAATCGCGCGAAAACTTGAAAAAGCGACGAGCTTTATCAGCAGATGATAAGGCGAGGAACTTTTGCGAGTTTGCAGCCGAGCCAGTCGCTTTGAAGCCAAAATGGTATTTGCCGACAGACCCCTTAACACCCAAATAAAATAAATGTTTTAAAAGATCGCCACGCTCCAAATGTCGCTCGCGATGACACATGATGTGTTAGCACAAATCCGCTTATATACTTTTTTAACATATGTTAAAAAAGTATATAAATTAAAAAAATGGCTTTGTGTTGGCGACATCCTACATCGGCATTATTCGGCGGTTTAGTACAGATTATTCTCGCGTTCCACCCGCTCGAAGCGCCGAAGCCCGGTTCCTTGTCCCACTTCGCTTCTGCAAGCTTCGCGGGATAAACTCCACAAGTACCATCCCACTCCGCCTCGCTCTGCTCGGCTACGAGAGACAAGTCGGCTTCGTTTATTTACTAAGTGCTGGCTCCGTCCTACTCTCCCGGTTCCTTGCGGAACAAGTACCATCGGCGCAGAGGTGCTTAACTTCTCTGTTCGGAATGGGAAAAGGTGTACCCACCTCGCCATAAGAACCAGCACTTAATAAACAATTTTTGAAATTATTATTTTCAATACTTTAAAAAGATCAAATACATCAAAAAAGCAATCGCAGCGACAACGAAAATGGCCCCAAAAATTATCAGGGAGATACCGATGTCAGATGTTTGTGAGCTTACTTCAGCAAAAGCTACTTGAGAAAAAATAATTCCCGCGGCGATTAGAATTAAGCCCGCCACAAAAAAGACTATCCCTGACTTCTGATATTTTTGGGTATCTTTCATAAATCAAATTATATCAGAACTTTCATCCAACATCACTCGAGCCGTCGCCTAAGCGACGATACTCGATCGTTTTTATACTTGGCAAATTAGTACTCCTCGGCTGAACCCCTTGCGGGGCTTACACCTAGAGCCTATCAACCAGATGGTCTTTCTGGTGCCTAAGAAACCTAATCTTGAGGTGGGCTTCCCGCTTATATGCCTTCAGCGGTTATCCCGAGCGAGTGTAGCTACCCAGCGATGCTCCTGGTGGAACAACTGGTACACCAGAGACTCACGCCTTCTGGTCCTCTCGTACTAAGAAGACATCCTCTCAAGTTTCTACGACTACAGCAGATTAGGACCGAACTGTCTCGCGACGTTCTGAACCCAGCTCGCGTACCGCTTTAATTGGCGAACAGCCAAACCCTTGGGAGCTGCTTCACCCCCAGGATGCGGTGAGCCGACATCGAGGTGCCAAACCGAGCCGTCTATGTGGACTATTGGGCCCGATCAGCCTGTTATCCCCGGAGTAGCTTTTATCCGTTGAGCTCTAGCCCACTCATGAGGAGCTAGAGGATCACTAAGTCCTGCTTTCGCAGCTGCGCGACTTGTAAGTCTTGCAGTCAAGCTGGCTTATGCCTTTGCACTTTGAGGCTCGCTTTCCATACGAGCTAAGCCAACCTTTGAACGCCTCCGTTACGATTTGGGAGGCGACCGCCCCAGTCAAACTACCCACCAAGCACTGTTCCCAGCCCCACTTTTTCGATTTTCAATCCAAAAAGTGGGGCTGGGTTAGACTTTCGAATATTCAAGAGTGGTGTTTCATTGTTGCCTAAGCTCCCACCTACGCTACACATGAAGATCCAAAAGCCAATACAAAGCTGTAGTAAAGCTTCACGGGGTCTTTCCGTCTTGCTGCAGTTAACCGGCATCTTTACCGGCATTGCAATTTCACCGAGTCCCTCGTTGAGACAGTTTTCAGACCGTTATGCCATTCGTGCGGGTCGGAACTTCAATTATTCGCGTTATTGCTAACGGATCAGACTATATCTTCATCTTGTCATGTGTTTTAGGAGATCCTCTTTATTGTATTTTCTCTTGCCCTGATTGATTGAATATGAAATTTCAATCAATTCTGGCAGATACTTTTTGCTTCGATGCAAGTTTGCCTTCATCATTTCACAAACTTTGGCAAATTTCTCGAAGTCAGATGCTTTTGTCCCCTGCAAGGGGTATTGTCTGAAGTGCGGGATGATTGACCTGTTGAGATCTTCAAGATTCCTTACTTCATACTTATAGCATCTGTCGTGAGCAGATCTTCTTATCGCCCCGCAACTAAATATTTTAAATATTTTTTGCAGAAGCGGTAAGTCTTTTTGGTTTAGGCTGATTGAAAAACTGGGTCTCACCTCTATGTTCGTATTCAGCTTGTTTCTAAAGCTGAACGATACACAGAAACAGCCTTCCCCATCCGTCAGTCCAGCAACATACGAATTCATATCCATATGTCTCCTTTCTGGACTCCTTTACACATTTTGCTTGACAAGAGCTGGCGTATTATTCCG
>MFKE01000008.1:5987-20987 GCA_001779455.1 Candidatus Gottesmanbacteria bacterium RIFOXYB1_FULL_47_11 | reverse complement strand
CCGAAGCCCGCAAGGCCGAGGAAGTCCGCGCCGCCGAAGCACGCAAGGCCGAAGCACGCAAGGCCGAAGCAGCCAAGCGCAAGCCAACGATCCTCGAAAACCCGAGGCCGGAGTACGCGCAGCAGCCCGAGAACAACCGCACGTCAATCCCTTGGTGGATTTTGCTGTTGATTGGGCTTTTGGTGCTCGCGCTGCTCGTGGCTGTTTTCTGGCCGCGTGGCAATGCGCCCGCGCCCGTTGCGCCCGCCGCCGCTGAAGCGCCCGCCGCGCCCGTAGTAGCTGAACCTGTTAAAGGGTCGGATTATCAAGGAGCGGAAGGATGCCAAGACGGCAAAATCATAAGCAACCAGTTCGCCGATATTTCCAGGATCCCGATCGGAACCTTGGAAGGCGCTGTTGTTGCTGAGATTAGCTGGACCGGGTCCGGGTTCGGTGGATTTGACCGCGCGATTGTTATCGTTCCAAGCATGAATGCAAAGACGATGGCATTCGTACGCGGCTCGAAGACAATCCATTTGGTCCAGTACTGCGGATTCCTAAAGGACATCCTTGCCTGGGCGCCCACACACGTGGATGCCTTGGTTCAGTCCTCACAGGATGACGCCGGCAACCGTCCAGACCCCGATGAAATCGGTGTATACTTCCTTGATCTTAATGGAAGCTGGCAGGTTGTTCGTGAAGGACCGCTCGGCCCTGGGCTTGATTTCATCAAGCAGCGCGTCGTGATGACGGTTCATTAACCTTAGGAGCGCAAACATGCGCGCCCGAGATGCTCCAGTCTATCGCTCACGCGATGGACCTGGATACAATCCGTACGTCCATAGCCCACCGGGCTTATGGAACCGAGTAACCAACAATATCCGAAAGGATAAAAATATGTGCGGTGCAGTGTGGATTTAGAGACGTTTCGTCTCATTCTTATTAATTTAAGAATTTTCCACCCTGCACTACCCTAGTCGACAATTCCGCTAATTGTCGCCTGAGGTAGTATGAAACAAAAAATACCACTCGTAACAATTATCATGCCCGTACATAACGCCGGGAAATTTCTCGTACCCGCAATTGAAAGTATCCTCGCCCAAACATACGCGCGATTTGAACTTATCATCGTGGACGACGGATCTACCGATCAGTCCTGGAAAACGATCCGCGCATACAAAAAACGGTACCCCAAAACTATCCGCGTATACCGCACTGAAAAACAACTTAATTCCGCCGGAAACGGGGCAACGGACGTAGGCCTTTCTCATGCAAAAGGAGAATACATCGCGCGTATGGACGGCGATGATGTTGCCCTCCCTAAACGTATTGAAAAACAGGTCCAATTTTTACAGGATAATCCCCTGGTAATTTTAGTCGGAACCCAGGCTGATATTATCAACAAAAACGGCAAACGTATCGGAACCAAAACAGTCCCGACGACCAACAGCGCGATATATGAGAGTTACGGCGTGGTTCACCCGATTATCCATCCGTCGGTCATGATCCGCCGCAGCGCGCTGCCGAACCGCGATAAAATATATCTCCATAAATGGGGAATTAACGATGATTACTACAGCTTTTTTAAACTCTTAACCTACGGCCAGTTTGCTAATTTGCCGGAGGTGCTTCTGCGTTACCGGATACACGGCACAAATGCATCGCTGACGAATGTTAAAGAAAAATTTTATAATACCGCGAAAATCCGGCTGGAGGCGATGAAATACTTCAATTACCAGATGTCCATCCGGTCGCTGCTTGTCATGGCGACGCAGGTTGTTTTGGTCACCCTGCTTCCCAGCAGATTTATCGAATATATCTACCCAATTGTGCGCGGTATGGACCGAACACCGCAAAAGCGGCTTCGTGCATATATGGCGAAACTCAAAAAGCTCGCAATTTCCCACCCGGTTGTGCGAAAATATACAGTGGTAGGCAAACTGTGAAAAAATACTGGCCCGTTATCACATTACTCGCTCTTGAGCTTATTATTGCGTGTACCAATATAACTCCGAATACTATTTTGGCCGGTTGGGACAATCTATTTCCTGAATTTAATTTCCCTCTGAATTTCTGGCGAAGCATATTCGGCGTCTGGATCCAATACCGGGGAACAGGTCTCTACGACGGGATGTCTCACGCAGCTAATCTCGTACATACATTGACTATCTGGCTCATGTCGATTGTCATTCCTCACAATCTACTGCGCTATAGCTTTCACTTGGGTATGCATGTTGTCGGCGGCATAGGCACCTACATGCTGCTGACCAAACTATTCCGGAATAAAATAATCAGCCTGACAGGGGCTTTCTTTTACATGCTCAATCTCGCAACGATTCAGATGTTTTATGCTCCGCTCGAAGCATTTTCTGTCCACTTTGCATCCCTGCCCTGGCTATCGTGGGCGCTTGTAACGTTTTATGAACGCGGCTCGCGAAAATCATACATTGTATATCTCTTCGTCATTCTCCTGTCTACTCCGCAGTACTTCGTAACAACGTTTTTGCTACCCACCGGCATCCTCATTAGCTGTCTCTCACTTCGACAAAAGTTCTCACGGGTACTGCCAGCGGTTGCTGGTTTTCTTCTGGTAAATTTGTTTTGGCTCCTCCCCTACCTTTGGGGGCTTCCGCACAACGGATCAATAATCAGTGCCGCAAAAATCAACCAGATGAGCAGCAGCGAAATATTTGCGAGAAATCAGGCATTTGGGAATCTTGGAGATGTCCTCACACTCCGCGGATTTACCCTGGATTACGCAGATCTGAATCCAAACAATACGTCCATCATGATGATGGAGCCATGGCGGAATTTTATCAATACACCACTCGCGCAGGTTGTAACAGGGCTTTTTGTAGTCGTTGCGTTTATCGGCCTGATATCACTTCTGGCAAAACCAGCGTGGCCGGCCATACCGTTTCTTTTGACATTTGTCGCGGGATTTGTGTTGTTGGGAAACGATATTCCCGGTATTCGTGAGATTACGGTATGGCTCCAGAATACAATTCCCCTTTTCCGGGAAGCATTTCGGTTTACGTTCACTAAATTCAGCTTGCTCTTCGGACTTTCGTACGCAGTATTGTTTTGTGCCGGTCTCCTTGCAATGTTCCGGTCAAGACTTGCGGCGCTCTCAGTTTTTGCAATCGCCGGCATAGTATTCGTCGCGTATCCGGCCTTTCAGGGTAACTTTTTTTACAAAAATTTGCGCATAACAATTCCGGAAGAATATGTTCAGGCCTTCGAATATGCAAACACATTGGACAAAAATTCACGGATGATCGTGCTTCCCCAGCATGAATACTGGAGTTGGAAATACTACCGGTTCGGATACCGGGGAAGCGGTTTTTCCTGGTTTGGCCTACCGCAACCGATTATGGACCGGGCATTTGACCCGTGGAGCGCAACCAATGAAAACTACTATTGGGAGCTCTCCCGTGCGCTGTATGCCAAGGATGCTGCAGGAATAGACGCGGTGATGGCAAAATACGATATCCGCTACATTCTACTGGACGAAAACGTGACCACGCCCAACAATAACCGCTCCCTATTTATCGATGAGATAAAAAACCTACTTGGCACACCCGCCAGAACATTCGGTAAGCTCTCGCTGTATGAACGGGCGCCAAGAGCGGATTCATTTATTTCCCTCAAACAAAATCTCCCTACGGTAAACCCCTATACCTGGACGGATAACGATGTGGCATACAGGGAACTGGGCGACTATATTACCGGAGAGGGCGGTATTACCTACCAATTCCGTTCGCTTTTTACCAAACGGTCGGTCAATGAACGGGACTTTGACGCGCTCGCTTTGCTTACGGCGGCGAAACCTGTGTATGACAGTACTGCATCCGCAGATTTAACAGCCGCGGCGGTCAAGGAATGCGGACTCCTGAAGGAGGGCGCGGCATCCGCAAGCGAGGCGGACGGAGCTCTGCAATTGCGAAGCATCAACCAGCGCGGCTGCCTGTCTTTTGATATTCCTACCCTTTCCCACAAATTCGGCTATCTGGCTGCAGTTGAAAGCCGGCATGTTACAGGGCGCCCGCTCATGATTTCGTTTATCAATGACACCGCGCGGCATGTCGAGCTTGAGACATATCTTGATGGAACCACGGATTATTTTATTCTTCCACCGCTTGCCCCGGATGGCTTGGGATACACCGTATATCTTTCTAATGACGCAATCGGCAAACAGGAAACAGTAAATACGGTGTCGCGCATCCGGTTGTACCAAATCCCGTACAATGATCTCGTAAATATAAGAACAGGAACTCAGATCCCCGCCTCCGCGGGGATGACAATCCAAGTGTCACATCCAAATCCGGCGTTTTATAACGTGACGATGCGTCAGCGCGTCGATGCGTCAACGCTTATTCTTTCCCAATCCTACGATCCCGGCTGGATAGCACTCTCTGACGGCAAAATCCTCCCACATGTCAAGGTCAATAACTGGAAAAACGGGTGGACAATAGATCCCGGTACAAGTGGTGCTATCTATATCTTCTTTTGGCCGCAGCTATTGCAATTTCTGGGGTTTGCCCTCCTACCTATCCCGTTTATTCTCGTCTTCACACGAAAGAAATAGACTGGCGAGTGCTCACCTTCTCCACTCCGACACTACCTATCCAGACTCCTTGACAATAGTAGGAACAGATTGTACTATCTACCCAAACAACTTCCCGCCCGCCGATGTATCTTATGCTGAAAGAACTTGACCGCGCTGCGATAGAGCAACTTATTTTTCTACAAAACTTTGAAAAACACCGCATAACCCTCGGGCAGTTATGGAGCCAAGCACAACAGCGACAGGGTCTGCGTCGTGAAACGCTTAAATTTACTGCATACCGTTCCCCGAAAAATGCAATGATAGACACTCATCTCTCCACAGGCTACCTCTTCCCCCTGGAAGATGGAGATACCGGCATGCGTACATTTGCGTTTATCGGAAAAGAGCATAAAACTCCTGTCGTGAGTAGTCCATTTAAAGATACGGTTATCCTCCATTTGACCAAACGTCACGACGCACAAATACTGGCTTCCGACACTTACGCTTTAGATTTTAGATCTCAAACAGTCCATCGGGTACGACAAAGTGCGGACTCTCAAAATTGGATGGAACCCGTGACGCCTGCATATGCAATGAGTTTACGCTTCTGGGAGACCATGGAGCTCATTGAAAAAAACATGAGTGACTATATCCGGGGAAACAGCAAATCGTAACTACTTCCGGGTACTTGTGCGATTCCGCATAGCCTAACAAGCCTGCTACACAAATGAAATAGACAGACGCGCGCCCAGGGCTGTGGCGACCTTTTGGAGAAACTTCACCGACGGATTGGAGGTGCCCGACTCAAGACGCGAAATAGCGGATTGCTTGGTGCCTACTTTGCGGGCTAATTGTTTTTGAGACATTTTTTTCTCTATCCGCTTCCCGATCACGGCCCGGATCACCGCGTACTCAGGCTCCAGCGCATCGTATTCCCGTTTAAACGCAGGGTCTTTCAACTGCTGCTTAAGATCTTCATCAAAAGAAATAAGTTTCATAATTATATATATAACATATATGTTATATTCTTGTCGAGAGTTTTAAGCCGTTATTTCCGACATCCGGTCGCGCGGGTAAAGCCAGCAGAAACAGCCTCTGGCTCCGTACAAAACCAGTGGTCGCCGAAGGCTTCGTCGACGATCACTTGAGAGTAGTTGTCACAGCCTTGTACGTGATAGATCTTCTCCCCTTCGCGGACATTGCCTTTGATCGTGCAATCTCCTGTCGCCTGCGTGCGGCAGCGGGAAGAATAAATCCCCAGAGCACTTGCTTTTGCCTTGTCCGACGCTTGTTTCAGTGTAGGAGCATAATCCGCAGGCGCCGAATACGTATTTTTGGCAAGACCCGCCGCAAGCATACCGCGGTTGACTAAAGGGTCGGGGTCCAGTGGAGCGCCGCGGGAGCGCTGAAAAAGATATGACATCCAGGTGGGAAAATCTTCGACAATAACAATAGCTAAAACTCTCCCATACCCATCGGTTAGTGTATCTTTAAACCTCACGTGTTTCCCAAGCGCCAGCCGCGCAAGCTCGCTTCTGGCCTCTTGGGCAAGGCAGGACCCGCGCTCCGGCGCATCAACGCCCAGAAGCCGTACCCGCCGGCCATCAGATAACTGAATGGAATCCCCATCTGCAACCGCCACCACACGGTTCTGCTGATATCTCTCTGTAAGAAGTATGATGTTGAGAAGAAGAGAAAGAACGAAAATGGTCAAAATGCCGATGTGCCGCCATTTGGAATGTTTCTTCATACCCCAACATCTATTCTACGTGCAGGGAAGATAACGTGCAAGAAACACAACTGTGGTTACGTGCGAACGACTCGAAGCGCGCGACTGGCATCTACTTCGATCCTGCAGAACTTTAGTCCTAAAGAAGCAAGTATGTCGTTTGTGTATCTCACAGGATCCTCTGGTTGATGAAAATCCCGGGCTAAATAATGCCGTACTTCTTCATACGATATGCGGAAGCCCTGTGTCATTGCATCAGTGACCCAATAGAATATTTTATACGGTAAGCGCGGTATACGTGCCACTGCTGTCTGTGTATGCTCGGTGATCGTCGCCTTGGGAAACTCGGAAAAAATATCCAGGAGCCATTTTGGACTTCGCACTTCATCAACGCCCTGAGGAGCCGGTCGAAATTTTCTTGGTTGAATAATCGTATTCGGGTGTGCTTCGGGAATATAGACAGCCCCCCGTTCATGTTCTATGGTCACAATTCCTGCCGGAGAAAATGGCATTGTACGAACTTTAAGTGAGAGCGCCATATACATTTCCCGCGCCATTTCATCATGCTCGGCCCACCCGAATAGCGTATATATATCCTCCGGATGAATCCACTTTTCCGGATTCGATTCATACAGATGATACAGGGCCAGCACTGGTCCCCGTTTTTCAATCTGCATGCGATGATCAAGACTATGTTCTGGTGATTTACCCATGAATGGGCATTGTACCGCGCTAAACACATGACTGTCAACCCACGGGGAAGCAAAAATATACGATATTTGTCAGCTGCCGTTACTCGCCATTGCAGCACCGAAGTGCACCATACCGGTGAATATCTCGTCACGCTTGTCCGGCGAGGGTATCGCTGCTCTGAAGACAAATTTCCTATCCTGTCGGACAAAATAACAGGCATCTTCTTCCATGCGCACAACACCACACTCCCCTATTTGAAACATATTATGCTGAACTCTGGTGACGGAAATGGCCTCGTGGCCATACGTCGGCATAAAAACGGATTGATCCGTGTCTGCAGACAGAAGCGGACCGGAAAGATAATTGAACAACCCGCCGCGCACCACAATGTGATCATCACGGCGGACTATACTGTAGGGCAACCACGATGTGTCGCCTTCTGTTTCGGACAGACGAATGGGAGTAGCCTCTTTGCTCACGCCGGTATGCTATCACAACTCTGTGAGTTCACACAAACGGACGCAGGTAAATCAAGCTTGACATACATGATTTCGCCGTGTAATATCGGCCTATTACATAAACCTCCCGCCCAAAAACCAACACCATGGTATTTAATGAACTTCTCAATGACGCAAGAGCAAGAGCAGCTGAATTAGCTGTCAATCAAGAAAGCCGGGATTTTATTTATGATCTGGTCGAACGGTATGGTACTAAAATCCGTGGTCTTCTCCACTATGCTGAGGAATCGGGAATATCAACGTGGAGAAGGGCGTTTATCATAGGAAAAGATGACACCGGACATGACAAAACTGAGACTTTTTTTGGCGTAGATAACGTAGATCTTCAAGAAACTGCTGACGGATTTACTGTCAAAGCATTTATCGGAAGGAATAATCGTGCCCATAATTCTCTCATTATCGTACATATTTCTACAGAAAAACAGGAAATCGGTAAAGATTATCCCCTTTCTTCTGTTTCCTATATAATTTCTTCTAATCGAACTGCCATAGATGTCGTAAAAAATATAAAGGGAAATTTCACCTACGACATATTGACCAAAAAAGCAGCCGGGAAACTCAAAACAGCGGCAATGCTTGATACCGTGGCTGACAAATTTCATTCCTTTATTACCACGCACTCCCGCAGCAGGTAACTACTCTGCCTTGCGCCCTACGCCACAATTGTCCATACTGGACTCATGCAGGCCTTACTCCTCATCGGAGAGCTTATCACCCTCTACGCAGTCTCCGGGCGCCTCACACAGGCCTTGTACGACCTGGTCGTCCGCCTCACCCGTTCACGCACAATCGGTGTTACCGCCCTCACCCTTCTTATGTTCCCGGGGACAGTCATCCACGAGCTAGCACACCTGTTTACTGCGGAAATACTGGGAGTACGGACCGGAAAACTGACATTGGTACCGGAGGCTATTGCGCAAGATCCCTCGACGATGCTCGGGACGGAAATCCGAACCGGATCCGTGATGATCGGTCACTCCGATCCGTTCCGGCGATACCTCATCGGACTGGCGCCCATGCTTGTCGGCCTTATCGCACTCACCGCACTTGCATATTTTATCGATTGGTCGCAGTGGTTCAGTTGGCTGAATCTGCTCCTTGTCTATCTCCTCTTCGCAGTCAGTAACGCCATGTTTTCCTCCTCGGAAGATCTGAAAGGGTTCGTGCCGTTTGCCCTCACCCTCATCATCATGGTGAGCGCGGCCTATTTTGCGGGATTGCGGATAGGATTGACCGGAACGGCGCTTGACCTAGTCACCCGCATCCTTGAGGGGCTGACGAAAAGTTTGGGAGTGGTGCTGGGTATCAACGTGGGAAGTTTACTCTTAATCCGCCTCTTTGAGCTACCGTTTACCGCCCATCATTCGTAATCGTTTCATCAATTGACTATCCAATCGTGCGAGTGCAAACTTCCGCTGGGCGCTAAAAATCAGTTGTTCCAATTTATTTCCCGTGATTCGTAAAGAAGCGCACACGTCTTCCGGCGTCTGCCCTTCCACAAAAAGCGATTTCATGACCTGCTTCTCTTCTTTGGATATACTTGGCACATAATCTAACCATTCCAACCCCGCAGTTTGGGTTCTCTCAAACACGACGGCACCCTTTTGCGCCAAAACAGACGGGTTCTCGCGGGAATCCGCTTTCGCCCGGGACGTTGCTTCTCCACCTCTCATAAATCCCTTCTTCTGTGGATGGTTCTGAGCAGGCTGCTCATCCAACCGATCTCCAATAAGTTCTTCCGCAACAGCGATCGGATTTTGCTCTAACATTTTTACATTTGACGGAATTTTACTATTTAACCGTAACGCTTGAGCAATCTGCCTCGTAGTCGTAGCATCCGGATTATGCTCCCGGATGATAGCTACCATTTTGCGCTGAAGGTGGATGTTATTCGGCAGTTCTTCTGTCATAGCAATAAATTTTGCGGGGCTCAGCACTCCCGACCCCGGTTTCCCGCCGCCGGTGGAGCGTACCTGTACAAGAATTTCTTCAAAGGATGACTCCGCAGCACGTATTTCCTGATATATAGAGCCCAACTCTCCCTGCCAGAGAGCGACTTTGTACAGTGCCCACTCAATGGCTTCCTGCGCCTCCCCGGTCGTTAACTTCATATTTTTCCCGGGTTCTTTTAGTTTTTTCTCATTCATTGCCATTCCCAACACTGACGACAATTTGAGGTGATAATTCCGATGCCACTTGGACTCAACAAATGACCGCTGCATGGCGCGGACCACCCTGGCAAACTGTATGGAGGCCACGGAATTGGCTGCAATCACGCGCTGGTCATACAGTTCTTCATCCGACATGCCATACGACACGATTGCTTTGGCTAGTCCGAATTTCAGCTTTCGCAACACACTGCTGCGGTGATAGCCATCGATAATGTCATACGCGATGTGCCTGTTTTCTTCCCTGGCCCTCACCCAGATACGCACCTTTTATCCCTTCCCCATTTCCATTTCTAATTTATCTTTATGTTTATCATCCGTGATTGCGCCTTCCAGGAGTAAATCGGCAACATTGATATCTTCTTCGCGCTCTATTCTCGTCCCTTTTTCCGCCAGTGCCATAAGCGTTGCAGGTGGGGCATCGGTCAAACGAAAGTCGTCATGCCCGTAGAGGACAAGTGCCGGACATTCCGACTGACGTAATTGAGACAACGCCGCAACCTGACCGGGTTTATGGAGCACTTCGTACCATGTACCTTGTTTCTCTTTATGCGCCTTCACCAATACGGGTGTGACCTCCGCCATACCCTGGTTGATAGATCTGGCCAAATACGCTACTTTGCGGGGGTCAAGTTCTGACCGACATTCCTGCGCGAGTGTATCAGAAATGCGCAGTGCTGCAAGCGGAACAGACTCCCGGCAAACCACACGTCCGGATCGCTCACGATCCCCTGCTTCTATGTGTCGGGCTCCACTCATATAGGTTTACCTGCTCTCCTGCAGCCTCATGTGCCGTGCGGCGGGACGCAGCGCTTTCAGCGCTTCTTTCTCAATCTGCCGTATCCGTTCGCGTGTCACACCACAAATGCGTCCGGTTTCTTCGAGCGTATATACCCTCCCGTCATACAGACCAAACCGGAGCCGCAATATATCACGAGATCTCTCGTCCGGCAACTGGGCGATCAACCACCTCGTCTTGTCGCGGATTTCATTTGCCTCTACCGTTCCCTGCGTATCGGCATTCCGGTCACCGATCATGTCCCCCATCTCTTCATCTCCCTCGCCGTCCCCGAGCGGCGTTTGGAGTGACAACGGTCGTTGAGATGTAACTAATAATTGGTGGATATATTGTTCTCCCTGACCGGTTGCTTGGGCAATTTCCTTTTCTGTCGGTTCATGATGTAGTTTTTGTCGTAATCTATGTATTGTCCTATACAACCGTGTTATCTCGTCAAATCGATGAACGGGTATGCGGATGGCGCGCCCTTTATCGGCAATAGCACGGGTAATACCTTGCTTGATCCACCAGGTTGCATACGTAGAAAAACGAAATCCTTTTTTGACGTTATATTTATCTATTGCCTTCAAAAGCCCCATATTACCCTCCTGGATAAGATCGAGAAGTGGAAGTCCTCTTCCCATATATCGTTTGGCAATACTGACAACTAATCGTTGATTAAACATGGACAACGTGTCTCTCGCGTCTTGACTTCCTGCGTTTATCTGGCGCGCCAATTCTTTTTCCTGCTCCGCTGTAAGGAGAGGGTGTTGACACGCCTGTTTTAGATAGAGGGCCGTCGTATCGTCACTATCTATACCGGCCAATATGTCTTCATCCGATTCTTTCCTTTTTTTACGGCCCTTTCTTTCTTCGCCCATTACCCCCACACCGAATGTCAATTCATCCTGAAGCGCTTCTTCATCGCCACCCTCCGGCTCCTCCAGCGCAAGACCAATATCTTTTTGCTCCATCCATTGTGCCAGATATCCCTGTAACTCTTCATTCTCATAAAAATCCGGAAATAGCGCGCTCACATCACTTATCTGAAGCATGCCGCCCTGCTCTTTGGCATGCTCGGCAAGCACACGAAGCCCCTCTTTCACTTGCTGTCGAGGAAGGTGTTCCTGTTGTCCTTTTTCTGATGGTGCTCCCATAAATTTGCTTTACCGGTCTAGGCGCGATCTTTAAGCTTCGGCAGTCTCCCATAACGATCAATTTCCCGCACACTCGGCCCTACCATGCTCCTGAGATCAACATGCCATTTCTGCAACATTCGAAGGTTTAACTCGGTCCACCACGGCGCCGCCTGCATCCGATCAAATATATTACCGGGGATGATGCCGCGGATCACGGAAAAATCTACTGCGTCTTTATCTTTACCACGCTCTTTGGCGTCCTCCAGTAAATATCTGGCATAGACCAGTTTGGCAACATCCTGCCGGGAATATGATAACGATCCGTGTCCAACAGAGCGTGACTTCAATACTCCGGCACTCGTGAGAGCCGTCACCAACGAACTCCTGAACATATCTTGTATTTCTTGTGCTGTCACCTGCCAAACAGATCTCCCTGATTGCTCGATACGAAATGGTGCCATAGGCGGGTAGTATAGCTCGATACCATACTTCTTGCAATCCATATGGCCGTATGGTACAGTCCAAACCATCTCCCCCGCCCGGAGACACGAAGCATATGTTTGACCGTTTTAGAAAGGAAGCTGGTATCATAATCCGCAATCCGGATAAGTATATCCCCGAGGTTGTGAGGAAAATACAAGAAAAGATTGAGGAAGTGTTTACGGCGTGCGATCCAAAGGATCTCCATACATCCCCTGACGGCAACCGCCGTGAGTGGAGAGGAAAAATTGATTCAGAATTTTTCCCCGAGAGTCTATCTACCCAGTTGTCTATACGACATGAAAAAGATAAAAATACGTATGAAGTCTCCTGGGTTTATATCGATAAAGACAGAAACCCCAACACACAAATCAGCGAAACGTACACACTGTCGCCAATAACCGTTTTCCATGCCGACCATCTCACGAGAGAACAATTTTATCTCCGGGCAAATAGCCCGTATATCAAAAAACTCACCAATACGATCGCATATGTAAAACAACACATAGAATCCTCTCGCCAGGCCGGCGGGCAGGCCCGCCCAAAGAAGGGATAGATATGGTCATGGCAAGATTTAAAGAGATCGACCGAAAAACGAAAACTAGTGTTGAATGGAACCCGCATATTGCCAACATTACGAATCCGCTGCGCAGGACTATTGCGGCATTGCTCCCTGCTGTCAATCCTGAGATGGTACACAAATCGGAAGACGGAAGCCGCCGGTGGTTTAGAACAATGATTACTTCGGATAAGTATCCGACGCTGTCTGCAGCGGTCCATATCGGACACAATACACCTAATAACACCTATGATGTCTCGCTGTTTATTATTCGCCTTAAAGGACAAATACACTCTCATGAAATCTTTACCATACACCCGGATAGGATTGAATACGAGAAAGCCGGCTCAGCAAGGTTACTGACAATCAGAGACGATAAGGACTTGATCAACAATCTCAGGGGCATCGTCAGGGATGTCCAGAAGCAGAATAAATAACAATACCTGAGCATACCCGCCCAAAGAAAGGATAGATATGTTTGAAATGATAACGAGAACAGCACGGAAAATACAAGAGGAACACGAAGTTGATGCCAGAAATATTAAGCTTGCGCAGGATATTAAAAAAATTCAAGAACTATATAATCAACTGACTGCTCGTACATTTCCGGAACGACTGGAAACCGGCATTAGAACCGGAGACAGACAGTTTAAATTTGTGGTCGTTCCATGTAAACCTGAGGGCGAAAGGGAGGTTGATGTAAATATAACCCTTGGAAGATCAATTCCTGAACCGGACGAGGCTCTTCTCATGATCGAGACATACCGCAAAAACCATAACTCTGATGATCGCCCATACGAAAGGGTCGTATGTGTACTTGGGAAGGAATGTGTCAAAAAATCAGCTGGTAATAGAAATGAACTAATACCTACCCGTACCGATAATGCACATTTTACAGGCTACTATCAAGTCGTCGGCGAGGCGCTGGATCTTGTAAAAGCCACGATTCGACATATGAGCAATACGGGCATGGGTGGAGACGGAGAATTGATGTAATATGTTCACACTTCTGCCCGACCAGCCTGCAACGCTATGCGTAGCACTCTGGGCAGGAAGAAAGGATAGATATGTTTCCATTGATTGAACGAGCAGATCAAGCGCGTATTGTCGACATAAGTCGAGGTGAACTCCAAATTTTTCTGCAAAGCCTTCACACACGAATGCTCCAACAATTTGACGTGTTACCTCCTGATGCCTACACTGACCAACAAATACAGTTATTCGATGGTTGGGGAAAAACAACCTACGACATGACAAAGCCCCACGTAATACCCGTGAACAAGGCTCATGTTTCGGTAACCATAGGGAAGGAAAAATTCGGAATACTTCCCCGATTGGGGAGAACAAAACCGTCTTTTCTCATCGATTGTCTCGCGATAACGAAGGACAATGCATCCAGTCATAGTGAACAATACCTCCTCACGGAGGATGGCTACCTGGAACGGGTGACTGCAGACGGCCGTGATACCGAATCCATACCCGATGCATACTTCCTCGATGCCGTAGAGCTTATGCATCAGGTGGTTGATAGAACATATGAGTCCAAACCGACACCTGGTCCTTTTACCCCCCGCCCACCGGTCGGCGGGAAGAGATAACATCGTATGTTGTCGCGAGCTACGCGGTCGCGATCGTAATGACAACGTTCTTGACAAACCACGTATAAAGTTTTACAGTCCCGGCACATATGTCTAACCACGAAAGACCTCAAGAACTTAAATCAACAAGAATAGATCCCTACAGATACGTTCGTGAATGTGCATTCAGACGGAGTCAATCAGGTGGCATGCACAGCTTTACGGGATATGATCGCACGTCTACGTATAGAGAAGTTTGGAATGTAGTCCCCATCGATACCCCTGACCGATTTATGCACGGCTTAGAGAATTTGATGAGTCATGTACAGATAGAGAGTCTGATACCCGACGGTTTTAAAAAACAAAAATATAAGAGAAAACTGAATACGGTTATCAGAAAATATTTTGACATACACAGGCGCCTTCGGGGGACATTAACTGTAGAGCAACAAAACTCTGTACAAGAATCCATCAAAGAAGCTAAAAAGTATGTGCCGACATGGTCCGGCGAGAAAGACTCCTGCAACTGGAGAGAAGAGCCGGATCAGGCTCAGGGCAGCGCGTGGCATAATGTGTACACGCAAGATGCAAACAGATGAGCAAGGTGAGGTCGGGGTTGATCTCTACTACCTGCTTGCAGATACTGCCCAATCCGGAATTTTTTGCGTCGCGCGCTGAATGGCATTTCTTGGCGCTGACCAGTAATTGCGCCACCACTCTACCCCGCTCCACGCCTGGGCCCGCGCAGTCATCCGAACTCCTCTGCCTACATCTAGATATGCAAGATCATGCGTGTTGACCATAAATGCGGTCGATCTGGGATAGATGTGC
>MFKE01000008.1:4873-5957 GCA_001779455.1 Candidatus Gottesmanbacteria bacterium RIFOXYB1_FULL_47_11 | reverse complement strand
TCCCGACACCGATTTCCCTGTCCCCATAAATTTCCACTCCTCTTCTCCTGGGCCTTCTACTATCCCATGGCCGAACATGACCATGACGTGGGAAAGCGCGACATGTTCCTGCGGGTGTGCCGCCGTAGGCTTAATAGGACTGACAAGCTCAAGAGTGTGGGAGAAAAAAACATGCGGATATTTGGTGAGCCCCACAAAACCCATCTCAGGACTCCGAGGAAAAAGCATGGGGGCGCCGAGCGTAATCCGGTATCTCGCAAGCGCTTCTGCAAACGGTTTAGGAGCTTCTTCTTTCATACTACTCCCTCTTGAGCACCTCAAAAAACGCAGATTGAGGTATTTGCACTCTTCCTATTAATTTCATCCGCGCCTTACCCTTCGCTTGTTTCTTGAGGAGCTTGTCTTTGCGCGTCCGGTCTCCGCCGTAGAGCTTGGCAATCACGTCTTTCCTAAATGATTTGACGTCAGAGCGGGCAATCACCTGGCCGCCGATTGCTGCCTGAATGGGGATCTGGAATTGCTGCCGTGGGATCACCTGGGCCAGACGCTCGACAATCGTGAGAGCGCGGCTCCGTGCCTGATCCCGGACGGCAAGAAGAGACAATGCATCAACCTGCTCATGGTTGACGAGAAGATCAATCTTGACCACATCAACCTCCTGGAAGTCGATAAACTCGTAGTCAAGAGATGCGTAGCCTGCCGATACGCTCTTTAAGCGGTCAAAAAAGTCGATAATCATGTCGGCAAGCGGTATGAGATAGGTAAACTCCGCCTGCTCGCCCAGATATGTGAGGTTAATGTATTGGCCCCGCTTCTCTGTAGCAAGCTGCATGACTGCACCCACATACCGCTTGGGGGTAAAAATCGCGACCTCCATCAGCGGCTCGCGGACCTGGGCAATGACCGTCGGGTCGGGGTATTCTGCCGCAGACTGAATAGACACCTCGACACCCGATTCTTTCTTCTGCCCGCTCTCCATAGCCTTAAGGCCATATTTGCCGGGCTCAACTCCCTTCATAAGCGTCAGATGGTACTCGACCGACGGGGCGGTGGCAATCATATTGAGGTCAAACTCGCGTGAGAG
>MFKE01000008.1:0-4829 GCA_001779455.1 Candidatus Gottesmanbacteria bacterium RIFOXYB1_FULL_47_11 | reverse complement strand
GCAAAAGCCCTAAAAATCCGCAGTGGAACCCGTTCCCGAGGGCGGCGGAGGAAATCGGGCGGAAGGTGAATGCGCTGTCGCTAAGCCGCAACCGCTCCATTGCCTCACGGGCGGCGGTGAATGCGTCGGCAACAAGCGGAAACAAACTTAAAAAAACCATGGGCTTGGGTTCTTTGTAACCGGGAAGTGGTTGGAGATCGTGGACCGCAGGCGGCAGAGTTATCGTATCCCCCACTTTTGCAAACCGGACGTCTTTCAAGCCGGTGGCAATATACCCCACCTCCCCTGTTTTGAGACCATGGCCGGAAGGCACCATCTGAGGACTAAAATACCCCACCTCGATAGGCGTTACTGACGCGCCGGAAGCCATAAATTGGAGCCGGACGGCGGCACCACTCGGAATCTCTCCGTCGACGACCCGGACAAAGACGACGACGCCTTTATGTGCATCATACTGCGAGGAAAAGATAAGCGCGCGGGATGGTTTACCCGCCTCTCCGGCGGGTGCCGGCACGCGATCAATAACTGCTGCCAGCACTTTCTCAACGTTTTGGCCGGTTTTGGCGGAAATTGTAAGTATTTCCTCTTCCCGAAACGCTAAGCTCTCCAGCTCTTTCACTGTTTCTGTAATCCGCGCCGTGGGCATGTCGATTTTGTTAATGACCGGAATAATAGTGAGGCCATGCTCCCGCGCGGCGGCAAGATTGGCAAGAGTCTGTGCCTGAACGCCCTGCGTGGCATCAACAACCAGGATGGCCCCTTCGCATGCGGCAAGCGAGCGGGATACCTCGTAGCCGAAGTCCACATGGCCGGGCGTATCGATGAGATTGAGAATATATTCTTTATACTGCATCCGCACGGGCGCAAGCTTTATCGTGATCCCCCGTTCGCGCTCGATGGGATTGCTGTCGAGAATTTGTGCTTGCATATCCCGGTGGGCAATCGTACCGGTCATTTCCAACAACCTATCCGCTAGCGTGGATTTCCCGTGGTCAATGTGCGCCACTATAGCGAAGTTTCTAATATGCGACTGCATGACTGGTATTGTACCATGAACGATTTTTGGCGCCTGTTGACAGCGCAATTGTACCGGTGTACACTCACGCACACGTATGGGAACCCCGAAAGAAACTATCCAGCAAATCGACCGCCTGCGATCCGCGGAACCACTCACATCATGGACCATAGGCAAACAGATTTTCCGGGCATTCGACGGATATGACACGTATCAACCCCCATCTGCCCAGCTAGAATTTTTACTGCGAAACTATCTTGTCTATCCGACGCATGACGGAGCTCCTCTATTCACTCTGACGTCACCGAACCCGGAGGATCCTATCTTACCATGGGAAAATTACCGGCCAACAGATTTCAGTAGTACCGAAACATCATATAATTATTCTGCCTACTCTCCTGAATTTTTTCCCGGCCCTCTGAACTTCGCCCCCCACGTCATTACCGTAACGAATACACATCACCGCTATCTAAATCGAACAAAAGAAGAACGTGATATTATCATGGGTCGGCATTCGAATTTGATAACCCCATATTGGTATATCAAAGGAGAACATCCGGTAAACCCGCGTCTCATGACTGATATACTCGCTGTATCAGATCTTCTTAGAACCCGCGATCATGAACTCATACAATTATGGAAACTTGATGATCCAAAAGAGGTCTACACGCTGCAGGCGGGGCTTACGCTCTACGATATCTCTCTTGGAGATTTTTGCCGCGTCCTTACGGCCGCACCGGAAGAACTGTAACAACGGGTGAAAAAAGCTGATCCTGCGGCGCTAGATAATTTCAAGGCTTAGCCTTGAAAGGATTTTTTACTTTGTGATTATGAATTTGTTGTACCGAGGTGATCCCGTAAGTGAGAGGTCCACGCCCCGACTGAATGAAGCTTGGTTGTTTTTTGCAATAGGACTATGCAATAGGTGAAACCATTCAGGAAGAAGAGTTTGTTTTTTTGTATACGGCATAAGCTGAGCTCTCTTTTTGTCCTCTGCAAGCTTACCCCAATCTTCCCCAACGAATATAAAAAAATCTGCTGGTTTTTTGAGCAACTCGCTTTTTTGATCTGGTGAAAGCTCTTTCCACCGTTTCACAAACTGTGAAATTTCAGTAGGTTTAGCTCCTCTGGGTGACTTTTCATGATTGCCTGTCATAAAACATATCATACCATATCATCACTTCGGGGCACAACCCTCAAATTCCCCTATTGACTTACCCATACAAGGAGTACAATAAATGGATCATGCTCTACTTTTCTGAACTCAAAGGAAAACACGTAAAAACTGAGCAGGGCATCCGGCTCGGCCGCCTCACCGACCTTGTGTTTTTGGCCGCAGCCCAGCCCACGGTTACCAAACTCGTCGTAGACGGCGGACACAACCACCTCTACATTATCCCCATCCGCTACATCATCAAACTCAATGCCGTCATCACGATCATGGACAGCTTTTCGGTGGAAGCCATCGCCCACCAGGAGCTGTACCTGGGTAAAAACCTTCTGGACCAGCAGATTATCGATATCCGCGGGAACAAGGTTGTGCGCGTAAACGACGTGGCCTTGCAGGATAAGCCGGTTCTCACAATCGCAGGCGTGGATATCGGCATTATCGGAGTATTGCGGTGGTTTGGAGTGGATGAAACATTCGGCAGAATCCTGCGGCTCCTGGGGAAAACTATCACCTCCCGCTTCCTCTCCTGGACAGACATTCAGCCCTTAGAGCTTGCCCGCGGCAAAGTGGTCCTCAAAAAAGAGGAAAAAAAGTTATCCCGCCTGATGCCGGAGGATCTGGCAGACCATCTGGAAACCATGAGCATACGAAACGTCACCCGCGTGCTGTCCCTTATGGACGAGGAGCTTGCCGCCGAGGTTATCGAAAGCCTCAATATCACCTACCAACAGAATTTGTTTAAAGAATTTACCCCCGAGCGGTCTGCGATCCTTGTAGAGCATATGAATCCGGATGATGCCGTCGATATTCTCCTGACCCTCACTGAACGCCGGCGGGCGGCCATCATCACGAATTTGTCCCAGCATAAAAACACGGAAATTTCCTCGCTGTTGTCGCTATCCAATACGCCAATCGGCGGCCTCATAACCCCGGAATACTTCGTGGCCAATCCGGAGGAAACGGCCATGCGGATCCGTCAGCGCATTCAGGGGGAAACGCAGGACTTTTCTTCCCTGTCGTATGTCTATATCGTCAACGCCCAAAAACAGCTCGTGGGGGTATCCAGTCTCCATGAACTTCTGCTTGCTCCGAGCGACAAGCCACTCTATAAATTTATGAACCCGTCACTGGTCGTTCTACACCTGACGACCCCCAAAACGACCGCCATCAAGCGCATGCTCAAGTACAAGCTGGAAACACTTCCGGTTATCGATGATAACAAGCACATGCTCGGGATTGTCACGATCGATGATCTGGCTGAATCTATTTTGGACAAAATCTAACACTGCATGAAAAACACACTGGTCAGATTCAGAAACATAATCGTCATTGCCATGGCAGTCGTGGGTCCGGGAATTATTACTGCATTTGCCGACAATGATGCGGCGGGGGTCGCAACATATTCCGTATCCGCATCCATCTTCGGATACCGGATGTTGTCCATTCTCATCCCTATTACCATTGTCCTTGCCATCACCCAGGAAATCGGCGCGCGGATTGCGATTGTCGCCCAAAAAGGCCTGGGAGACCTCATCCGCGAACGCTACGGCATCCGTGTATCTGTGCTCCTGTTTGCCATACTTGCATCTGTCAACTTTTTCGTCGTTGTGCAGAATGTCTCCGGCATCAAAGCCGGCCTCCAGCTGTTTGGCATGCCGCCGGTATTTCTCCCGATTATGACCGCAATCCTGTTTTTCTTTATCGTCCTTGCGAAGTATCCGATTATCGAACGGTTCTTCTTTGTGCTTATCGGGTTCTATGTGGTGTATATTGCCTCAGCATTTCTTGCCAAACCAGACTGGGGACTGGCAATCCGATCGCTTGGCATACCTCAGGGAGACATCTCCCCTGCGTTTATCTACACCTCCGTTGCCGTCCTGGGAACAATCGTCACCGGATGGGGACAGTTTTTTATCAACAGCTACATCAAAGACAAGCATGTGTCTGTCGAGCACCTCGCCTACTCACGGTGGGAAATATACATCGGGGCTGTCATCACCAACATATTTTCTTTCTTCATGATGGTGGCGGTGGCGGCAACACTATTTGTGAACCGCATCCATGTTGCCGACGCGGCAAGCGCAGCTCTTTCCATTCAGCCGTTTGCCGGAGAATTTGCAGGAACACTCTTCGGACTCGGACTTCTGGCGGCAGGCATGCTGGGGGCTATTATCGTGCCGCTGGCCACTGCCTACGCGTTTTCGGAATTTTTCGGCTATTCCGGATCCCTGGATGAGACATTCCGCAAAAGCAAATTATTTTACGGACTGTTCCTCGTGCAGATTGCCGCAGCAACCGCTATCGTCCTTTTGCCTAATATAAATTTGTTTCGTATTACCATTGCCGCAAACTTCCTCAACGGACTCGTGCTGCCGGTCATCTTTTACTTCCTGTGGCGGATAGCAAACTCCGACAGCATTATGGGTACCTACAAAAATACACGCCTGCAAAATATCCTCCTTGTCAGCGCGGGCGTCGTCATAACAATAGCCGCTGTTTTCGGCGGCGCAGGACAAATATTCGGGTGGTAACTATGGATATCCGCAACATACTCCGATCGGTTGAAACATCTATCAAACCCGTCGAAGAGCGTGCGTATTTTCTGATCCATGAAGGAAGATATAAGAGGATACTGGAAGAAAT
>MFKE01000007.1:27280-31349 GCA_001779455.1 Candidatus Gottesmanbacteria bacterium RIFOXYB1_FULL_47_11 | reverse complement strand
GCCGATGACGATATCCAGCGCATAGTCTTCCATGGCGGGGTACAGTGTCTCCTCAACGACTTTGTTTAGGCGGTGAATCTCGTCAATAAAAAGAATATCACCTGCTCCAAGATTCGTTAGAATAGCCGCGAGATCTCCCGCGCGTTCAATAGCCGGTCCGCTGGTGACCCGTACATTGACTCCCATTTCCTGTCCGATGATATGGGCAAGAGTAGTTTTACCTAACCCCGGCGGTCCGTAAAAAAGGATGTGTTCAATGGGTTCTTTTCTTTTTTTCGCGGCGGTTATGGCGATACGGAGATTTTCTTTTACGGCGGGTTGCCCGGCAAACTCCCGCCATGACTGGGCCCGGAGCGAGACAAATAATTTTTCTTCTTCCGGTGAAATATCTTCACCGATGATATCTTTTTCCTTAATTTTTTTCGGTTTCATAGTCATCTGGCAATTAATTTAAGTGCATGACGGATTTTTTGCTCTACCGTGGTGTCCTTGGAATCAAATTTTTTTATTATCTCCCGTACTTCCTGTCGTTTGAATCCCATGCCTATCAGAGCATCCATCACTTCTTTTGTATCGCCGGATTCGCCTGAAAGGTCAAGTTTCCCCTTCAGTTCTATGATGATTTTTTGCGCATTTTTGGTGCCCAGCCGCGGAATGGTCGTAAAAAAATCAACATCGCCCCTGCGCGTTGCGGCCTCCACCGCTTCTACGCCCCGATCAACAACAGCCAGCGCGGTTTTGGGGCCGATACCGGAAACCGTAAGTAATACTTCAAACAATCCCAATTCGCCCGCTGTGGCAAATCCATACAGGTCAAAGGCGTCTTCACGGATATGGGAATAGATCAGTAGCGTATGCACTTTACCGATTTTTATAGAAGCAAGGAAACGGTCCGGTACATGCACAAGATATCCAACGCCGTGGACATCAATAAGAAGAGGATTTTTTGTGTGGCTATCGATGATACCAGTGAGTCTCCCGATCATAACAGTTGTTTCATTTTATAACTATATGCGTGTGTCATGGCGATAGCCAGCGCATCTGCCGTGTCATCAAATTTTGGCCCCTTGTCCATTTTAAGTATCCGTACGACCATCCGCTCCACCTGTTTTTTGTCCGCTTTTCCGTCGCCTGCAATTGCACGTTTCACCGCAAGAGGAGTATACGACACAACAGGCACTTTTGCCATTGCCGCAGACAAAAGGATGACGCCGCGGGATTGGCCCACGCCGATTGCGGTTGTGACGTTTGTGGAAAAAAAAAGATCTTCTACGCTCATGCAATCGGGGTGAAATTTTTTGCACAGCAGACGTATGGCAGAATGGATTTGCCAAAGCCGGTTTTCAGCCTTTTCGTCTTTATTTGTTTGGATACAGCCAAATGCTTTTGCCTTCGGATCGGGGGCGCCGGTTTCTATCACTGCCCATCCGACACGCGCAATACCGGGATCAATGCCAAGGATAATCATTAGACATTAGTTATATCACACTATATACTTACCTTGCTATGGGACTCGTCGTTCAACTACTGCTTACCGTTGCCGTACTGGGAGTGACACTTTCCGGCGGGAGCCTCGTGTGGCCCAGGATTACAAGTGCTCCGCGGCCCCAGCTATTACAGGATGTACACGATAAGGTCATACAAACCGCTCCGGGGCAGCAGGCGGCGCAGGTTCTGGGAGTTGCCGATGAGCAGACTGTTGAGCCTATTAACATCAGTGACATTGCCTCAAACGCAGTCAATTCCGTTAAAGCCGCAGCGGAAAAACGCGCACAAACGATTATTATGGCCCAAATTTCGGCACAGCTTACAAATCAGTATGAAAAGCTTCCGGAAGATCAGCAGCTGGAGCTTCAACAAATTATCTGTCCGCCTCCCGCGACCCCGCCCGCCGTGGTAAAATAACCATATGGTATTCCTATACGCACTACTGGCGGTAACAACGGTTAGCCTTTTGTCTTTATTGGGGGCCATTTTTATTACGCTTCAAAGAAATATTATTAATGCCATGACAACCTATTTATTAGCTTTTTCATCCGGAATTTTATTCGGAACGACATTTTTTGATTTATTTCCGGAGGGGTATGGAGAATTAGGGGAGCATTTTTATATATGGGTGATCGTCGGGTTTGTCGTATTCTTTATTTTGGAGAAACTTATTCATTGGCATGCTCATATCGAAGAATTGGATAATAGTAAAAGTTCCAAAAAACACATTGCATATCTATCCCTGATCGGAGACGGCATACATAATTTTTTAGACGGCGCTATTATCGGTGTGACCTTTTTAACGAGCGTCCCCTTGGGGATTGCAACAACAATTGCAGTCATAGCACATGAAATACCGCATGAATTAGGAGATTTCTTTCTTCTTATCTATAGCGGATTAACAAATAAAAAAGCAATTTTCTACAATTTTTTGTCAGCTCTTACGGCGATCATCGGGACACTGGTCGTATTTATTTTTTCGAAAAACGTTTTAGTAGTTGCGCCATATCTTATCGGATTTGCCGCAGGAAATTTTTTGTATATTGCCGCATCAGATATTATTCCGGAATTACACGCGAAGCGCAATCCGATTGTTTCCCTTGCGCAGACGCTATTTTTAATTTTCGGCGTTGTCATTATGTATATGATCTCTCACTATCTCGCGGAGTAACAACATGGAACAGACGCTTATTACACGCACAAAAGAACTTGTCGCCAAACTCGATCTGGACGGAAAACGGAAAGGAGTCCGCGACATAATAGCCATATCCTCGAGTCCTGATTTTTGGAAGGACTCGCCCGCAGCTACTAAAAAAATGAAAGAAATGGCAGTACTGCAAAAAGAGATTGATGAAGGAGAGATGCTTGAATTATATCTTGAAGAAGGAAAAACGGAGGAATTAGTGCGTGAACTTGGCCGGATGGAGTTTGCGCTGTATCTTTCCGGCCCGTACGACCGGGGGGATGCTATTTTTGCCATCCATTCCGGTCAGGGCGGGACTGAAGCGATGGATTGGACCAGTATGCTGCTGCGCATGTATACACGATTTATAGAACGTAAAGGGTGGACGGCAGATGAAATTGATTATACGCCGGGTGAAGAGGCGGGAATAAAAAGCGTCACTCTGGCGGTAAGCGGACCGTATGCATATGGGTTCCTCAAAGCGGAGGTCGGAGTACACCGGCTGGTACGGCAATCACCGTTTAACGCAGATAAACTCCGGCAAACATCCTTTGCCATGGTTGAGGCGTTGCCGGTTCTGGACGAAAACGCGGATATTGAGATAAAAGAAGATGACATTGAATGGGATTTTTTCCGCTCCGGAGGTAAAGGCGGCCAAAATGTGAACAAAGTATCAACTGCAGTCCGTCTGCGCCACAAGCCGTCGGGTATTATCGTTACAAGTCAGGCGCAGCGGTATCAGGGGCAAAACCGTGAATATGCCCTTAAAGTGCTTCGTGCCAAATTGTGGGAAGCAGCCGAATCAGAGCGGCTTGCCGCAGAGAAATCCGTTCGCGGCGCGTATAAAACACCGGGGTGGGGAAATCAGATCCGTTCGTATGTCCTGCACCCGTATCATATGGTGAAGGATCTGCGCACACAGCACGAAACAGGCAACACGGATAAAGTATTAGACGGGGATATAGAAGATTTTATCATCGCGTACTTGAAAAAAATATCTTAAGCGGTGATAATAAGCGTGGGGCAATTTTATGAAATCCGAATCGGCGGAAAAAGAGTCTAGCGTCCGGCAGAAAACTGTACCTGATTCTGCCGTCAAACCATTGGACCCGGAATCGGAAGGAGAAACAATGATTAAACTATTATCGGGGCGAACTATACTTATTGTGTACGTAGTCCTTATTCTATTGGGTATCGGAACCGGATATTTCCTTTCCCGCGCGAGCACGGGTTCGGGGGTGTCCGCACCAGGGACCGTGAATACAGACAAAGTAACCGGCAGCACGGACACAAAAACGTTTAAAGATTCTGCGGTCGGCGTAGTCCAGAAAGACGGAGCAAGCGGAGAGGGGACGCATCAGCTCATACGGGACGGCGGTCCGTCGCAAACGGTTACCC
>MFKE01000007.1:26941-27249 GCA_001779455.1 Candidatus Gottesmanbacteria bacterium RIFOXYB1_FULL_47_11 | reverse complement strand
TGTCGGAAAAAAGGTGAAGGTTTCCGGCCAGACGCTTGCCGCCAAAAAGGCAGCCTGGCTAATGGATGTCGGACGCGTGGAGCTTCAGTAACTGGACGAACTTATTTCCATTGGGTATAGTGTAAGTAGTATCCCGGTTATCATCGGGATATCTTTCAGATATGATTCGTTTTGATAAAGTAAGCAAACTATATTCCGGGCATCCTGCACTTTCGGATGTCTCTGTCGGGATAGACAAGGGAGAATTTGTATTTTTAATCGGACCCTCCGGTGCCGGTAAGACAACGCTCCTGCGACTGCTCATTCAC
>MFKE01000007.1:26374-26771 GCA_001779455.1 Candidatus Gottesmanbacteria bacterium RIFOXYB1_FULL_47_11 | reverse complement strand
GAATGTTGCGCTGGGACTGGAAATTATAGGCAAAACCGAGCGGGAAATAACGACCCGCGTCCATGACGTGCTTGAGCTTGTAGGTTTGGCTGACAAAAAGAATTTATTTCCCGTACAGCTTGCCGCAGGTGAAATGCAAAGGACAGGAATCGCGCGTGCCATAGTCGGAGGGCCGAGTGTGCTTTTGGCAGATGAACCCACGGGAAATCTGGATCCGGATACGGCGCTGGAAGTGCTGGATATCCTTTCCGAAATCAACAAAATCGGTACGACGATCATCATGGCCACGCACAACGTGACAATCGTGAATGATTTTAAAAAACGCACAATCGTCCTCAATGAGGGGAAGATTGTTAGTGATGAAGAAAAAGGCCGGTATCATACAATGGGCAAGGGA
>MFKE01000007.1:22428-26321 GCA_001779455.1 Candidatus Gottesmanbacteria bacterium RIFOXYB1_FULL_47_11 | reverse complement strand
TGCGCAGAAGCCCGTATCAGGCGTCGGTTGCCGTCCTCACTATGTTTATCACATTTCTGCTAGGCGGGGTATTTCTCATTACCAGTGTTAGCTCCGTGCTTATCCTGGAGTTTTTTGAGGGGAAGCCGCAAATTACCGTGTTTTTTACCGATAAGGCTGTGAAGGCAGATGCAGATTCACTGGATAAAACACTCCGTGCCACCGGAAAAGTTGCGTCAACAGCATATGTTTCCAAAGAAGACGCCCTTGCCATATACAGAGAGCAGAATAAAAACGATCCGCTTCTTTTGGAGATGGTTACCGCCGACATATTGCCGGCGTCACTTGAAGTTTCCGCAACCAATCCTCTGTACCTCAAAGAACTCGAGCCGCTTGTCCGGCAGGCGCAGGGAGTGGAAGAGGTCGTTTATCAGAAAGACGTGGTAGAAACACTCCTTACATGGACCAACGCCATACGCGTGGTCGGCGTCATTGTCGCAGGACTTCTGATAGTTAATTCACTTCTCATTATTATGACGGTCATCGGCATGAAGATAGCCCTCAAGCGGGAAGAAATAGAAATTCTTGCGTTGGTTGGTGCGAGCCGGTGGTATATCCGTATGCCGTTTATCATAGAAGGCGGCCTGTACGGTGTTATGGGGGCATTTGTGGCATGGATCATGATTACCGGGCTTATTATTTGGATGCAGCCCGTTATCCTGGGATTTTTGGGGATGATTCCGGTTATTTCCCTTATTCTCGGAAGTCTTACGGGAACCCCGTTTTTCCTTGCCGCGGGCGGATTTTTGGCGGGCATGCTCCTCATGGCATTTTTATTGGGCGCAATCGGCAGTACAATCGCCATCGGCCGGTATTTAAAGAATTGACACATGCATGAACAAACGAGTATGGATAGCAATAGTATCAACACTCTTCTTCCTATTTCCCTTTAGGATTTTTGCCCAATCATGTCCTAGCACTGATCAGGATCCCTGCGCTAACTATGCAAATAATGATCCGAAAAAATCAGAATGTTATCAAAATGTAAGTGATGCCTGTAAGAATCAAAGTAATACTTTATCCTCGACAATTAAATACATGAATAGTCAGATTCAACTGACAACTATTCGGATAGGAGCTGCACAAACAAAAATTAATTTATTATTAAATGAAATAGCTCAACTTGAAAATGAGGTTGTGAGACTTGAGGGGGTTCTCAATAATCGATTAGCTCTGCTTATGAAGCGGATTCCCGCATCATACAAACGTTCCTCAATTTCTCAATTCGGAACGATTCTATTCAGTAAGAACATATTTGATTTTGTGACGCGGATTAAATATGTTGCCGCAGTACAGCGGGATGACGCAGCGGCTGTACTGAAGGTGAAATCAGCACAAAATAGTTTTAACGAGAGTAAACAGGTAAGAGAGGGAAAAACAGTTCAATTGGAGGAAACGAAGTCAAAGTTGCAGCAAGAAAATAAGCATCTTACTCAACAAAAACAGGAAAAAGATGCTCTTTTGTCACAAACGAAAGGTCAGGAGGCAACGTACCAACAACTATTGGCTCAAGCAAGAAAACTTTTGGCGGGTTTTGCAAGTTTTGCCGACAGTCAAGGGGCTACTCTATTAAGTGGACAAACTACCTGTAGTGATTGGGGATGTTACTACAACCAAAGAGATACTCAGTGGGGAAATGCGATTATCAACGGACAAAGTAGCGGATGTAATGGTCCCTGTAGCGTACTTCGTGTTGGCTGTTTAATAACATCAGTGGCCATGCTGGCAAGTCACTATGGCCATCGGGATATCACTCCACAAGATGTTGCATTTTCAAGCCCAGCAAACTATTCCGTCGGAACGGCATTACTAATGAGAGGAACAATTTACGTTAAAGGAGTGAGTATAAATAGGAGTTCGGTTGGGAGTCGGTTAAGTCCTGACGTAGTGAGCGGTGGGCCTGTTATTGTGGGTGTATATTCAGGTCCATTCGGCACTCACTTTGTGGTTGTTAAATCATATACAGACGGCAAATATATAATGAATGATCCTTACGTAGAAAACGGTAGTGACAAATCGTTTACGGATTATTATTCTTTAAATAGCGTCTTTGAAGTCGACCGTGTATCCATGTAATTTTTTGATTTGTACGATACCGTACATATTTTTCTTTTCTGATTTTGTATACTGGCAACTTAAATGGTTCGCTTGCCCCGCATATGTGCATACTTTCTTCTTATCGTAGGGATAATTTTTTTCGTCCAACCGGTGTCTGCCGTCACTCCGGTATTATCCCCGCTTACTGTTGACACAACGCTGCCGATAATTGGTAACGCATTTACCGTGACCGCATCAATGAGCGGCGCCGTATCTGCAAGTGCATATTTTCTCAAGTGTAGAATTGGACCTAGTAGTTCATCTCTTTCCGATGGTCAAACATATAATCCTCAGACAACACAATGGTTGGATGATTCAGGATCAAATGGTTCATGGATAGCTATGCCGCAGATAACCACAAATGGTGACGGCTTATGGCAGGGGACTGTACAGTGCAAAATGAAAAATTCAGTAAGCGATGAGGTAAAAGTTCTATTTATCCGCGCGTGTTTAAATTCCGATAATTCGTGCGGTACCAGTTTCCAGTCCGTAAGTTTTCTTACTTTAAATCCGGTCATGCCTACTGCAACTTCTACTCCCGTGCCTACGAGTACGGCGACTCCTACCCCTGAACCTACGGTTACTCCGAACCCGACGCCGACAAAGACTCCGACTCCGACGCCCGCAAAAACCCCTACGCCTTTTCCTACAAAAATAGTTACCCCTACGCCCCGCGTAACAACAGTAGTAATTCCGGACAGCATGCCGACCGAGATGCAGGTGTTAGGTGCAACTGACATACCGGCAACGGAAAGCACGGCTGTCCAAAAAAAGCAATTGAATCCGATGATTATTTCTTCAACTCTCATCGGTATGGGTCTGGGTATCCTCTCCCTGGTCCTCGTCTGGCAAAAGCGAAATGCTATACTGAATAAATGAAACTTCTTCGTGCGTGGGGACCGGTTGTTGTGTGGATGATACTCATATTCGTTCTCTCCGGCAGGCAAAGCATCTCTGTGGCGACCGAGTATTGGCTCAATTTCCTGTTTTTTAAATCCCTCCACGTCCTTGAATATGCCATTTTGTATGTTCTGACATTCCGTGCAACACACAATTTTGCCCTGTCATTTATGATCGTTGTTTTGTACGGGGCAAGCGACGAATTTCATCAGACATTCATTCCGACGCGGGAGGGGAGAGTGCGTGATGTTATAATTGATACCGTGGGAGCGTGCCTTGCATGGATTTTTCTAACAACATTACTACCAAAAAGCCCGAAGAAACTGCGCGCGTGGGCGAAGAATTGGCTCACCATCTAATGAACAGGGGAGGGGCGATCCTATGCCTCTACGGACAATTGGGAGCGGGCAAGACCACCTTCACGCAGGGGTTTGCGCGGGGACTGGGTATTACCACTCGCCTGCTTTCCCCCACATTTATTATTGTACGACGTTACCAAATACCCAAGAACAATTTTTTTCTGAACCACGTGGATTTATATAGACTGCAAACACTCCCGGAAATGGAAGGAATCGGACTTCCGGAAATATTTTCGGACTGCGCCTCATACACGGTTATTGAGTGGGCCGAGCGATTGGGTGAGCTGTTGCCAAAGAACCGCATAGATGTTCATTTTAGAACCGCGCAGGATGACACACACGACATAAGAATTGAAGGATTGGTATGAAAGACGCAATAGAAATCGTAAAAACAGGCGGTATTATCATATTTCCGACGGATACGGCACTGGGCATAGGGTGCAGGATCGATAATCTCCAATCTGTTGAACGACTTTATAAAATTCGACGGAGACCCGT
>MFKE01000007.1:20576-22407 GCA_001779455.1 Candidatus Gottesmanbacteria bacterium RIFOXYB1_FULL_47_11 | reverse complement strand
TATATTAGTTGATAGTGTTAATATGTCTCTCTCCTACTACCTCGATCCGTCAGATGTTGTGCGACGTCTGATGAAGGATTATTGGCCCGGGGCGCTCACCATCGTTGCTCCGTGTAAAAATAATTTGATCTACTCCCCTATCCGCGGCGGCGGGGAAACGGTTGGCTTGCGTATGCCGGATCATCCGGTCATTTTGAAAATCATTGAAGAGGTGGGTGTACCGATATTAGGTCCTTCAGCCAATTTTCACGGCGACCCCACCCCCTATTCCCCGGCGGATCTTAATCCGGAACTGGTTAAGCTTGTCGATTACGTCGTGCCGGGGGAATGCACTGTCAAGCAGGCATCAACTGTGGTAGATTGTTCAGTAGTTCCGTATAAAATTATTCGCCAGGGGGCGGTAAGCTTATGAAGCTTCATATTGATACATCACAGATTAACACGACAAAAATTATACTCGGGTCTGTCACAAAAACTTCCCAGTCGCGGATTGTCAAATCACAAGCGGTTTTACCGCTCATTGAAGAGACTCTTTTGGAGCAAAAACTGACATTGAAGGATATAACAGAAATAACCGTTGTTACCGGTCCCGGGTCATTCACCGGGCTTCGGGTCGGGGCAACCGTGGCCAACGCACTGGGGTATCTCTTGGGCGTGCCGGTAAACGGGAAAAGGGATCTTGTAATTCCGACATATTAATGATACGAATAGGGAAAGGAGAAAAATATGACTGAAACAAAAAAACAAACCAGTCCTTTGGTGTATATCGGTATCGGGTGTTTAATTCTGCTGTTTCTGATCGGTGTCGGAATGACCGTATTTTTTAAGTTTTTCGCTAAAAAGGCAATCGAGACGGTTATTGAAAACAAAACCGGTGTTAATATTTCGGATGCGGAGCAGGGAAAAATGACGTTTACGGATGAAAAAACCGGTGCGAAGGTCGACATCGGTTCAAACAAAGTGCCGGATACCTTCCCGAAGGATTTTCCGATCTATCCGGGCGCAAAGGTAACCAGCTCGTTGTCCGGATCCCAGACGGGGGAAAACAGCGGATTTTGGCTCACCATGACGTCATCCGATTCTGTTGAGAAAGTTACGGCATTCTATAAAACGGAGTTTGCCAAGAATGGTTGGAAAGTGGATTCCACGTTTAGTGCAAATAATACCGTGACGGAAACGGTGTCCAAGAGCGGTTGGACCGGATCGCTTGCAATCACGAAGGATGAGGAAGCCACGGAGACACAAATTGTGATTATCCTCGGGCAGGATGAAAAGTAAGTGAGGAGGGACTGGTAATTTAGGCTCAAATCTGCGTATGATAGATACATGAGTTTTGTATCAGGTCTCAGGCATTTCCTTGTTCCTCATCACGCGAATAACCATCGTGCGAAAGCGCTGCATATTGATTCTCTTCTTGCATACATTTTGGTATTTTCCCTGTTAAATTTAGGGCTCAGAGCGGCAAGTCGGACCATTCCGGATGTCTTGGGGTATGCAACCGACATTCACACGGCACAGCTGCTTGCCGGGACCAATGCACAGCGCGCGGCAGCAGGGCTTTCGCCGCTTACTCTCAACGATCAGCTTTCGGCAGCAGCAGCAGCAAAAGCATCGGATATGTTTGCAAAAAACTATTGGGCGCATAATTCGCCCTCAGGCGCAACTCCGTGGGATTTTATCGTGGGGAGCGGATATCGTTATACGGTGGCGGGAGAAAATCTGGCTAAAAATTTTTCAACCAGCCAGGCTGTTGTAGACGCATGGATGGCTTCCCCTACCCATCGGGCAAATGTCGTTAAACCGAATTATAAAGAGGTCGGGTTTGCCGTCG
>MFKE01000007.1:19906-20536 GCA_001779455.1 Candidatus Gottesmanbacteria bacterium RIFOXYB1_FULL_47_11 | reverse complement strand
ACAGATGTTCGGTGCATCAGGCGCACCAATTGCGCACATTACTCCGACCACGGCGCCAAAACAGGTGGTAGTTCCTCCGGTAGCAGCAGAGGATGCCGCTCCGGCAGTTCCCTCCCAGGAAAAGACGCTGGCTTTTCATCAGTCGGTTAACGGATATCAGGATGTGATCAGAAAGCCCATATTTAATATCCCTACTGTTTCGCGGGATATTGTATTTGCATTTTTAGGTATTTTGATGGGTATTCTGCTGGTGGATGCATTTGTTGTCGGCCGCCGGCATGTGGTGAGGATTGCGGGGCATAACATCGCTCATATTTTCTTTCTGACCGCCCTGTTTATTTTCGTAACCAATGCCGGCAGAGGCAGATTATTATGAAACACATACATATTCTTCATTATCTGGTTTTAGGCGCTCTCCTGACCGGCGGGGTAGCCACATTTTTCTTTGTCCGGTCAAACGTTACATTGCAGCTTTATACCGGTATTGCCACATCCGTGGCATATGTTCTGTGGGGCATTATCCATCATGCCCTACAGAAAGATCTCCATCCGAAGATTGTGATAGAATATACGCTCATAGGAGCCATTGCGATCGTTTTATTGGTTACTATTTTGGATTTCTAATATGAT
>MFKE01000007.1:15687-19744 GCA_001779455.1 Candidatus Gottesmanbacteria bacterium RIFOXYB1_FULL_47_11 | reverse complement strand
GCAGATAGATTGGTGGTATGTCGTGCGCGGGAAGATAAAAGTGGCGCTGTATGATACGCGTGAGACCTCCAAAACATACAAAGAGCTTAATGAATTTATTTTGAGCGGCGAAGAGCCTGACAACAAAATTATCAAGATTCCCCCGGGGATTGCGCACGGACTGAAAGTTCTGGTGGGTCCTGCTGATCTTGTGTATGTCACGAGTGCGGTCTATTCCAAAGATGAGGAAGGCAGGATTACGTATAATGATCCCGGTATCGGTTATGACTGGGTACAGGGGATGCCTATTTCGAATAAGAATATCACATGAAATTACTTGTTACCGGCGGAGCGGGGTTCATCGGCTCAAATTTTATCCTCTATTGGCTATCGCATCATCCGGCGGATAGTATTGTAAACCTTGATAAACTCACCTATGCCGGGAATTTGGAAAATCTCCGTTCGGTCGAAAATAATCCCCGGTATTCATTTATTCACGGAGATATCTGCGATCCGGAAACAGTGAAAAGCGCAATACAGGGTGCGGATATTGTCGTTCATTTTGCGGCAGAGAGTCATGTGGATAGGTCCATAACGGATCCTTCTCCATTTGTCAAAACGAACGTATTGGGGACGCAGGTTCTTTTGGATGCGTCGATGACGGGTAATATTAAGCGGTTTCATCATATATCTACAGATGAGGTGTTCGGGTCGCTTGATCTCTCTAGTTCGGATAAATTTAGTGAACGAACACCATATGACCCCAGAAGCCCATATTCGGCAAGCAAAGCGGGCTCGGATCATTTAGTGCGCGCGTACTTTCATACATTTGGACTTCCTATTACAATTACAAACTGTTCAAACAACTTTGGACCGTATCAGTATCCTGAAAAATTAATTCCTCTTGCAATTACCAATATCTTGGAAGGGAAAAAGGTGCCGGTGTATGGGGATGGGAAAAACGTACGTGACTGGCTGTATGTAGAAGATCATTGTCGTGCTATTGATGCAGTCCTTACGAAAGGAACAGTCGGGGAGACGTACTGTATCGGCGGCATGACCCGTGATATCAATAACCTTGAAGTAGTGAAGCTCATCCTCAACTATATGGGGAAAGACGAATCTTTGATTGAATTTGTGAAAGACCGTCCCGGTCACGACCGCCGGTATGCCATGGATTATCAAAAAATTCATGAGGCACTCGGATGGAGTCCGAAACATCAGTTTGAAGAATGGCTGAAAAATACCATTGAGTGGTACAAAACGAATGAGAGTTGGTGGAAACGCCTCAAAGTATGAAGATTTTAGGAACGGGACTATCCGGATTAGTCGGTTCTCGCGTGACGGCACTTCTGTCCCCCGATTTTACTTTTGAAAATTTAAGCCTGGAGACCGGTGTGGATATTACCGACTTAAAAAGTATATCCGTTCGTTTTGAGCAGTCTGACGCTCCGTGGGTTTTCCATATGGCTGCATACACGGATGTGCAGGGAGCGGAAAAAGATCATGACACTGCGTGGAAGGTAAACGTTCTGGCGACCGAGAATATCGCAAACAATTGCCGGAAACTCGGAAAAAAACTTTTGTATATTGATACGGATTACGCATTTGATGGGAAAAAAGAATTTTATATGGAAGATGATGCGCCGAACCCTTTAGGATGGTATGCAAAAACAAAAACCGAAGGGGCAAAACGTGTGTTGGCGCTCGGCGGACTGGGCCTCGTGATCCGCATCTCAAATCCGTACCGTGCAAACCCCGTTGGCAAGAAGGATTTTGTTCATAAAATGATGGAGCGGCTGGAGAGCGGTCAATCCGTTACCGGAGCCTCAGATCAGCTTTTTGTACCGACATTTATCGACGATATAGCCGAAGCTCTCAAAGTATTGATAAAAACAAACGCATCGGGAATCTACCATGTGGTTTGTGCGCCTGCTCTTTCACCGTACGAAGCGGGCTTGGTGATTGCTGATATTTTTGGATATGATAAGAATCTTGTGCAGAAAGGGACGTTTGCTCAAATGTTTGCAGGCCGTGCACCCATTCCCCAGTACGCAGCACTGAAAAATGATAAAATAACATCTCTGGGGATTCACATGCATTCGTTTGCAGAGGGACTTGAGGAGGTTAAAAAACAAGAAGTATGACCATTGCATTCATCGGACATGGATATGTAGGGCTCGTGACTGCATCCGTTTTTGCGGATTTAGGCAATACGGTGTGGGTAGTGGGCCGTACGCCCGAAAAAATTGAGAACCTGAAAAAAGGTATCACACCCTTTTATGAACCGGGGCTTTCCGAACTCGTAAAACGGAATGTGAATGCAGGCCGCCTTAAGTTCACGCTTAATTATAAAGAGGCAATAGTGCCATCCGAAATTATTTTTATCTGCGTGGGGACACCTCCGAAGCAAAACGGGGAGGCGGATCTTACGCAGGTATTTACCGCAGCTGAAAGTATTGCAAAATCCCTCGTCGGGTACAAAGTGGTGGTTACCAAAAGCACGGTCCCGCCCGGAACAAATAAAAAAGTCAGTGAAATAATCGCAAAACATAAGCCCGAAGGGTCTTCGTATGCAATAGCGTCAGTTCCGGAATTTTTGCGTGAGGGATCCGCAATTGACGACACCATGCACCCTGACCGTGTAGTCATCGGCACCACATCCGACCGGGCGACGGAACTTCTCCTTGAGCTTCACAAGACTATTAACGGAAAAACGGTTCTTTGTAATCTGGAGACCGCAGAGCTTATTAAATATGCTTCAAACTCGCTTCTTTCCACAAAAATCTCATTTGCCAACGCAACCGCGCTACTTTCTGAGAAAGTCGGAGCCGATGCAGAACGGGTTCTTGAAGCAGTGGGGCTCGATAAACGGCTTGGACGGAGCTTTCTCTATGCCGGAGTCGGGTACGGCGGAAGCTGCTTCCCGAAAGACGTAAAGGCGCTTATTGCAATAGCGGGCGAGTACGGTTACGACTTTACACTACTCAAGGCGGTGGATGAAATAAACCGGAAAACCGCGGAAAATTTTGTCGCAAAAATCGTACGTCATTTTGACGGAAAACTGCAGGGAAAGACAATCGCAGTGCTGGGATTATCGTTTAAACCGAATACGGATGATATGCGGGAGGCGCCCTCAATTTTTATTATTCACGAACTTACCAAACACGGGGCGAAAATTGTCGCGTACGACCCGGTGGCTATGGAAAATGCAAAACCGCTGCTTCCCCGGAGCGTGCGATTTGCGGCCGATGCCTACAGCGCGGCCAAAGACGCAGACGCGGTTGCCGTTGTTACCGAGTGGAATGAATTCAGACAGATTGATCTGGTAAAACTCGCAAAAGGACTTACGTCACTTGTGCTCTTTGACGGAAGAAATATTTATGACCCTGCTCAAGTGAAACAGCTCGGATTCATGTATTACGGGGTCGGGCGGATGTGATACAATCTTAAAGGAGGATATATGGCAAAAAAAGCATTTGTTACAGGTATTGCGGGATTTGTGGGCAGTCATTTAGCCGAATTATTACTGTCTAAAGGGTTTGAGGTATACGGGCTTGTGCGTCCGAGGACCAGGCGGGATTACATAGAACCGATAATGAACAAACTGCATCTGGATGATGCGGACATCTTAGACTCACACAGTTTGTATGCTACAATTTCACGGATTAAACCGGATTATATCTTCCATTTGGCCGCTCAATCTTATGTGCCGACCTCCTGGATTTCTCCGTCGGTCACGCTTGAGGCAAATATTGTGGGATCTGCAAATCTTTTTGAAGCGGTTAAACAGACCGGCATCGATCCGGTTATCCAGATTGCGTGTTCCAGTGAGGAATACGGACTGGTGCACCCCGATGAATTACCGATCAAAGAAACCAACCCGTTACGTCCGCTTTCCCCGTATGCGGTTTCAAAGCTCGCTATGGATTATTTAGGGTATCAGTACTTTCAGTCGTACAAAGTACGGATCGTACGGACCCGCGGATTTAATCATACCGGGCCGCGTCGCGGCGATACGTTTGCGGAATCAACCTTTGCCAAACAGATCGCACTTATCGAAAAAAAGAAGCAGGAG
>MFKE01000007.1:15439-15581 GCA_001779455.1 Candidatus Gottesmanbacteria bacterium RIFOXYB1_FULL_47_11 | reverse complement strand
TGTATAATATCTGCACCGGAAGCGCCATAAAAATCGGCGATATGCTGAAGCTTCTCCTGTCGTTTTCAAAAGTAAAAGTGGATATTAAAGAGGATCCTGCACGCATGCGGCCGTCGGACGTTCCCGTATTATTAGGGGATAA
>MFKE01000007.1:11296-15400 GCA_001779455.1 Candidatus Gottesmanbacteria bacterium RIFOXYB1_FULL_47_11 | reverse complement strand
CATCGTACCTGATTGTTGATGATACATCTCCGGACGGTACGAAAGAGGCAGTCCTTGCGTATAAAAAAACACACAAAAACGTTTTTGTCATAACCGGAAAAAAGGAAGGGCTCGGGAAGGCGCTTCTGCGTGGTATGACGGAAGCATTCGAACATATGGGAGCAGACGTTGTTCTTCAGATGGACGCGGATTTGTCCCATGATCCGGCGGTTGCTCCGCAACTGATTGCAGCGTTAGAAAACGGCGCTACGTTTGCCGTCGGCAGCCGGTATATACCCGGTGGAGGCATACCCGAAAATTGGGGATTGATCCGGAAAGTGTATAGTATTCTCGGGAACAATATTGTCCGTTTCGGCTTGTGGCATCCTACTGTGCGCGATTGGACAGGCGGCTTCCGTGCATATAGAAAGAAATTTTATGATGCAGCACATGACCAAATGAAGGAGTACAGCGGATACGTGTTTCAAATAGCGTTTTTACACAAGTCCCTGCATAACGGCGCCCGAGTGACGGAAATTCCGTTTCATTTTACCGACCGGCTGTACGGGCATTCAAAAATTGCGCCTGCAGAATATATTTTGAGTATTTATAAATATATCGCGCTTGCGCGCTTCGATGAAATTAAAAAAGGCCCGTTTGGTAAATTCTTAGTGGTCGGGGGCATCGGATTTATTTTGAACGCCGTCATACTCGTCTTACTCCATTCACTCGATTGGTCAGCAACGCTTTCAAACCTGGTAGGCGCGGGAGTAGCAATTTTTTCTAATTTTAATCTGAATAATATGTGGACATTCCGACACAATAAAATTTCCGGCGTGGGACAATATCTCACGAAACTTTTCCATTTTTACCTTACCAGCGCATTCGGTGTCATCGTCATTCAAACCGGAACGATTGCAGCAGGCGTTCATTACTTTGGCGACCGGTGGTATTTTGAGTTTTTTCTTCTTGGTACCAGTATCCTTCTTGTGTGGAATTACATGATGTATTCAAAAGTGATATGGAAAAAAAAGTAACTGACCGGTGGTGGCTTATCCCTCTTCTTATCATTCTTGCGATTGCCGCTTATTTACGTCTCCACGACATAGCGGGATATATGACGTTTTTGGGTGATGAGGGGCGGGATGTCCTTATTGTCAAACGGATGATTGTGGACCACAAGCTTACGCTTTTGGGACCGACTGCATCGGTTGGCGGATTTTTTCTCGGGCCTATCTACTACTACTTCATGCTTCCGTTTCTCTGGGCATGGCAACTTAATCCCGTCGGACCGGCTGTTATGGTTGCGCTTTTTGGCGTTGCGACAGTTTTGCTCGTATATATCGTCGGCGCCGGGTTTTTTAGCCGGCGGGTCGGTCTTATGGCCGCCAGTTTGTATGCGGTAAGCCCTCTGGTCATTGCATACTCGCGCTCTTCATGGAATCCGAATTTGGTGCCGTTTTTCTCTCTGATCCTCATCTATTTCCTGCAGAAACGAAAGTTTCTTTTAGCAGGTATAGCGCTTGGGATAGGGCTCCAGCTGCATTATCTTTTTATATTCATGTTTGTCGTTGCCGGATTATGGATGCTATGGACAAAAGAATGGAAACGGATGCTGTATGTTTTTGCGGGATTTTTTATCGGATATAGTCCGTTTTTAGCCTTTGAGATCCGGCATGGATTTCCCAATACACAAACTATTATCCGGTTTGTGTTTTCCGGGCAGGACACGGGGGTTCATGCAAAATTTTTTACTATTATCGATGACGTATTATTTCGTTCGTTTGGCAGGCTTCTTTATCGACTCCCCGACGGTGCATTATGGGGAAAACTTGCGGTATGGCAGCTCTACGCTTGGTTTATCGGAACACGGGTGACAATATTTGCGTCAATTTTTTATCTTTTTAAAAAACGGCAGATATTACTTTTAATTTGGCTTGCGGCTGTGGTCTTACTTTTTGGTTTTTATCAAAAAGGTATATATGACTACTATTTCGGCATCATATTTCCCCTGCCGTTTTTGCTCATCGGGCTGCTATTTGAACGATTGAAAATCGTCGGTATTGCGCTCTGGCTGCTGCTTGTAGTGTTCAACTGGCAGGGGAGGCCATTTTTGTATCCGCCGAATAATCAGCTGGCGCAGGCAAGACGGATTGCCGAAACGGCCCTTGCCCATGCCCAGGGCAAACCGTTCAACTTCGCCCTTATCACAAGCGGTAATTCCGATCATGTATACCGGTATTTTTTTGAACTGGAAGGTAACCCGCCGGTGACAATAGAAAATTCTCAGATTGATCCGGAGAGAAAAACCGTGACGGATCAGCTCATTGTCATTTGTGAACTGTCGGAGTGCAAGCCCCTTGGTCATCCGCTATGGGAAATAGCGGGATTCGGAAGAGCAGAAATAACCGGGCAGTGGGATGTGCCCTTCGTAAAAATATTCCGTCTGGTACACTATAAAGGAACATGATAAAACCCTATTTATCCATTGTTATCCCGGCATATAATGAGGAAACCAACATCCGTTTAGGAGCGCTGGATAAAGTTGCGAGATATTTGGAAAATCAGTCATACACCTGGGATGCAACAATTGTCGACGACGGATCTTCCGATGGCACGGGAGAGCTTTTGGACGCTTTCGTAAAAAGCAACAAAGGGTTTTCAGTCATGCACAATCCTCATCAGGGAAAAGCCGCAACCGTCATTTCCGGAATTATGGCGGCACGGGGAGACATCATCCTTTTTACTGATTTGGATCAGGCTACTCCCATAAACGAACTTGAACATATTCTTCCGTGGTTTGAACGCGGATTTGATGTCGTTATCGGATCCCGCGCCGGTCGCCGTCAGGGCGCACCGTTGACGCGAAGGATTATGGCCCGCGGATTCATGGTACTCAGAGGTATAATTCTCGGTCTGCGCGGAATTGTAGATACCCAATGCGGATTTAAAGCATTCCGTAAGCCCGTGGCACACAATATTTTTCAAAGGCTTAAACTATACGGAGAACGACATGCAGCCACCGGGTCCATGGTAACGGCAGGCTTTGATCTTGAGGTATTGTTTCTTGCCAGAAAACTTGGGTATAAGATTAAAGAGGTTCCTGTGGAATGGCATTATGTCGAAACACGCCGGGTCAATCCTGTTATTGATTCTATACAGGGACTTACGGATATCCTTAAAATCCGTCTGAACGCATGGCGGGGCGCATATGGCTAAAAAATTGTTTGTCGGATACATCCTCGCGTCGGTTGGTCTTTTTTTGTATTCCTACACACAGGTTGACTTGGGCCTGACGTTGTCGCGGGCAAGCATGTATCAGTTAGTTCAGAAAAGTTTTCAGCATGTAGGGTATTTTGACCGGCCTTTTTCTACAGCATTGTATCTCGCGCTCGTATTGACGTTTTTTCTTTTGTATGGGCTTGTTCTGATTGCCGCGCAAAAACGAAAAATATCTAACGGGATGTTTTGGCGGATCGTCGGGGTTATGACTGCGGTATTGATTTTTTCCTATCCTGCTTTTTCCTATGACATGTTTAACTATATGTTTACCGCCAAAACCGTGCTTCTCTATCACAAAAATCCTTACGGCGTTATACCTCTTCAGTTTACCGGCGTTGAACCATGGCTTGCATTCATGCACTGGACGCATTTGCCAAGTGCCTATACTCCGCTGTGGATACTATTGACTATTCCTGCATACGTGTTGGGATTTGGGTACTTCCTCGGGATTATGTGGAATATAAAAATACTGGTTGCGGTAGCTTATATCGTGACTATTATCTATATCGGTAAGATTCTCGGTAAGCTTGAGCCGGAGAAGAAGCTTATGGGCATGGCAATTTTTGCCCTCAACCCTCTTGTTATATTCGAAACATTAGTGAGCGGACATAACGATATGGTCATGATGGCTTTCGTGATGATTGCCTATTATTTGTATATAACCAAACAACGGTGGGCGGCGTGGTTTGTCCTTTCGCTATCGGTTGCTACCAAATTGATGACGATATTTATTATTCCTGTTTTTTTCGTCGGGTGGCAGCGGAGACTGGCACTGGGCGCGATGATCGTCGCATTTATACTGGTTGCGTTTCAGCGGGAGCTGCTGGGATGGTATGTTGTATG
>MFKE01000007.1:0-11265 GCA_001779455.1 Candidatus Gottesmanbacteria bacterium RIFOXYB1_FULL_47_11 | reverse complement strand
CTCAAATGGGCGCTCACCGTTGGCACAGGACTTTCTTTGGGTCTTCTCCTTACCTATGCGCCATTCTTTTATTTCGGAAACTACGACCCTCCCGTGCAGACGTTAAAATTTTGGGCAATCATTATACCGGTCATTTTTTGTGTAGCCGGGATTTTACTCCGAAAGCTTATTTGCCCCGCGCATAAGCCTCAGGTATAATTTGAGTATGGCTATTTTCCGACGGGGTTGGGTGCGCACGCTACTTCTGATTGCCGCCTTGGCCGCGCTTTTTTTTGCAACCCGCCTCACAAACCTCACGAAGCTTCCCATATTTACCGATGAGGCTATCTACATCCGGTGGTCGCAAATAGGCAGTAGGGACGCCAATTGGCGGTTTATTTCACTTGTTGACGGCAAACAGCCTTTGTTTACGTGGATTATGATGGTGCTCCTGCGTTTTATACACGATCCGCTTTATGCGGGCAGACTGGTAAGTGTTTTTGCAGGAGTGGCGACAACCATCGGTCTTTGGGTTACGACGTATGAATTATTTAAACGTAAAAAGGTTGCCTACATAGCCAGCTTCCTGTACATGCTTATTCCGTTCGGGCTCATGTATGACCGGATGGCGCTTTATGATTCACTCTCCGGAGCTCTTTCCATATGGAGCCTGTTTTTTGCCGTGCTTCTAGTGCGGTACGTCCGGCTTGACAGTGCCCTTCTGTTGGGAATTTCGTTGGGGCTGGGGATGCTCAATAAAACATCCGCATATCTGGGTCTCTATATGCTTCCGGCAACCCTTCTTCTGTTTAATTGGACGAAAGAACGAAGAGTGAAGCGGTTGTTGACTTGGGTCGGCCTTGCACTTCTTGCAGCGGTAATTTCACAGGCGCTGTATAGCGTTCTCCGCTTGTCGCCGCTATTTGCCATGATCGGACAAAAAGATACGGTGTTTATATATTCGTTCCGGGAATGGCTTACCCACCCGTTCAACTTTTTGTTCGGAAATATCCGGGGACTGTTTGATTGGGCCATCCGTTATCTGACATGGCCCTTGTTTACGGCTGCACTACTCTCGGGGATATCTCTTTGGAAATGGCCGCGGGAAAAACTTCTTCTTTTGGTTTGGTGGTTTGCACCGTTTTTTGCTCTCGCACTAACCGGTCGGGTCCTCTATCCGCGGTTTATTCTGTTTATGGTTTTGCCGCTTATGATACTCGCCGCGCTTTTTATCTCGTGGGTTATTGAACGATTCAAGGATTCGATTTGGAAATGGGTAGTTGTATTCGTGCTTTTTTTCGGAAGCCTGTATACGGATTATTACATCATCACCAATCCTCTCTATGCGCCGATTCCTGATGCGGATGCCGGTCAGTATATTGATAATTGGCCCTCCGGGTGGGGGATTCCGGAGATAAATACATTTTTTTCCGAACAGGCGGAAAAGGGAAAGGTGAGCATATACACTGATGGGACGTTCGGGCTTCTGCCTTATGCTATAGAAATTTATCTTGTGGACAATCCTAGTGTAAAAATTTACGGAATATATCCGATGCCAAAAGATATGCCCGAAGAAATAGCAAAAGATGCGCAGGATCACCCGACCTATATCGTGTTTAACCAGATACAGAATCCGTCTTCATCATGGCCTCTCCAAAAAATAGCTGAATATCAAAAAGGAAATCGTACGGATGTTCATATGCGCCTTTACCAGGTTATTTCCCCGGCCGGCAAGTTATGAAACGGAATCATCAAATTTCTCTTGTTTTCGCAATCCTCATAGTACTCGCGGGATCTGTTTTTGTATTACATCCTCTTATTCGCCCCGGATTTTTTGTATCCGATGACGGCGGATGGATGATCGTCCGGCTTTCTGCGTTTTATCAAAGCCTGAGTGAAGGGCAGTTTCCCGTACGATTTTTAGGGCGCCTGAACGATAGTTATGGGTATCCTGTGGCTAATTTTTTGTATCCGGGGTTTATGTATCTGGGATCCGTGATTCACCTCTTGGGTGTTCCATTTGTAGATACGGTTAAAATTATTTTTGCCGGGAGCGTGGTAGGCGCTGCCATATTTACTTTCCTTTGGCTCCGGACTTATTTTTCAGTTTTTCCGAGTGTTATAGGAGCACTGGGGTTTATGTTTGCTCCGTATGTGGCGTATGACGTCTATCACAGAGGTTCCGTTGGAGAGGTGTTTGCATTTGCCTGGGCGGCTATGGGGTTATACAGCATAACCGCAAAAAAGCCATGGCTTTTTGCGCCGGCTGTCGCGGCGCTGATTCTTAGCCACAACTCGATTGCTCTTCTGTTTGTCGGATTTTACGTTGCCTATATTACCGTGCGGAAAAACTGGAAAGATTTTTTCTTCATGTTTGTGTTGGGGATCGGCATGGCAACGTTTTTTTGGTTCCCTGCGCTCTATGAACAGAAATATATCGTTTTTGACGCGACCTTGATAGCAAACTTCAGGGAATATTTTATAACCCCCCAAAATTGGACGCTTATCGGAGTACCCGGTATTATCGCGGCCGCCGGGGCGCTCATGATACGAAAACCTAGGGTCAAAGATTTCCGTTTCTTTTTAACGTTTTTTTTCCTTACCGTATTCTTTGTTCTTCCGGTTGCAGGATTTGTCTGGAATATGCCTATACTTGCCCGGCTTATCCAATTCCCGTACCGCGTGTTGTCGCTGAGTGTGTTCGTCAGCGCATGGCTTATATCGTATGTATTGGCGAATCTGAAAAAGCCGGCGCAAATTATTATTGCATGTTTATTTACAGGTATCGGTCTGTGGACGACCATTTTTTATATTAGTAACATAGAGTATTCAGCAGAACCGGAAGGATATTACACAACCAATGAGGGCACGACCACAGTGAAGGACGAATATATGCCCAGATGGGTTGTGAGAAAGCCCGGGGTACGTGCCTCAAACAGAATTATGTTTTATAGCGGTCAGGGGGAGATAGAAGAAAAGGTTGTAACGACACAGACGATTGACGTCGTCGTTCACGCTCTGGAGAGTAGCGTCGTGCAGATAAACACCGTCTATTACCCGGGGTGGGGAGCGACGCTTGATAACGAGCCGGTTTCCATTCAATACAAAAACGACCAGGGACTTATCCGGATATCGGTTCCTCCCGGGGATCATCGCCTGATCGCGAGCTTCCGTGAAACCATCTCACGGTTTGTCGCAGACGGCGTATCACTCGCATTTTTGGTTTGGTATATGGTGACAATAGTACGCCACAAACGAAAAAAATGAAGAAAATTATCGGAGTCATTATCGTGTTGTTATTGTCATACTGGATGGTGCGCCCTCTTTTCATAGCCGGATATTTTCCGATGCATGATGATACGCAAATTGCACGTGTTGTCGTGATGGGTAGGGCGCTTCGCCAGGGTCAATTTCCCGTACGGTGGGTTTCTGATTTAGGGTATGGGTATGGGTATCCGATTTTCAATTTTTACGGACCCCTACCGTATTATGTCGGCGGCGCATTGTATGCGCTCGGGTTGTCCGGACTCACCGCAACGAAAATTATGATGGGCGCAGGACTCGTACTTGCCGGAGTAACCATGTATGTGGCGATGGCAGACATTTTGGGAGTTTCTGCAGGAGTCTTGGCTGCCGCGTTTTATATGTATGCCCCGTACCACGGGGTAGACGCATATGTGAGGGGCGCTGTCGGAGAGTATTGGGGACTCGTGTTTTTACCGCTCATCTTTTGGGGATTTTGGCGGAAAAAAATTCTTACCGGCGCCCTCGGTATTGCCGGGCTTATCATTTCGCATACGATTCTCGGGTATATGGGGATGTTGTTTGTGGGAATTGCAGTTGTGGTTACCAACATGCAGAAAAAACTTATTCTTATGGCAGCTCTGGGGTTGGGATTGTCCGCATTTTTTTGGCTGCCGGCGATTTTTGAAATGAAATATACAAATGTAGCAAGCGTTATCGGAGCATCCGCAGACTACCGCAATCATTTTGTCTGCCTATCACAGCTGTGGAATTCTCTTTGGGGATTTGGAGGTTCGGCGCCCGGTTGTCTGGACGGATTAACATTTAAAATCGGCAAAGAACACATAATCTTAGGTCTCATCGCGGGTGTCGGGATGTGGGGCGTGCTACGAAACAAAATCGGCAGGATGATTACTGCTGCCGGACTCGGAATTTTTACCCTCTCGGTATTTTTGATGCTTCCCATATCGGCGTGGGTATGGTCAGTCATTCCGCTTTTTCCCTATATTCAGTATCCATGGAGGTTTTTGGCATTTGCGGTTTTCGGAATTTCCGTGGTTGTTTCGTGTATACCCTTATTGATGAAACACACGATAATCAGATGGCTTGCGGTACTGGGGTGTGTCATCCTGGTTATCGGCATCGAGGCAAAACGGTTTGTCCCCCAGTACATCGTCACACGGCCCGCCATAGAGCACGAAACGGACGTCGATATCCGCTTTCGTGCCTCAAAAGTATCCGACGAATATTTACCGGAAGCCGTGATTCGTCCGAAAAACATAAACGAGATTCCCCGTGATACAATAGCCACATCGGATTCGTATCAGATTGAAAATTTGGAAATCCGGGATACGTATAAGAAAATTGCATTTCATACGGGAAACGATATCCGTGTCAAAATCAATTTGGCATATTTTCCCGGATGGCAATACATTGTAAATGTGGATGATGTTGTGCCCGATATCCAAAACGGATTGCCCGTGATTGGTGTGCCCGCCGGCGATAGTGTTGTTCAGATATTTTTCCGCAACACACCGGTGAGACTATTTGGTAACGCACTAAGTCTGTTGTCGGTCGGTTTTTGGTTATATCTCTATGACAAAAGACGCAAAATTATCGGTTAATATCGTTATACCCGTATATAACGAAGAAAAAGAGCTTGCCGACAGCGTGATGACGCTTCGGGAATTTTTATGGGCACATCTTACGGATTTCCACTGGCATATAACCATAGCCGATAATGCATCGACGGATAGGACGCTCAAAGTCGCCAAAATGCTGGCTAAAAAAAATCCGGATGTTCTGTATGTGCATCTCCCGCAGAAAGGGCGCGGACGGGCGGTAAAACGCGTTTGGGCGAAAGATCCTGCAGATATCCATGCATACATGGACGTTGATTTGTCTACGGATCTGAAGCATTTCCCGCCGCTCGTCCGATCTCTTACCCGCGGATATGACATCGCCATAGGCACCAGAAACGCACAGGGATCGCGGGTGTACGGCCGAAGCCTTTTACGTACTATTACTTCCAAAACATACATCGCGCTTATCAAAATATTTTTTTGGGTACACTTTAGTGATGCACAGTGCGGGTTCAAGGCGGTAACCCGCCGTATTGTACGGGAGATTATACCGAAGATTGAAGATAACGCATGGTTTTTTGACACGGAGCTTCTCATCTGTGCCGAGAAACAGGGGTACCGTATTTATGAAGAACCGGTGACATGGATTGATAATCCGGGATCAACCGTCCGCGTCTTAAAAACCGCACAGGGAGATTTGGAGGGCCTGAAACGGCTTTTTTTCACACAGCCCTGGAGGAAGCATGTCTGAAGACATCGATATAGCCCTGATTAAAAAGCGTTCCCTCACCGGAGTTGTAGCGCTTACCTCAAGGACATTTATTCTGCAGGTAATTGCACTGTCTGCCACATTTCTTCTGACAATATTTTTAAGCCCGCAGGTGTTCGGAGTATTTTATGTGGTGTCTGCAATTATCAGCTTTTTAGGATATTTTTCCGACATCGGTCTTGCCGCCGCGTTAATTCAAAAAAAGGAAGAACTGACTCAGGAGGATCTTTCCACGACATTTGCCATCCAACAGATGCTTGTGGGGGCTGCGGTACTGATAGCATTCATTTTTTCCCGGACAATCGGAGATTTTTATCACCTTGACGCTTCCGGACTCTGGCTTCTGCGCGCACTTGTCGTGTCGTTTTTTCTTTCTTCGCTGAAGACAATTCCCTCAATTTTGCTTGAACGGAAATTGGATTTCAATAAACTTATTATTCCGCAAATACTTGAGACTTTGGGTTTTTACATCGTGGCAGTCACACTTGCCTGGCGGGGGTACGGGATAACGAGCTTTACGTGGGCAGTACTTGTCCGGGCGGTTATCGGACTTGTGGCGATGTACATCGTGTCTCCGTGGCGTGTATCGGTACATCTTTCCGGCAGTGTTGCCAAAAGACTTATGAAATACGGCGTCCCTTTTCAGCTCAACGGATTTATAGCGCTTCTTAAAGATGATCTTCTTACGGTATTTTTGGGAAAGGTGCTTCCGTTTGCCGCAGTTGGGTATATCGGATGGGCCAAGAAATGGGCCGATGCTCCGCTCCGCCTCATTATGGACAGCGTGATACGTGTCACATTTCCGGCATTTTCGCGTCTCCAGGGATCTCGGGAGCATCTGACCGCTGCGCTAGAACAAACATTGTTCGGATTGGCGGCAACGGTTTTCCCGATTTCAACAGGACTTTTGTTTTTCGTCAAGCCGCTTATCCACATTGTGCCCAAATACGGGAAATGGGAACCGGCATTATTTGCATTTTATGTGTTGACCGTGACTGCGGTATTATCCAGCCTTTCGACACCTCTCACCAACGCCTTAAATGCGATTGGTAAGATAAAAGTAACCCTCGGTCTTATGGTCATGTGGACAGCCCTTACCTGGGCGCTCACCCTCGCGTTTATCCGGCTGTGGGGGTTTAACGGTGTGCCGATTGCGTTTTTTGCGGTATCGTTGACGATCGTAGGAGTTATATATCTGATGAAGCACTACGTGATGTTTGCATTTTGGAAAAGCGTGTATGTGCCTCTGATTGCAGCACTTGTTCAGGGGGCGTGGTATTGGTGGATAATTCGATTAATTCCCGAACAATTGTCCGTTCTCATCCCGGCTGCCATAGTTGGTGTTATACTGTACGCTAGTATTGTCTGGATGGCAGAGAAGCGGCGTATTCTGGACGTTATCCGCAGTTTTAAATCATGAAAACAACGTTGTCTGTAGTTGTATCGGCATACAATGAGGAAAACTCCCTTGCCCGGTGCCTGTCATCGGTGTCGTTTGCCGATGAAATCATTGTTGTTGACAATACTTCTCTGGATAAAACCGCTCAGATTGCTAAAAAGTTTACCAAGAATGTATGTAAGAAGCCAAATCTTCTGATGCTTAACATCAATAAGAATTATGGGTTTGAAAAGGCGACCGGCGACTGGATTTTGAACCTGGATGCGGATGAGGAAATACCTCAGGAACTGGCTAAAGAAATCCAGACGATTATCCGGTCAAATCCTGCGGAAAACGGGTATTGGATCAAGCGGAAAAATATTATTTTCGGAAAATGGATTATGCACGGCCTATGGTGGCCGGATAAACAGATACGGCTTTTCAGGAGGATGAAAGGGAAATTTCCGTGTGTTCATATCCATGAATACATAGCGGTGGAGGGAACCGTCGGTGAGCTTTCAGAGCCGTACAATCATTATAATTATGAGACAGTCCACCAGTATCTTACAAAAATTGACCGCGCTTCAACAAGCGAAGCGATATCCCTGAAAGAGATAAATCACGAGTTTCTTTGGTACGACGCGGTCCGGTTTCCTCTTTCGGACTTTCTGAAAATTTATTTTGCCCAGGGCGGCTACAAAGACGGGCTTCACGGCTTGGTTCTTGCCATGTTTCAGGCGTTTTATTCATTTACCGTTTTTGCAAAATATTGGGAAATGCAGAAATTTATAGAGCGCGACATGACAGCAGGTACGGTGATAACGGAACTTCGCCGGGGAGGGAAAGAAATGCAATACTGGATAGACTCAACGCGGATTGCAGAAGCAAAACATACGGCCGAAAAAATACTATGGAAAGTAAAAAGAAAATTTCTGTAATTATTGTAAATTGGAACGGGTGGAAAGATACACTTATTTGTCTTGCGTCACTTGCAAAAATTCGGGATATAAACGTTTCTCTTCAAACGATTGTTGTAGATAACGGATCGACAAATGAATCCGTTGCACGGATCCGGAAAAAGTTTCCGAATATCACCCTGCTTGAAACAGGTAAAAATTTGGGGTTTACAGGCGGCAATAATGTAGGTATCAGGCATGCCCTTGCCCAAGGAGCGGATTTTGTATGGCTTCTTAATAACGACACGTTTGTTGACAAAGGCGTACTTTCGTTTCTAGGCGCATTTGACGACTCGCGTGTCGGCGTAGCCGGCTGTAAGATCTATTTCGCACCGGGCCGTGAGTTTCACCATCACAGATACAAAGACACGGAGCGGGGGCATGTTTTTTGGTACGCTGGCGGCATAGTGGATTGGGCAAATATGTATGCGTCTCACCGCGGCGTGGATGCCGTGGACCGCGGACAATATGATAAGACGGAGGAAACAGCTTTTGTGACGGGATGTTCCATGATTATCCGCCGTGAGGTGGTTGAAAAAATAGGGATGTTGGACGACAACTATTATTTGTATTTGGAGGATCTGGACTATTGTCTTCGCGCGAAAAAAGCAGGCTATAAACTTCTGTATGAGCCTTCCTCCGTAGTATGGCATGTCAATGCAGGCTCATCCGCACGGCCCGGCAATCCGCTCCACGAGTATTACTTTACGAGAAACCGCCTCCTGTTGGGGTTTCGATATGCGCCTCTGCGGACAAGATTTGCCCTTCTTCGTGAAGCATTCCGGTTTACTTCACCAGTGAGGAGGAAAGCCGTGAGAGATTGGGTACTGGGAAGATTCGGAAACCGGTTTCGTTATGAATAAAGTTACGTTATCGGCGATTATCATTGCAAAAAACGAAGAACAGCGGCTTGCAAAATGTATGGCAAGCGTTTCGTTTTGTGATGAGGTCATAGTCGTAGACAATGATTCAAAAGACAACACGGGAGATATTGCGGTACGCCACGGCGCAAAGGTTATTGAATCAAAGGGTCAGGATTTTGCGAGCATCAGAGAGCTTGGGCTTCATGAGGCCGCAGGCAAATGGGTACTGTATATCGATGCAGATGAAGAGGTTCCTGAAGCCCTGCAAAAAGAAATCCGCTCAGCTGTCCGTTCTCCGGAAGTCACGGCATATAGGGTCAAACGGGATACCTATTTCCTCGGACACCATTGGCCGTATAAAGATATGGTGGAGCGCTTGTTTTTGAAGAGCGCGCTGAAAGGATGGCACGGTAAGCTTCACGAAACCCCGGTGTATACGGGGACAACAAATACGCTTAAACACCCGATGATTCACCGGACGCACCGGACGCTTGAGGAAATGGTTTCCAAAACAAACGACTGGTCGGAGATTGAGGCAAAACTCCGCATGGATGCTCACCATCCTCCGGTTGTCTGGTGGCGGCTGCTTCGCGTGATGTTTACCGGGTTTACCCGGTCGTATATTGACCAGCGCGGGTGGCGGGCAGGCACGGTAGGGTGGATAGAAAGCATCTATCAGGCCTTCAGCATGTTTATCACCTATGCAAAACTCTGGGAAATGCAGCAAAAGAAAAGATGAAAAAAATTATTATTAATTTTTGGCCCTACCTTGTAATAGTCGGGTTGTGGGTAGTTTTCTCATTTCCATATTTATTCCGCGGGTTGGTGCCGTTCCCGTCGAAGTATCTCGTAACGTTTTTCCCGCCGTGGAACAGTGAGTACGGCATGCCGGTAAAAAATAACGCCATGCCGGACATCATTTCGCAGATTTATCCCTGGAAGAAATTAACGATTGATACATGGAAGATGGGACAAATACCGCTCTGGAATCCGTATAGTTTTTCCGGCACGCCGCACGCCGGCAACTATCAAAGCGCAGTGTTTACGCCGTTTAACCTGCTATTTTTTATTTTTCCGTTTATTGATGCATGGAGCATTTTGATTCTCCTTCAGCCGTTACTGGCGGGAATATTCATGTATATATTTGTCAGAAGCCTTGAGAGATCCCAAGCGGCTTCGCTTCTTGCGGGCATAGCATTTATGTTCTCGGGGTTTATGGTCGTGTGGATGGCGTATGGGACCCTTGGATACGCAGCCCTTTTTTTGCCGCTCATTTTTTGGGGAATACATACCCGCAGAGGAAAAGCGGTGAGTATTTGCATCGCACTCTCGCTTCTATCCGGACACTTCCAGGTGAGTATCTATGTGTTAGGCGCGGCTATATTTTACATTCTATGGAAAAAACAATGGAAAACACTCTGGTTTGTTTTATTCGGTTTACTTATTGCAGCTCCACAAATACTCCTCGGGATTAAATCATTTATAGGGTCGACCCGGGGAGCAGCTGTCCTCAAAGGAGAAATTATTCCCTGGCAATATCTCATGACATTTATTGCACCGGATTTTTACGGAAATCCGGTGACGCGCAACGACTGGTTCGGTCACTATGCGGAGTGGGCAGGCTTTATCGGAGTCATTCCTTTGATGCTCGCGTTGTTTGCCACAATCGGAAAAAAGTCAAAAGATGTATGGTTTTTTATCACGCTTGCCGTTGTGACAGTTTTCTTTGCGTTACCGACCCCATTAAATAGCCTGCTGTATTTGTTGAAAATTCCTGTTTTGTCGGGAAGTGCTGCATCCCGCATTATTGTCCTTACGAGTTTTTCACTCGCGACTCTGGCGGCTTACGGACTCGATGGGCTCAAAGAAAAAAAGAAAGGCTACATGTTTCCTGTAGTTTGCGTGATTTTTATTGCGGTTGCATGGGGAATACTTACGCTTGGTCGTCCGCTTCCCGCGGATAAACTGGCCATCGCTACGCGTAACTTTATTTTGCCCAGTGTTTTTGTTTTGGCGGGAGCAGTGCTTATCCTGCTTGGATCTATCCGGAAAAAATGGATTTGGACGGCCGTTGTTGTGTTATTTTTGGGATTATCCGCGTTTGATCTTTTTCGGTTTGCGACAAAATGGATGCCGTTTGACGAGCGGCAGTATGTGTATCCACAGGTAAAGTCGCTTACATATCTTGCATCCCGCGTGGAGAATGATAGGGTATTCGGCAACATAGGGCCCGGAGAGGTTGGTGTGTCGTTCCATATTCCTCTTATTGAGGGGTACGATGCGGTTTATCAGGCGAGATACGGCGAGTTTATCAATGCGGCCTCCCGCGGAAATGTGTATCCTGCCGGTAGATCCGTCGTCCTGTTTGATAAGGCAGGCAGGTACAAAACAGAAGCAGCTCAGCTTCTTGGCGTTAAATATATCTATCACCGGTTAAGCGACGGCAGAAATGTATGGGCATTTCCGTACTGGGAATATCCCGGTATGCGGCAGA
>MFKE01000006.1:5606-7439 GCA_001779455.1 Candidatus Gottesmanbacteria bacterium RIFOXYB1_FULL_47_11 | reverse complement strand
CCTGTTGTTGCCGGCCCGCCGAGATAGAATGTGTTGACGTTGTTTGCCCGGCCCGCGCCGACCGCGGCCCAGTGATAGAGAGTGACGTAGCTCTTGGCTCCTCCCGGCTTCCAGCTGCCGAATTGTGCAAGGTCCGGTTCGTTCCATACCTCATAGTAGATGCCGCTGATATTTTTGTCGGACCGGCCGCTGTAGTGTTCGATCGTTTTCTGGACAACGGTTGCCCAATCATTCCAGTCATTCGGTGGGTTGATAACCGTACCGCCCTGGGCTATGGATGCGGGCATATAGGAAAGCGCAAGAATCGGTTTGGCGCCCGTTGCCAGAATCGAGTTGACGGCCGCATCAAGCTTCCCCCAGTTAAATGACATACCTCCTCCTGATCCGGAAACTACGTCGTGGTGGTCATATAGATGATCAAGTCGTATATATCGTGGGCGCAGAGCCCGGATGTCCGAAACCACAGGCGCAAGCATATCCGTCGCCTCTTCTCCCCCCTGGGCAAACGCATGATAAAAGTCCGTATCGATTGTTTCCAGTGCGTTGGCAACATCTACACTGATGTTTGCAGGGGTTCCGCTGGCGCGGGTTATGAGTACGGCGATATTTTGCACTGCGAGAAGAAGAAGCGGCATAAAAACGATAAGCGCAAGTACGGAGATGAGCGAAATGGTTTTTGGTTGGGTGCGTTGGGTGAGAAATGCCATACCGTTTGTACCTATAATATCATAGGCAGCAGTACGCCGGATGCCAGAAATACAAGTCCCAGCGCTATGAGAATGACCGTTGTTTCTATATTGCCGGATATCGGCATAGCATCATCTGCAGCGACGCCTCCTCCTGTTCCGGATGCGACAACGACAAACGCAGATGATGTTGCTTCTGTGGAATCTGATGCGGTTTGAATACTGGCAACAATAGAGTGAGGTCCTTCCTCAAGCGGCGTGGTAGGTGTATACGTCCAATTCCCGTTTTCGTCCGTGGTGACGGTGACCGTTTGCGGAGTGGAGTAGACTACAATTGTGACAGTAGATCCCGGTGGTGCTTTTCCCTGAAACGTCGGGGCTGTTGTTGTGACATCTGAATTTTCTGCCGGAGACAGAATTTGAATGGTAGACGCGGTTGCAGTAGCGCCTGTCGTATCATCGGGCGTAGGTGTGAGAGTGAGTGTGGGGGTAACGGTGGCAGTCGGGGTAACCGTGAGTGTCGGAGTGAGTGTCGGAGTACTACTGCCGCCGGTTATGGTAATTTTTGCGCCATTGGCCGTGACAAGCACATTGGCTCCGCCTTCCATACTCGCTCCGACAAATGTCTTTGGCGCTGCTTCAAATACAACTGCTGCAGGAGTGGCGGCTGTTGCTTCCATCGCTTTAAATCTGATAACTGCGATTGTTCCATTTGAGGTGATGGGTTGTGCATTACTGGCGGCCCCGACGACTATGTAAGCCCTCCCTTGTTCTACGACGCCGGAACTCAGGATTCTTGGTGCTTTGGGGCCATTGGTTATCGTCATAGCCTTTAGTTTTGCGGGGTCGAATGTTACGGCAATTCTCGCAGTGCGTACCTGGTTTGATCCAGGGTTAATCTGGATATTCAGATTAAACGTGGTTCCTACGGCATGCGTGCTTTGAGCGGGGGTAAGGGAGAGCGTCGTTGCAGGTGCGGCCTTCGCGCGAAGATCCTTTTGTTGTCCAAGGAGATAAATGGTTGCAGGGATACCAATCAGCAGTAATCCAATAGCGATAAACAGGAAAACTTTTTTCATCCGTACTTCTATTATTGCCTGATATTAGAGGAAGGTGCAAGGGGGACTTGACAGCACTTAGCACTCAT
>MFKE01000006.1:3528-5530 GCA_001779455.1 Candidatus Gottesmanbacteria bacterium RIFOXYB1_FULL_47_11 | reverse complement strand
TATGTCGGTTGCAGATGAAGTGGCAGTAAAAGACAAAATTTGGGAATACCGGCAGGAAGTGGACAAGCTTTTACGTGAGGCGACCAAAACGCTGGCTGAAAAAACCAAAATGCTTGCCCTTACCGCAACCAGTGACGGTGATTTATACTATGCGGGGGCCGCTAACATCCTGGACATGCCGGAGTTTTATGATTATAACCTGACCCATCATTTACTTGCGACTCTGGACACACCGGAGTTTTGGTGGAATCTCCTGGAGCATGATACCGACGTGTTTGACATCATGTTGGGTGATGAAATTGATCCCAAGGTCCTGCTTTCTCAATGCGGATTTGTGTACGAAAAATTTAAATCGCCTCATGTATCCGGAGCTATCGGTGTCGTGGGACCGTCCCGGCTGAATTATCCGGTTGTCATTCCGTTTGTCCGGTATATGGGGGGATTGATAGGTGAATTTACCAGCAGCTGGTAATTGAAACGTATGAAAAAGAAAACTGATAGTGACATACAGGAATTACAGAAACAAATTGAAGAGTGGAAGGGTAAATATTTGAGAGCTTTGGCGGATTACCAAAATTTAGAAAAGCGGACACAGAACGAAAAAGATGAGTTGCGAAAGCTTGCCGCCGAGATAGTACTTGCCCGGATGCTGCCGGTTGTTGATACACTCACGAAGGCAAAAGATCATATAATGGATGCAGGACTGAATCTTGCTTACAAAGAACTGGAAACTGCATTTGCGGAACTCGGGTTTACAAAGATCGACGTCGCTGGGAAAAAATTTAATCCGCACGAGATGGAATGTATAGAAGTTGTTGCAGGTGAGGATAATATGGTTGTAGAAGAACTATTGTCCGGGTATAAATTGCACGATAAAATAGTACGGGTAGCACAGGTAAAAGTCGGTAAAACATTACAAAATTAAGGAGGTTCTATGTCTAAAATAATCGGTATAGATCTTGGTACAACCAATTCATGTGTCGCTGTCATGGAAGGCGGCGCGCCGAAAGTGATCCATTCTGCGGAAGGCCGCAACGTCATCCCGTCGGTCGTGGATCCTATTAAAAATATCGTCGGCGACGTGGCCAAGCACCAGGCGGTTCTCAATCCTCAAGATACGATTTTTTCCGTGAAACGGCTCATGGGCCGTAAGTTCAGCGATCCGTCCGTACAGACGGACATGAAGCTTCTTCCGTACACCATCAAATCCGGTAAAAACGGTATGGCAGTGGTTGTCGTGGGAGGCAAAGAATTTACTCCTCAGGAAATTTCCGCTAAAGTGTTGGCTAAAATTAAAGCAGATGCGGAGAAATATCTCGGTGAATCCGTGACGCAGGCTGTCATTACCGTTCCTGCATATTTTGATGATTCCCAGCGTCAGGCGACCAAACAGGCCGGTGAAATCGCGGGACTTGAGGTTATGCGTATTGTGAACGAACCCACGGCATCGGCGCTGGCATACGGGCTGGACAAGAAAAATGCGCACACGATTGCAGTATACGACCTCGGGGGCGGGACATTTGATATTTCCATTCTGGAACTCGGAGAAGGCGTCTATGAAGTGAAAGCCACCAACGGTGATACGCATTTGGGCGGCGACGATTTTGATAAACGGATTTTGGACTTCCTTGCCGATGAGTTTAAGAAAGACAACGCGGTGGATTTGCGGAAAGATCCTCAGGCGCTGCAAAGGATCCGTGACGCAGCAGAGAAGGCAAAAATAGAGCTTTCAAGCTCTATGGAAACGGAAATTAATTTGCCGTTTATCACCCAGGGGAAGAATGGTCCGCTGCATTTGGTAATGAAAATGACGCGGGCGAAATTGGAATCGTTAGTCGGTGACCTTATCACCAAAAGTATCGATCCGGTGAAGAAGTGTTTGACCGATGCAAAGAAAACAATCAAGGATATTGATGAGATTGTGCTGGTCGGTGGCATGACCCGCATGCCGAAGGTTGTCGAAACCGTCAAAAACTTTTTCGGCAAGACACCCAATCAGTCC
>MFKE01000006.1:1785-3496 GCA_001779455.1 Candidatus Gottesmanbacteria bacterium RIFOXYB1_FULL_47_11 | reverse complement strand
CAATACAACGGTTCCGACGAGTAAAACAGAAATTTACTCGACGGCCGCGGATAACCAGACGTCGGTAGAAATCAATATTCTGCAGGGAGAGCGTCCGATGGCCACGGACAATAAGTCTCTCGGCCGATTTATTCTCTCGGGAATTCCCCCGGCGCCGCGCGGCATTCCGCAGGTAGAGGTAACATTTGATATTGATGCAAACGGGATTCTTAACGTTACCGCCAAAGATAAGGCAACGGGGAAGGCGTCTAATATCCGTATTACCAATTCAACCGGACTTTCAAAAGAAGAAGTTGAAAAAATGAAAGCGGAAGCCGAAGCCAATGCCGCCATGGATACGGAAAAGAAAGATAAGATTGAAGCACGAAACCGAGCGGATAACACTATCTATGTTGCCGAAAAAACCCTGAAAGATTCGGGAGATAAGGCAACGGACGATAAAACAGCGGTGAGGGAAAAAATAAAAGCACTTAAGGAAATTTTGGATACCGGCAGCAAAGAAGAGCTGGAAACCAAAACCAACGAGCTTTCCGAAGCTGTCCAAAAAGTAGGAGAGGCGATGTATAAAGAAAAACAGGGAGATCAGCCCCCGACCGGTGCCCCGCCCGGCCAAGAGCCCAAGGAAGAAGAGAAAAAAGACGAAAAGAAAGTTGAAGAAGGGGAAGTAGTTAGCTAGATATGTTTATAAGTCTGGAAAACGGTATACGAATTAAAGTCGCAGAAGAATTATTAAATAAATTTTCAGATGCGAGTTTAAGGGGTAGCAGGGAAGTGGCAGATACACATTTATTATATGCTACGAATTTAACCAAACAGATAGCCAGCGAATTACGGTTGCAGATGAATGCGATGCAATGGGTACAGATGACCACAGAATTATTAAATAGAAAGCACAGAGAAGGGTTTTTTTACTGGTGATGTAAATACTATATATAAGAATTAAGGCGCGCGAAGGCGCGCCTTATTGATATAATACAGCTATTCTATGGCTACAAAGAGAGATTATTACGAAATATTGGGACTCACGAAATCCGCAACACCTGCGGAGATTAAGGCCGCATACCGCAAACTCGCACTGCAGTGGCATCCGGACCGAAATAAAGCGGCAACTGCCCATGATAAGTTTAAGGAAATAAACGAAGCCTACGCGGTATTGTCTGATTCAAAAAAGAAAGAACAATATGACCAGTTTGGTCATGCTCCGTTCCAACCGGGTGCAGGCGGCCCCGCCTGGGGCGGGCAACAGGGTCCGTTTACGTATTACTCAACATCCGGCGGCGGTATGCCGTTCGGCGAAGATTTTATCGATCCGTTTGAAATTTTTGAACAGTTTTTCGGCGGAGGGTTTTCCCGTGGGGCGGGACGGGCCCGGCACAGGGAAGCATACGAATTATCGATTGACTTCATGGATGCAATGAAAGGTGCAACAAAGGAGATTCATTTGCCCCGCGGCGCTGCCGGCGAAGGAAGCATGCGGAAAACCATCAAGATTCCGGCGGGTGTAGATACGGGAAGCCGCATCCGGTTTGATGATTTTGATATTGTTTTGGAAGTCCGTCCGAGCCGCGAATACAAACGTGAAGGAAACGATCTAGTTGTCGATCACGAAATTACCTATGTGCAGGCTGCCCTCGGAGCGATTGTGGAAGTCAAAACCATCGACGGCCCCTTGAAAATCCGTATTCAGCCGGGCACACAACCCGGGACAATG
>MFKE01000006.1:171-1768 GCA_001779455.1 Candidatus Gottesmanbacteria bacterium RIFOXYB1_FULL_47_11 | reverse complement strand
GGGCGTGCCGCATGTGCGGGGCTCAGGGAGCGGCGACGAGTACGTCCGCATCCGGCTCCACGTGCCTACGCATTTATCGCGCCGGCAGAAAGAATTGTTGGAAGAATTAGAAAATTTATAATTTAGATTGATTTAACAGTCTTAACTGCTTATAATTGTACTTCATGAGAGAAATATATTGTTTAGTTTGTAATAAATCTGTTGGAAAAACTGATTTACGAGCTTCAGAAGGGGGAGACGCGTTTCTGTTGGAAGCTTCTGAACAAGGGCAAGGATTTAAAGTTGGTATTAACCATTTAATCGCAGAACATCCTGATCTCGTTCAACTTCGAGAAGCGCAAAATGTATCTCTTGTCCCACTTGTTCGAGTCGGTGAATATAATCCGTTAGATAAGGGCAGTCGATTGCCAATTACTTCGCCTGTTCGTCGCGGTTGACGAGCGGCGCAGGAATGATATAATAGGAAGCAAGAATAGTTGAAGGTTAGGTGGGGAGACCCGCCTTTTTTTATAAAATAAGGAGAAATTATGCCGGCAACAGTCAGAAGTGAATTCAGCTTAGCTCTTAATCAGGTCGCCACTGAGCGTGGGATTGATCCCAACGTGGTTGTCGAAACGATCAAGGCAGCGATACTTGCCGCATACCGCAAAGACTACGGCGGCGGCGTTATGGAAGCCACGGATCTGGCGCAGTATGTCATTGAGCTCAATTCCGACTCCGGTGAGGCGAAAATCGTGAAAGACGGCAAAGACGTCACTCCCCCGGGGTTTGGCCGCATTGCCGCACAAACCGCCAAACAAGTCATTCTCCAAAGGATCCGCGAAGCGGAAAAGCAGTCCGTTCTTGCGGACTATCAGACGAAAATCGGTGAAATCGTGCCGGGTATGGTGCTCCGGTTTGACGGGCCCAATGTGGTTGTTGATATCGGCCGGGCGCAGGCTATTATGCCGGTTTCCGAACAGAGTCAGGGCGAACGGTACCATTTGAATCAGCGGTTAACGTTTTATGTAGAGGGAATCCGTGAAACTCCCCGCGGGAACGAAATTATCGTTTCCCGTGCGCACAAAGGCCTGGTCGAGGGGTTGTTTAAACGCGAAGTGCCGGAGGTTGCCCAGGGGGCGGTGGAACTTCGTGTTGTCGCACGGGAAGCAGGCGGACGCACGAAAGTTGCGGTATTTTCCAAACAGCCGGGCGTGGATCCTGTCGGCAGCTGTGTCGGCCAAAAGGGTGTCCGCGTGCAGGGAGTTATCAGCGAGCTTGGCGGGATGGAAAAAGTGGATATTATCCAGTGGAATGATGATGCAAAACTATTTATTATGTCCGCCCTTGCTCCGGCAAAAGACATGGAAGTGACGCTCAATGAGGAAAAAAAGTCAGCCGAAGTATTGGTTCCTGATGATCAGCTGTCGCTGGCAATCGGCCGGGATGGTCAAAACGTACGGCTCGCTGCAAAACTAACCGGATGGAAAATTGATATTAGAGGTAAAGGCATGCCGGCCGGCGAGGCAGCGGTTCCGGTTGTTGAAGAAAAAGCAGTAGTAGAGACTCCCGTTGTATGAAACACCGGGCTGTAATTTTTTATGAAAAAAAAGAAAGT
>MFKE01000006.1:0-103 GCA_001779455.1 Candidatus Gottesmanbacteria bacterium RIFOXYB1_FULL_47_11 | reverse complement strand
CGCTTCTTGATACGATCCGAAAATCCGATGTAGCCTCTCACGAACATGGTGGTATTACGCAAAAAATCGGCGCATACCAGGCAAACAATATTACGTTTATTGA
>MFKE01000005.1:39128-40241 GCA_001779455.1 Candidatus Gottesmanbacteria bacterium RIFOXYB1_FULL_47_11 | reverse complement strand
GTTAAACCGCCCATCTTGAGGAATTCTTTTTTCATCAATTTTCAGATTTGAAAGAATTTTAATTCTCGATACCACCGCTTCATGGACATTGCGCGGCAAAATTAAACGCTCCTGCAACACGCCATCAATTCGATAACGAACCCGGGTACGCTCTTCCTGCGGCTCAATATGTACATCAGAAGCTCGTGACTTGATGGCAAAGGTAAGGATTGTCTCCACAATTTTGGCAATAGGTGCATCTCGAACCACTTCATTGCTCCCGGCAATATTTTTTTGAACAATTTGCCGTTGCTGACTATATTTTTGGCTTTCTGCCAAAGCTTGACTAACCTCAGAACTTAAATTCTGAGCATAACGCTCTTCCAAAGTTTGGCTAATCTCTCTCGCACTCGCATAATGGGGGATCACTTTTAAACCAGTTTTTTGACTCGCAAAATCAATTCCTCCTAAATCAAGTGGGTTAGCCATGGCCACTGATAGAATCCCATTGGCTTTATCAATCGCAAAAGGGATCATCTGATATTTGCGGGCTACTCCTTCGGGCAAATTATTAATCGCCTCAGGCGAGACGCCTAATTCTGCAATTTTCACAAAAGGCACCTGGTAATATTCAGCTTTAGCTTGAGTTAATGGTTCTTCCGCAATTAAATTCTTTTCCCCCAGAAGTTGTTCGGGGTCAATTCCAGTTTGAGCTGACTCAAGTTGCAATTGACTTAGTTGCAATGCAGTCAGCAAACCCTTCTGCACCAATAATTCGAGCAAAGAACTAGCAGCTGGTTTATTCGCCTGGATTTGAGTCAACGAATTTTCGGCGGGTTGAGTAGGCTGGGCAGTAAGCATAATTTACCTCATAAATCATGAATCAAAAATCAAAAATAAATCTAATAAATTGTATTTATGATTTATGATCTTTGAGATATGAGTTATCTTAATAATATCTCGTCTCTGGTATAAACATCAAGGTATAATCTCTTAATTACTTAATTACTCAATGCACTTTACTAGTTTAATAATTCCAGTTTCCAAATCAACCAGCCATACTGACGCTCTTCATCAGTCTCTTCAACAACTTGAATATACGCAAACACTCAAGTCAACTAGTCCCAATTTATC
>MFKE01000005.1:26136-38905 GCA_001779455.1 Candidatus Gottesmanbacteria bacterium RIFOXYB1_FULL_47_11 | reverse complement strand
ACCATTCAGTCCAGATGCGAAACGATAGTGCTGGGAGAAACAGGGAATCGTGTCTCAACCATCCCGGCGGATTTTCTTCCCGCGCTTCTTAGCGCTTCTGCAGGTAAACGCATACAGCTGGTGGAACCGTACATTGCAACCCGTGACGACGCAAAACTATTCGTCACAGCCGTCCTCATGGCGGCACGGGATGAGCTTCACAAAAATCCAACCCGCGCTCTTACCGCACTCATCCGGAATTTACTCACCGCCCAAGCCCAGCTTTCCGTCAACGTCAACCCAAAACTCGTCATCGATAACGCGCTTTTGGCGGTATAAAGAATGGGTGCAAACCTTAACTCACCCGACGGATGTACAAATAACAATATGAATGAGTCACAGTATTTAATTGAGCAAGTTGCAATGGAGATACCCCGAGCGGGAGAAATAAGTATACCAGCATGGTTTCAACAAATACGTGAATGGATCATGACAAACCATGATGAAGAGCGTCAGGTATATGAAGCGCCGGAAACACATATTAGAGTACCATTTTATGGAACGCATAAAACAGACAAAAAAACACAAACGATTCTCGAATTACAACAACACACAAAAGATAAAGACTATCCGCAAGATCATAATTATTTATCAATTGTCGTTGAACAAGGAATATTTGGAAATCGAGAATGGGAACAGTTTGTTATTTTAGAGGATAACGGAAAGTGTCGCTGGTTTTGGAGAACAAATTTACATGACCCGTGGCAACAATTATCTCAAAATAGAGTGCCACTATATGCAATAATGTCCATCACCAACAGTTTTCAAATACATACGCCGACAACATAATTTCCCTAGACAACAATTTGTATATAGTGTACAATGAATTTGAGCTCAGATAGGCTCATTTTTCCCCGCCGCGGCGGGGTAAACTTCTTTATAAGGATACTAAAACATGCCAAAGACAAACGATAAATATACCGGTGCACAGATTGTCGTCCTTGAGGGCCTGGAGCCGGTCCGCAAACGCCCCGCTATGTATATCGGCACCACAGGACCTGCCGGACTCCAACACTGCCTAAACGAAATCGTCGACAACTGTATTGACGAAGCACTTGCCGGATACGCGAAAAACGTCTGGGTAACGATACACAAAGATGACAGTGTCACCGTCATAGACGACGGGCGCGGCATTCCGGTTGATAAAAATCCCAAATACAAGGTGTCCGCCCTTGAGCTGGTGATGACCAAGCTCCATGCTGGCGGCAAATTTGAAGGCAAAGCATACAAAGTATCCGGAGGACTGCACGGCGTGGGCGCATCGGTTGTCAACGCGCTGTCCAGTTCCATGACGGTTGAGGTACGCCGGGACGGAGGCGCATTTATGCAGGAGTATAAACGGGGCATCGCCCTCCATCCGGTAAAAAAAATAGGGCCCGCGCGCGGGACGGGCACAACGACAACATTTTTACCTGACGGAGAAATCTTTAAAGAGGGGATCGCACTGAACTTCGAAACAGTGAAAAAACAAATCCGTGACCGCGCGTACCTGATTGCCCGGCTGTCTTTTCATCTCACGGATGAACGGACGGGTGAGCAAGCGCATTATTATTTTGAAGGCGGCATTACATCCCTGGTCAAGGCATTAAACAGAAACAAACAAGTGCTTCACCCCGTCATCATGGTTACCAAAACGTCTCCTGATGGGGAACTGACAGTCGATGTATCCATACAATATAATGACGGCTTCAACGAAAACGTAGAATCGTACGTCAACGTCATCCACACACCGGAAGGCGGGACACATCTGACCGGATTCCGTATGGCCCTCACCCGCGCCGTCAACGATTACGCCAAAAAATCGGGTGCCGTCAAAAACGGCGATGATACCATCACCGGCGAAGACACGCGCGAAGGCCTCACTGCCATCGTGTATATCAAAATGCCCTCACAGTACCTGCAGTTTGAGGGTCAGACAAAGGAAAAATTAGGAAATGCGGAAATCCAGCCGTTTGTGCAGTCGGCTGTCAAAGAAGGGCTGGATACCTACTTTGAAGAAAATCCCGCCGATGCGCGCGCGATTTTAGAAAAAGTATATCTTGCTGCAAAAGCGCGGCTTGCCGCAAAAGCCGCCAAAGACGCCGTGATACGGAAAGGCGCACTGGAAGGGGCAAGTTTGCCCGGGAAACTGGCCGACTGCCAGGAAAAGGATCCGTCAATTTCTGAACTGTTTATCGTCGAAGGAGATTCTGCAGGCGGCAGCGCCAAGCAGGGCCGTGACCGCAAATTCCAGGCCATACTGCCGCTGCGGGGGAAAATCCTCAACACCGAACGGGCACGGCTTGATAAAATTATCGAATTTGAAGAGCTCAAAGCGCTCGTCATTGCCCTGGGCATGGGAATAGCTGATTCCCTGACGCCCGAAAAGCTCCGCTACCACCGCGTGGTAATTATGACTGATGCGGATGTTGACGGCGAACACATTATGACCTTGCTCCTGACATTCTTCTACCGCCACTTACCCTACATTGTAGAAAAGGGGCACCTGTATATTGCCCAACCGCCGCTTTTCAAAATTACGTGGGGAAAGCAAATATACTATGCGTATTCGGACAACGAGCGGGATGCCGTTATCGCCGCCCATAGCACTGAATTTAAAGGAGCGCCGGGTATCCAGCGGTATAAAGGTTTGGGAGAAATGAATCCCGAACAACTGTGGGAAACGACCATGAATCCCACCAACCGCGTGATGCGTCAGGTAACGATTGCGGATGCAGCAGCCGTGGACGGAGTATTCTCGATGCTGATGGGAAATGAGGTTCCTCCGAGAAAACGGTTTATTCAGACACATGCAAAATCCGCAACACTGGATATATAGTATGAAAATCAAGTATAATATCAACGTTTGTTTGAAAAGGAGGAAGTAATATGGATATTCAATTGGTCGCATTGTTTGTCGCTCCCATCACTGCCCTTATTGCACTTGCCTACGGCGCCTACTTAATCAAACGGACCATTAAAGAAGATGAAGGGTCCGATAAATTAAAGGCAATCGGAAAAGCAATTTCCGACGGAGCCATGTCGTACCTCAAACGGCAATTTACAATCGTCATTCCATTTATGCTCGTATTGGCAGTACTTATTGCTTTCACGTTGGGCCGCGGTGTTGCTGCAACATTCCTTTTGGGAGGAATCTTCAGCGCAATTATCGGCTATTTCGGCATGTGGATCGCCGTCAAAGCAAATATGCGGACGGCAAACGCAGCCCTTAAAGGACTTAATCCGGCCCTGCGCATTGCATTTGGCGCCGGCACGGTCAACGGTATGCTGCTTGTTGGTCTCGGACTCCTGGGAGTATCCCTTATATATATGTGGTCCTATTTCACTTTTATCGCCCAGGGGGCTGATGTTGTTGCGAAAAATGCTACGGAAGTACTGGTGGGATACGGATTCGGTGCGGCTCTCCTTGCGCTTTTCATGCGGGTAGGAGGAGGCATATTCACCAAAGCCGCGGATGTCGGGGCTGACTTGGTGGGTAAAGTCGAGGCAGGAATTCCGGAAGATGATCCGAGAAACCCTGCAACAATTGCAGACAACGTAGGAGACAATGTCGGAGATTGTGCGGGCATGGCCGCAGATGTATTTGAATCCTATGCGTTGACCATTGTTGCCGCTATGATTTTGGGCGGTAATTTGTTCGGCCTCAAAGGCGTCGTATTTCCGCTCCTTGTACGTGCAGGCGGCATTCTGACGTCTATCCTGGGCACGCTTTTTGTGAAAGCAAAAAATGACCGCGAAGATCCGATGAAACCGCTAATCCGCGGATTCATGGTGTCTGCCATAGGCGCCATCGTCATCCTCATGGGCCTTTCCGTATTCCTGCTTCAGGAGCCGCGCGCAGGCTACGCGGGAGTCGTAGGAATCGGAGCAATGTTATTCCTCCTTCTTATTACGAAATACTATACCGGTCCGGGAGAAAAACCGGTGGTTGAAATTGCCTCGGCCAGTAAAACCGGAGCAGGTACGACCATTATTTCCGGCCTCGGAATCGGCATGGAGAGTACATTTGTATCCGTCCTTGTTGTCGCAGCTGCAATCTATGGGGGATATGCACTTCTCGGGTTTTACGGTATATCCCTGGTCGGCATGGGAATGCTGGCAACCACCGGGATCATTATGGCCCTGGATACCTTCGGCCCCATCGCAGATAACGCGCAGGGTATGGTAGAAATGGCCGGACTCAAAGGAAAAGCTCCCGCCGTTACGTCGGGACTGGATGCCGTCGGCAATACAACGAAGGCTCTCACCAAAGGGTTTGCCGTGGGATCTGCGGCAGTTGCCGCCAGTTCGCTGTTTGCTACCTATTTTGAAAAGACGGGGCTTGCCACCATCGATATAGCCAACCCCAAAGTCTTTGTCGGAGTTCTGTTGGGAGGCGCGCTCCCGTTCCTGTTCAGCTCCAGACTTATCGGGTCGGTAGGACGGGCCGCATTCCAAGTGGTCGAAGAAGTACGCCGGCAATTTAAACTGTATAAAGGTATTATGGCCGGCACTCAGCTTCCTGACTATTCACGGGCTGTCGAAATCGTAACCCTGGCAGCGCAGAAAGAATTGGTTGTTCCGGCCCTTATGGTCGTCCTTATGCCTGTGGCCGCTGCGCTCTTGGGTGCGCAGGCCCTTGGTGGATTCTTGGGCGGCGTGGTTGTTGTAGGACTGATGCTTGCCCTGTTTATGTGTAATACCGGCGGCGCATGGGATAACGCCAAAAAGTATGTCGAGGACGGCCACTTCGGCGGAAAAGGCAGTGACCCCCACAAGGCAGCCGTTGTCGGCGACACCGTGGGAGACCCCCTGAAAGATACCGCGGGGCCTGCGTTAAATCCGATGATGAAAATTGTACAAATCGTGGCACTACTGATTGCCCCCTTTGTCATTCAGTTCATCGGAAAATAAGGTGATTGCAGCAGCACTTCTGTATGAATATCGGTAAAATAAACCAGTCGGATATCATCCATGAAATGCAGAAGTCGTATCTCGACTATGCAATGAGTGTCATCGTGGCGCGCGCACTCCCGGACGTCCGGGACGGCCTCAAGCCCGTGCACCGCAGAATTCTTTTTGCGATGCACTCGGTGGGCTTGCACCATACCTCAAAATACAAAAAAAGCGCGTCTGTTGTCGGAGAAGTACTCGGAAAATATCATCCGCACGGCGATGCGTCGGTGTACGAAGCACTGGTGCGGCTGGCGCAGAATTTCTCCATGCGCTACATGCTTGTGGACGGGCAGGGAAATTACGGCTCCGTAGACGGCGACCCGCCTGCCGCCATGCGGTACACAGAGTGCCGGCTGGCTAGTATTTCCGACGAAATGCTCTTTGATATTGAAAAAGAAACGGTCGACTTTGTCCCGAATTTTGACGGGACTATTGCCGAGCCCGTGTATCTTCCTGCGAAACTTCCCAATTTACTGCTGATGGGCAGCGAGGGAATCGCCGTCGGTATGGCGACCAAAATTCCTCCCCACAACCTCACGGAAGTAGCATCTGCCATTGGCGCTTTGATTGACACCGTCAAACTTACCAAGAAAAAAACAGAAGAAGGCACAGCCGAAATCAAAACCGACACACATTTTGAATTTGATATCACAACGGATGAGCTTATGACGCATGTCCAGGGACCGGATTTCCCGACCGGAGGCGCCATTTACGATATCAATGAAATAAAAGCCGCATATACGACCGGCCGGGGCAAAATTGTCATGCGCGGGAAAGCGGAAATAGAGGACATCGGGCAGGGAAAAAGCGCAATAGCAATCACGGAGCTCCCGTACCAGGTAAACAAGGCACAACTTGTTGCCAGGATTGCAGATCTCGTACGTGAAAAGAAACTTGAGGGCATCAGCGACTTGCGGGACGAGAGCGACCGGCGGGGTATCCGCGTCTACATCGAGCTCAAACGCGATGCGCGCCCGAAACAGGTACTGAACAACCTCTACCAATATACGGCGCTCCAAACCACGTTCCCGGTCAATATGGTGGCACTTGTGGATAACACGCCGCAGACGTGTTCACTCAAACTGATTCTGGAGGAATACGTCAAACACCGCCATGATGTGGTACGAAGGCGCAGCGTCTATGAACTCAAAGAAGCCCGTGCCCGCGAACACATTCTCGAGGGCCTCAAAATCGCCGTTGACCACATCGACGAAGTCATTTCTATCATCAAAAAAAGTAAAGACGCCGACGAGGCAAAAGGCAAACTCATGACGCGCTTCAAGCTGTCGGACTTGCAGTCCACGGCAATTCTGGACATGCAGCTGCGGCGCTTGGCTGCCCTCGAACGCCAAAAAATTGAGGATGAGCTTGCGATGATCCGTGAGACGATCAGCTATCTTGAGGATCTCCTTGCCCATCCGGTAAAAATTCTCAAAGTTGTCAAAGACGAACTTGCCAAACTGAAAGATAAATACGGCGACCAGAGGAAAACGCGCGTGTTCAAAAGTAAGGTCGGCGAATTCTCCGAAGAGCAGCTTATCGCCAATGAAGATGTGATCATTACCATGAGTGAATCCGGATACATCAAGAGACTTCCACGAGGCACATTCAAAATGCAGGAACGCGGCGGCAAAGGCGTCATCGGCATGACCACCAAAGAAGAGGATGCGATCGATAAAATCCTTTCGGCACAAACACATGACAATATGCTTTTCTTCACCGACCGCGGGCGCGTGTACCAGGTGCGGGTCTGGGATATCCCGGAAACGAGCCGCCAGGCCAAGGGCCAGGCAGTTGTGAACCTCATCAATATTGAATCGGGAGAGAAGGTGACGTCGGTACTCACCTACAGCCTGAAGCGCGATGAGCAGAAAGAGTCGGGCGTCAAATTTATCCTTATGGCCACCAAACACGGAACCGTAAAAAAATCCAAATTAACGGAATACGAAAATATACGGAGAAGCGGCCTGGTCGCCATCAAGCTTGAAAAAGATGATGAACTCACCTGGGCGCGCCTCACCAGCGGGGAGGATAATATCCTCCTTGTATCCCATGAGGGCAAGTCTATCCGATTCAATGAAGCCGAGGTCAGGCCGACGGCACGCGACACCATGGGGGTGCGCGGTATACTTCTCAAGGGAAGCGATTTTGTCGTGAGCGTAGACGTCATTACCGATGAAACGAAAAAAGCGGATTTTCTGACGATCATGGAAAAGGGGATCGGCAAAAAAACGGCAATCCACGATTTCCCCAAGCAGAAACGCGGCGGGCAGGGCGTGAAAGTAGCGGAGGTGAAAGACCGGACCGGCAAGGTCGTCGTTTCACAAATCGTACCGATAACCACGGAAAGCGTGGTGTTGACGTCTGTGAAGGGCCAGGTCGTAAAGCTCCCGATTAACTCCGTGCCGCGCCTTGGCCGGGCCACAAGCGGCGTCATCCTCATGCGCTTTGCTGATAAATCCGACACCATCGCCGCCGCTACCTGCCTCACAAAATAACCTGCCTCACAAGACGTATGAATCATCAAGAATGGAAAGATCTACTTGCCCGACACCAGGATAACGAAATCTATGAATACGTCAACGCCCTCTTAGATGGACTTCGAGATGAAGATCCTGAGTCACTCGCAATTCACTTACATGCTCAATTACAATCACTCCCATTTTGCGGAGATAACCCTCCGGGCCCGATATTAAAGACGATTATCGGAATTCGCACACTCATTGAAGAAAAGGGTGGAGACGTAGACGCGCTTCTTGCAAAATTAGATAACAATAAGTAACAGATCATCCATAAGGTCAACCGTATGATAGAATACCTGTATGAGAATTGACGGGAAAGCGCTTGCGGATGCGACACTTGGCACTCTTGCCCAAGAAGTGCTACACCCAACCCTTGCAGTCATCTTAGTCGGGGATAACCCCGAGTCCCTTGCCTATATCCGCCAAAAACAAAAAGCAACGGAGCGCCTTGGCGGACACTTTATCTTTGAACACCTTCCGGCATCCACATCACAAAAAGAACTCGACGCGAGAGTCGCCATGTATAACAGCGACCCGGCAGTCCACGGACTTATCGTCCAGCGCCCGATTGCCGGAGGATTGACCGCAACCGTTGTTCCCGCAAAAGATATCGACGGATTTGAAACCAATTCGCCGTTTGAGGTGCCCATTGCCATGGCGATATTTACGATACTGAAACAAATTTTTATGTTGTCATCCCCGCGTAGGCGGGGATCTGCCTTTATCGGAGAATACCAAAACCGATTCCCGGTCAAGCCGGGAATGACATTCGTTGACTGGCTTCGCAGTCAACGAGTAACCATCGTCGGAAGAGGGGAGACGGCAGGAAAACCGATCGCAGCTGCCTTCGCAAAACAACAATGTGCGACGTCTATAATTTCTTCACAAACCCCGAATCCGAAAGAAATAATGAAAACCGCAGATATCCTCATTTCCTGCGTCGGCAAACGGGGGATAGTGACGCCCGACGCCGTCAAACCCGGTGCAATTATTATTTCTGTCGGATTATCACGCGACGCAGATGGCAAACTCCATGGAGATTATGATGAACATGCCATAGCGGATAGCGCCGGCGCATACACGCCGACCCCGGGGGGAGTCGGTCCGGTGAACATCGCCTGCCTCATGCAAAATCTCGTCCATGCAGCCAAAATAACTTGATTTAGAGCCCTAGAAGGTATAGAATATATTTCTATGTCATATCATGAAGATGCCCCTAAGACTTCCTTATCTGTTGAGGCGCTAAAAGCCTTAATGCCGGGTATTTTTACCGGACAAGAAGAATTACTACATACATTATCATCTCTACAGTTAGCATTAAATGAAAATCCTTTTAAAGGTCAAGATAATAAGTCTATCCATCTAACAATAGGGGGACAGATTAATAAATATGCAGAAATAGCTCCATTACTGGATAAAATACAAGCAGTGATAAATGCAACTTGGAACGGATTGACTGGAGTATTTGCATTTTCACACGCAAGATCTGAAGAGAAAAATTTATATTTGAATTTTTATAGTACGTTTGGACCTGAAGGCCAAAAGCTTCCTATAGGTGAAGATGAAATAGTGCTTTATACCTACCCAAACCCGAAAGCGCTGCAGGAAAATTCCCCCGCCGTATAATTGCCCGTCGTGTGCAAAACCTTTTCAAAGCATGTATGATGAAATTAACAAAGGGGGAACTATGAAAAATATCGGCGGCGCTATCGTTATTTTCTTCATTGCACTGTTTGCATATACCAAGCTGGCGGGTCCTATTCCGTTTTCCGTCAACAGCATCACAACAACCAAAACAGACACGTTTACCGTGACTGGCGAAGGAAAGGCGATCGTACGCCCCGATATTGCCACCGTCTCCGTAGGGGTACAGGCCCAGGAATCTTCCGTAAAAACAGTACAAAGTGAACTCAATAAAACGGTCAATGCAGTTTCTGCAGCAATCAAAAAAGCAGGGGTGGACGGGAAAGATATCCAGACATCAAACTATTCCATCAACCCAATGTATGACTATTCCGGCCGGACCCAACGGATCACCGGATATCAGGCATCAAGCAATCTGACGATCAAAGTGAGGAATATAGATAATGCCAACGGTGTCATTGATGCCGCAACCCAGGCCGGCGCAACGGACGTCGGCGGGATATCTTTTGACGTTGATGACAAAACGAAGGTGCAAAACCAGGCCAGGGAACTGGCTGTTGCCGACGCCAAGAAGAAAGCCGCAGATGCCGCGCGCATTGCAGGATTTAGTCTGGGAAAAATCATCAATTACAGTGAAAACTTCGGGGACGCACCCCGGCCATACATGATGACGGCAAAAGCCGAAGGCGGTGGGGATGCGAGTACCCCTACGCAGATCGAGCCCGGATCTTCGGAAGTCGTCGTCACCGTATCCCTGGGCTACGAGCTTCGGTGAGGCTACACTGACCTTTTTATAGGTCTTGTCCTCCCCGCCCACGGGGAGTAAAATAGAGCTCCACTATGGGAAGATCTCACGTTAAACCAATACAGCAGCCGGACGACACCACCTGCGGACCGGTGGCCCTGAAGCATGCGCTTGCAATTTTCGGGAGACGCAAGTCTCTTGATTCACTCATGGAGCTTTGCGGCACCAACAGAAACGGGACCAGCACTAAAAATATGATCCGGGCGGCAAATAAACTTGGGTTCAGCGTCCTTGTCGTCCAGTATGCGACGCTCAGCCATCTGCAAAGCGCACTCAAATACAATGCCAATCAGGTGCGGGCAGTATTGGTGTCGTATCTCTATGACCTGGATGAAAAAGATCGGCCTCACCCCGATTCCGGGCATTGGGCGGTGGTCTCCGCGTATCGGCCCAGCCAGAGCCGAATCGTCCTTCTGGACAGCGCCAGCGCCAAAAAAAAGTCCTACGCATGGACGGATTTCCGCACCCGCTGGATGGATTTTGACCTCAAACGAAGAAAGATAAACGGACGGGGAAACCACTTCAAACTGATCCGCAACTGGCAACAGCAGCTCCTGTTTGTGATGGCGCGCACCCCTGAAGATCTGCCGAAGTTTGCCATTCCCACAAGCCGGGTATTTACGCCGGAGGATGGGATTTAACACCACGCCTTTGGGCTGATGCAACAATCTCCCAAACAAAATCGGCAAGTGTCCAGCCAACGGCTTTGTAGGAAAGAGTCATGCCGTAATCATCACTGTCGGATATCCCCGGATTGCTGTTGGCCTCCAGAATGAGCACATCGTTCCCGCGGGTCCGTATATCCAGGCGCGTATAATCGCGGAAGCCAAGTTTTTCAAATGTCCGGCGGGTAAGGCGCTCCATCTCCCGGACCAGAGGCTGGTCTATGTGGGTCATCTTCATATGTGACGACTTGTATTCCGGGTCGTTTTCGTCCCACCGGCTTGCATAGGTGAGCATATGATTGGGGTCCGCGCTGTCAAACACCACTTCCGCAGGCGGCAGTACTCGTAGTCCTTTTGGCCCTTCCAGTGCAGTCACCTGAAACTCGCGTCCGGTGATAAATTCTTCAATGAGCATCGGCTGGGCAAGGGCGCGGATCATCTCCCGGACTTTCCGGCGGAGTTTTTCCGCGCCGGAAACAATAGAGTCGCGCGACAATCCGATACTGCAATGTTCAAGGGCGGGTTTCACGATCACGGGGAAACGGAAATCCGTACGGATCGGTTGACCGGGATCCTCAAATAACTGCCAGCGCGCCGTCGGAAGAGCGTGTGCGTCAAGCGCTTTCTTCATCGACACTTTATCAGACGTCATCATGTAATTGTGACGGTTGCCCCCGGTAAACGGAATACCTGTCTGTTCAATGGCGGCAAACGCGCGGTCGGCAAGGGGTAAATCATGCCCCGTCCACTCAATCAGATTAAAAATGACATCTGCGCGGATATCGGATATCGAGGAAATATGATCTTCATCAATCGGGTGAGTAGTTACTGTCGCGCCTTTTACCGCAAGCGCCGTCTCAATTTCTTTCGCCGATTCCGTCGTATCCGTATCGGTCTCTACGTACGGGGTGTTTGTCGCCCGTTTTGTGGGCACACTGTAAAGGACGGCAATATTCATATTGGCGGCTCGCTCGTTATTCCGGGAGATCGATGCGACAATGATCTGCCACAAAAAAGCTATAGACCGGAGACTTCCGGTTCGTTTTTCGAATCATCGTATGATGGCCGATCATGGATGCTTCTATCTTGTTTTTCACATCCAGAATATGGACGTCTTCAAGGAGAATGCTGTATTCGACGGAGCTGTTGGCTATTTCACAGTCATTACCGACTGCAGTATACGGACCTATCGTGCTGTTTTCGATTTCCACATGGTCTCCTATGACCACCGGACCAATGATCTTACTGTTGGTTATTTTGGATCCCGCTCCGACGTCAACGCCGCCTGAGAGGACGCTGTCTTTATCAACTTTACCGAGAATTTTAAAGTTTTTCCTTGTTTCCAAAATGAGCTTATTGGTTTCCAGCGAATCGTCAAATTTCCCGGGATCTCTCCACTGACCCTCAAGCTCGGCAACTTCCACTTTGTATCCGTGCGTGATCATGTAGTTGTACAAATCGGTAATCTCAAGTTCCCCGCGGGCGGACGACCGGATCCCGTCCGGACCTTTAAATGCACGAAAGACCTTCGATGAAAACATGTACAGCCCCGGGACGCCGAATTTATTGGGAGGATGCTCGGGTTTTTCGACGACCTTTTCGAGTTTGCCGCGCGCGTCAAAAAAAGGCACGCCGAGCCGGTAATTTTCCTCATGTTCGATCACCGTCAGAAGCGCGTCTGCTTTGGTACGCAGAAATTGTTTGAATGGCTTGCCGATACCGGCGGTGAATATATTGTCTCCGAGGCAATAGACAAAACTGTCTCCGTCCACAAACTTTTCGGAAATTTTCACAACATGGGCAAGCCCCAGCGCTTCGGCCTGATCGATATAGGTAATATGGATACCCAGCTTCGACCCGTCTCCCAACAGCTCTTCGTACGCAGGCCGGGTAGCATTGACAATGAGGGCAATGTTTTTGATGCCGACGGCAATCAAATTATTCAGGACATAGCTAATCAGGGGTTTGTTTGCGATAGGAAGAAGTTGTTTACTTGTGGTAAACGTTAAGGGGTACATCCGTGACCCTTTGCCGCCCGCTGCAATAATTGCTTTCATTGATTCCTCCTTTGTTGGCCCATTATATCAGTTTTCCGTTTTCCGATGAAATTTCGCGTGAATCTCTTTAAGCTGCGGATTGGTGATGTGGGTATAAATCTG
>MFKE01000005.1:23628-26064 GCA_001779455.1 Candidatus Gottesmanbacteria bacterium RIFOXYB1_FULL_47_11 | reverse complement strand
GGTCGCAAAGCTGTGGCGCAGTCCGTGCGGAGTAATCTTGATTGGCAAACGCGCTTTTTTGACGTATTTTTCAACCAGCCGCTGGACACTTCTGGGGGAAAGCCGGAGGGTTTCCGTCTTTTTCCCGGACGTCCGGGTAAACAGTGCTTTATCGGAGTCCTCCCGGGTGGCAAGGTATTTTTGCAGCCAATCTGCTGCGGTATCGGATAAAAACACCACGCGTGCCCGGCGCCCTTTGCCGATAACACCAAACTCACGGCGATCAAAATTTATCTGATCGCGGTTTAAACGGGTAAGCTCCGATACCCGCAGACCCGTGGAGAAAAGAACCTCCAGTATCGCCTTATCCCGCGGGTTATCCGGCATATTGAGAAGAAGCTCCACCTGCGCCCGCTCAAGAAACTTAATCGAGCGGGATTCGGCTTTCGGAAGTTCGATTTTTTCCGGCGCAACAACCTGAATATCGCGTTTTAACAGGTATTTCAGAAACGACCGCAGTGCAATCAAGTGGTAATTCTGCGTCACGCGCTTCAGGCTTATCCCGTGGGGATCAACATACCGCGATAAAAATAGTCTATATTCACGGATAGAATCCGGTGTAATATCCTTCGGAGTTTTCACGGTTTTCACGCTAGGGGAGTGGGGAGAGCCCGACAGGAAGCCCAAAAACCTGTACAAATAGTGCGCGTAATTGCGGATGGTCAGCTGCGAAACATTCCGCTCAATTTCAAGGTATTCGAGGAATTCTTTTATTAATCGGTTTACGTCCATGTCTACATATAGATTGTACGACATCGTATGAATTGTCAAGAGTCTGATATACTTAGATCATGAAGCTTGGGATCAAAGTGGCTCCCGGTAACGACTGGAAAAATAATATTGAAGCCGCCCACCCGGCTATGGTCGAAATCTGGTACAACGCAAGCCGTCCGGATGACTATACCGGGATATTTGCGTATCTAGCTCACACATCAATCGATGTCGGTTTACACTATTGGGGCGCTCTTCCAAGCGGATTACTAACCAACGCAAGCTACCCGGACCCGGCAGTCAGTGAGCCGTCGCTGGCGCTTATGCGCGCGACAATTGACAGCGCTGCGGCGCACAAATGCGTCTACGTCAATATTCATCCGGATCTCTATAATTTACTGCAGGTCAATTTTGACACCATGGGTATCCGCGTCGCGTCCAAACAAGCGGATCCTAAAGCCATGAATGAAACCTTTATACAAAACACACTGAACCTGAATGCATATGCTGCAGCCCGCGGCGTTGTTTTGACCGTCGAAACGGTCCCTTCATGCGATACACCAAGCTGGAAACCCGGCCGCGACCGCACGGATGTTATCAATACTCATCCCATACCAATGAGCGTTCTCGTTGATCTGGCGCACCGCGGCGTTGCTGTCGCAAATGATTTCGGCCACACCGCAAGTAACGTTATTTCCGATGACCGCGCAGCCGTTTGGCGGTATCTTTACGATACGACCAGGACCCTAGAACCTGTCACACGGCTTATCCATTTGGGGTTTATCGAGCCGCCATATAACGGCGTGGATTTCCATGACTCACTGGATAATCCGGTTTTGGAAACGTCCGCAGCAATTCCAAACAAAAAAGAAATGGCGGAACTCTTACAACTTTTCAAAACCCGCGATGACGTATGGATACTGGTCGAACCCAGGGAGAACCACGTAAAAAACTACCATTTGGCCCAAAAAATCATTGCTTCCGTTTAGCCTCGGCTACAAGCCTCTGTAATGACCTAGAACGGCTGGAGTTCGGCCTAGACGTATAGTTCATCCTCGTAGTTATAGAGGAAAAATTTATAGACCGATAAAAGACGACATAAAGAACAGTGAGTTATGAAAAATGAATAATAAATAATAAAGAGGGGGAAGAATTATATAAAAAATATTCAGGCCAATTACGCAATGATTATATGCAAGTGCCGTACCAGCGAAATGAGTACAGGCAAAAGCCAGTCACGGCCACACGTCGCAAAAGTATTATTGTGCGACTACATAGATTATTATTCCCTTGCTCTGTTGCCGGGCGTAAACCCGCCCGGGCAGATCCGGTGATTATGGAGGCCCCTGTAAGGACGGGAAATAGCCTCACAGGGAGGTCTTCTCCGGAAAACAGCAACAACGCTGCACACAGAGTTATCATGCTACAACACGCAAATACAGTGTTCTGTGTGTACCTTGGGGATCCTTCACTCCGTTCAGGACGCGTCGACGCGTTTAGAGCGTACTGGCGCGCTATATTCAATGTTTTGAGGCTGACTTGCACTACTCCGTGCATATGTAATCCAGCGCACACGTCGCAATTTGGAGCGTTACAACGCTCCGGAGATGCATTTTTAGCCTCGCGTCAGCACTCCCTGCACACGAGCAGCAATAGAACGGCCTTTCGGGTTTTTTTAGGGCTTCA
>MFKE01000005.1:13988-23608 GCA_001779455.1 Candidatus Gottesmanbacteria bacterium RIFOXYB1_FULL_47_11 | reverse complement strand
AAACTACTAAAAATACGCACACATTGTGTACTCAAGGGAGGGGTACCGTGCTCTGCTCCGATACACACAGGGCAAGCGTGAAATGTGGCTATGCTACACCGTGAAAAGAATTATCCACATTGCTCAATGCGTATTATAGGACTATAGGACTTAACTATATCAAACTATACCCTGCCTTTCACACTCTCCAGCTCCCCCGCCTCTACCCGTTCCCACGCCAATTCGTTGCGATAAGTGCGATACAAAAAACAATAATAACCACAGACGTAAAATCTATCAGTGTTTTTTTGTACAATTTTTCGACAAGGTACTGCTGCGCAATACCGACACTGCTGTAAAAGAACGTCGTGAAAAGAAGCGCCTTGATGGTGCCCGTGGTCGGGAAAAAGGAAAATATCCATACGACATTTATCAAAAACAATGTCACTGCCGCACTGATATCCCGCACTCGCCTACTCACCCGGCTAGTCAGCTCCATAGCCCAAAGGCTTTGCAATACGAGTACGAAGCTGACAAGGCCGATGAGTATGGCATTGATAACCGGGTAAAAACGGAATGCAAGCACTGTCTGCGTCAGTAAAAAATACGTCAGAAGCGTCAGGAGGAACCCGACGGAGTGTGCCGCCCGCAGAAGCGCGATGGTACGCTCCGCAGCAACGCTATAAATATTTTCCGTCAACAGAAGCGCGTACATGCCGACACCGTACAAGACCGCAACCGGAAGCCTGGTGAGCCAGCGAACGGGAAGAAGAAAATAAAACATCGCAACCGCCGCGGTAAACAGTGTGGGGAGGGCAAGAAGCGTCAGCCATTCAATGCTGTGTAAATCATCCCGCAACACAAATGCCGACAGGCCGTATGCCGCAATCGCAAGGACAAATACCAATGGATAGCGCAGGTCCAGCGACACCAACTGGGTGAGCAGGAGTCCCGCGGATAAGGCGACTGTTGCCAGAACAAATTGCTGGCGCTTCGGGAGCCAGGGTCTGCGACTCCAGAGAAATAACCATTTTTTTACACGTGCAAATATGGATATTTTCATAATTACGTCATGTTTGTATATACGGATTGTACATCATCAAGTGCTTCCAGCTCCTCAATCAGGGTATCAATCCTGGCCCTTGCGGAGTCGTCTGTTTGCACGATCGTCTCCGGATGCATAATGAGGACGGCGTTATCTATCACCACCTGTTTCTCCTCCAGAGCCAATCTGACCGCCACAAATGCCGAAGGGAGAGTATACACCTCAAACAAATCCGTCGCCTCAACCACGTCATCGGCCCCCGCATCTATCGCGGCTTCAAGGAGCGTGTCGATCGTCATTGCGGATTTGGGTACGGTAAGGACTCCCCTTCTTTTAAACAAATAGTCTACCGCGCCGGGCGCCGCAAGCGTACCGCCCGTCCGCTCTAAAATATTCTTGATCTGCGACACTGTCCGCTGGCGGTTGTCGGTCGTCGCTTCGATAACGAGCGCTACTCCGCCGGGGCCGTACCCTTCATATGATATATGTTCCAAGGACGCACCTCCCCCGGTGCCGTGCGCTATTGCACGCGCAATATTTTCTTTGGGCATGTTGACACCGCGCGCTTTCTCAATCGCCAACCGGAGATGAAAATTCTGATTCGGATCTGTCACGCCGCCGCCTTCTTTGACGGCAATCGTGATGGCGCGGGAGGCCTTCGTGAACGCAGCGCTTTTGACTACATCCGTGACGGCTTTTTGATGTTTCACTTTTGACCATTTGGAATGACCACTCATTGCTGTGTATTCTATCTCGTATATTGACTTTTCTCAAGAAACCGATACACTCATCCGTTATGACATCCTCCACTCCGTCGGCTGATGATGCAATTGGCGCCGCACTTGTCCAGGACTGGAAAAAGGCAATCAGTATCAACACCGCGATACTCAAATCGGATAAAGCGGACATCGATGCCTATTGCAGATTAGGGTTTGCCTACCTCAAAAGCGGACAATTTCTTGCGGCCAAACGGACATACCAAAAAGTTCTCGGGCTCGACCAGTATAACCAGATCGCCACAAAAAACCTCAAAAAACTTGCATCTCTGAAAAAAAAGGACATAGAAGATATATTCTGCACTGCCCTATCGCCGATGATTTTTTTGGAGGAGCCGGGCAAAACGAAAATTGTGGAGTGCGTCCATGTGGCCCCTTCAAACGTGTTGTCGACACTATCCGCGGGCCAGGAAATTACACTCAAAGTGAAGCCGCACGGCGTGGACGTGCGCCAAAATAATACCTATATTGCCGCGCTTCCCGATGATATATCCTTCAAACTCGGCAGGATGATAGCCGGCGGCAATACCTACCAGGCAATCATCAAATCCGTCGATAAAAAATCCGTCAAAGTACTTTTGCGGGAACTAACCCGCGGGAAAAAGTTCGCCAAGCAACCATCGTTTACCTCGACAACCAGCTACGTATCCTTTGCCAAAACGACCCGCGAAAACCCGGACATGACGCCAACCGGAGAAGACGGAGACACGGAAGAATCGCCGGCTGAGGATAGCGGAGAGATGTAAACCTCAGTTTGGTAAAAACCGCTTCGCGTAGGAGGAACCGATCCGTACCACCAAATCCGCCCGGCCCGTTTCGCTTGCTTCTTTCTGAGTGCATCCCAGGACATCTGTAATCACCCGGGCGCTCATTGTCTTGAGTGTTTCTAGAGTCCCGGTCAGTGAACAGTCAGAAACCTCGGGCGCATCATTCCCGACGGAAACCACCCCTACCCCGATATGTCCCAATAATCGTGCCACACGCGTTCCCAGCGACGGAATTTGCGTGGTGTTATAGACGGCAACCGACACAAGTTCCTGACGCACGCGGTCATCTTCAAATGTCATTTTGACGGCGTTGTCCACCAGGGCCGCGTCAACCACCCACTGGCGCGATCCGTCCGGAAGCTCTACCTCCCGGGCAATATCGGCAGGACGCCGGGTAAAATCAAATGTGTCAACACGGCCCGGTTTGGTCACTGACATAAGCCAGATATAGGAAAGAAACGCACGCGGGTGTATATTTGTCCGGAGACGGCCGGCAGCGTACGCCCAGAGGTTCGAAAATGAAAATGTCTGTTTAACAAGAGTGAATGGATCTTGCCCGGCGCTGAACATCCCGGTTTTGGGCCCGATAAATAACCGGACCGGAATTCCCAGGGCCTCACTCACGCTTTCGGAAAGTACCGTGCCGTCTTTTTTATCTATCTCACCTAATCGCCAAAAAGCCTCGAGTGAATAGGTTCCGTACCCGTGTGTCCCCTCAGCCGTCATATCGGCAGGAAAAGAAACAAGCAGGAGATTACGCGTCCGGTTATCCCAGGAAAACACGGTCATGGGATTTGCCGCCAATATGATCGTCTCACGGCCGTACACGCTGCTTTGTCCCGGAAAAAAAATCCAAACAAGAAGTATCCCCGCCAATAACACACCCGCCATGGGCAGCACGAATAATGCTTTGGATTTATGACGCCGGTGAACACCCATTACCAGTCTTTCTTGCCCTTTTTGATTATAGTGACCTGAGGAAGTTGGACATTTGCGCCGCTGAGCATTTGCTGCTGCGCCCTTTTCTCGAGTGCAGATTTTTTGACCTTTTTCTTTTCGCCTTTATAATAACCGCCGAATGATCCCATATGGTAATCTCCTTTCCATCTATTTTATAGCCATTGCCTCTTACAATCAAGGAAGCGGTTTGCGCAAATTGCTTCCCTAATATTATTTACCACCATGTGCACGAAATGCAGATTGTGAATGGTCGCCAACCGGTACGCGAGAAGCTCCCGCACATGGAACAGGTGATGGATATATGCACGGGTAAAATTCCGGCAGGTATAGCAGGTACAACTCTTCTCAACCGGGCCCAAATCTTTTGCATATTTACTCTTGGTGATATCTATCTGTCCGTGCCTTACGTACAGCGACCCGGTGCGGGCAAGTCGTGTGGGCGCAACACAGTCAAACGTATCTACCCCTCGTTCAATCATCGTGAAAATGTCATCAATTTCCCCCACTCCCAACAGGTGCCGCGGTTTGTCATCCGGCAAAAGCGGCACCACCCACTCAAGGACATTCCGCATTTCTTTTTTTGACTCACCGACCGAAACTCCCCCAATGGCAATACCGTCGAAATTCTGGTTTGCGATAAACCTGGCCGACTCCTTGCGTAAATCTTCGTAGACGCTCCCCTGAATTGATCCGTATAGTGCGCCCTGACGGTGCGCCTTCAGGCTGCGCATGGCCCACGCATGGGTGCGCTCCATGGATTTTTGCGCTTTTTCGTGGGAAACCGGATACGGCGTGCAGTCATCAAACGCAATGTGGATATCTCCGCCCAAGGCGGACTGCCACTCCATGCTACGCTCCGGGGTAAACAGATGCGTTGATCCGTCCCAATGGGACTGAAACTCTACCCCGTCGTCCGTAATTTTTACCATTTTTTTATTGTCATTCCCGACCTGATCGGGAATCCGCGTTTCTTCAAAAACCAATACCGATTCCCGCCTGCGCGGGAATGACACCGGAGAACGTCCGAGTGAAAACACCTGGAAGCCCCCGGAATCGGTCATGAGCGGATGATCCCAATGCATAAATGTATGTAATCCGCCGGCTTTTTTGACTACCTCAATCCCCGGCCGCAAATACATGTGGTATGTGTTGACGAAATACAGCTGAACACCGATTGTATCCAGTTCTTCGGGTGTAAGGCTTTTGACCGACCCCTGCGTCCCTACCGGGACAAATGCCGGGGTCCTGATCACCCCGTGCGGGGTCATAATCTCCCCCACCCTCGCCCTGGTCTTTTTATCTTTATGAAGCTGTTTAAAACCAAATTTTGCCATGACTCTATTTTACCAGATAAATATGCGTTACTGATATATTTATTACTTGTGATATAATCACCTTGCTATGCCGAATCTAGAGTGTATTGATGCACCAAAGCAGATGCTGTCGGATATACTGACTTCGCACTCAATTACCACCAACCGCGCTTTTAGTCTAAATCCTGAGCTAATTAGATTAATAGAAAATTCTATTCAAGCTGAAATACGTCATGAACCCGGACTTGGTTATTTCATTAAAGTCCCGCTTGAACCAGAAATCGGTCAAGTCCCTCATCCAATTCAAATTTCTCAGTATCCTATTCGCCAACCCGACGAATTACCTTTAAATAGAGCAATTGCACAAATTGGAACAGTGAGTACATATTGGAAGATGCTAACGCATACAGCAAAAGCGGGTGAACTGAATTATTATCGCTATAAAGAATTTTGTTTAACACCAGTTTTAGTAAAATCTTCTGATAATTTTAAGCTCCTTGTTGCACCTAATAAATATAGCGAACATCCTCGATTCAAAAAATATGTACGAACTATAAACTACGGAGGGGATGCTGATTTTACTGGTGCGTGGGAACCACCAGCAAATATCCCCACATACCTAACCAATGGCGAAAGAGTATACATGCCTTATCCAAAGGTAGGTATATCTGCGCGAACTGTATCTGATATGTTCGAAGCATCTCAACGAGTTCATGCCGACTACGAGCAAGAAATCTATCACACCATTCGCGCTAATACAAGTACATTAAGTAAAAAGGAACAAGAATATATCAGGCTGGTATTAAATAATGAAAACAACCTCCAAGGATATAAAATTTTTATGACTCTCATTAAAATGGGCGGCTCGTCGATAAACCAAGATGAAATCGAAAATTTAATTCTACATTTATCAGATATAGTTAACAATAAATTGAAACATGCAACACGATCAAGTTTTTTTGTTCAATCACTAGACAACTTTTCTAATATATTAGATTCTATGTATCATCAAGCGCTTCGATGCTACCAACGATAATCTTTATATTGAAAAACAATTTAAAATATTAATTATCCTGCCCCATGTTCTATCTTCAAGCGTGATATCTTTCCGGCGACATCCTCCTCTGGTATCCCGAAGGACGGCAACAGGCGCTCTACGATCGAGATGGCGGCTTCAAACTCCGGTTGTACCACCGAATCTACCCCCAGAGACTTAAGGTCCTTCTGATCTTCCTCATGATGCGTCCGGCAGATAATTTTTATATGACGGTTCAGGGTCTGGACATTCCCGATGACCAGCTCCTGCGTGTGCCGGTCGGGTATTGCAATGATGACAGCCCGGGCCAGATCCACCTGCGCATAATCCAGGACATCTTTGTCTGCCGGGTCGCCGTACACAACCGGTATCCCCTTTCCTTTTAATTTCGCAATCGTTGCATTGTTGTAGTCAACAACCACAAACGGGACGCCCGCCATTTCAAGGGCGCGCCCGATATACTTCCCCACCCGGCCGTACCCGCACAGCACAATATGATCGCGGTACGGCAGCTGCTCTGCGAAGGCCGCCAGCTCCGATTTGGTATGGAAAAGTGTCGGCCACTTGCCCCCAAGGAAACGCTGCAGCCGGTAATACAACCCCTGCCCCCGGCTGGTTAGGGGCGCAGAAAGAAGAATCGTGAGAAATGTGAGGGCAACAATGAGCGAATAGTCGGCGGCTGTCAGAGCACGCAGAGAGAGCCCCTGGCTTGCGATAATAAACCCGAATTCACTCATGGGGATGAGGCCCACTGCAACCAGGAATGCCGTTTTGCGGTGATACCCCAAAAATCGCATAAGCCCCGACACGACAACAAATTTAACAATAATAACCGCGACGGCAATAAAAAGAAGTGTCCATCCGGCCGAGATAAATACGGATGCAGGCAAACCCATACCAAGGGACACAAAAAAGACAACGGCAAACAAATCACGCAGGGGGCGGACTTCGGCAAATATCGCGTGGTTCTGGCTTGTTTCGGAAATAAGAATCCCGGCGATAAATGCGCCAAGAGCCGCCGAAAGCCCAAAAACAAATGTTAACAGGCCGCAGAGAAATGCTAGCCCCACGGTCGTTAGGACGAGTATTTCCCGGCTACCGAGCCCCGCCACCGCAGAAAGAAGCGCGGGTATTCCCTTGCGCCCTAAATAAATGACAATAAAAAGGACAACAAGCGCCTTCAGAAGGCTAAGGGCAATCACCCCGACCGTACCCATAAGGGATTGTTCTCCGGCGGAGGCGGCAACAACCGCGGGCAAAATAATCATAATGGGTATCACGCTTATATCCTGCACAACCAACCATGCGATCATCGCCTCTCCCGGGCCGGTATCAATCTCACCCCGTTCCGTGAGAATTTTCATAATCACCGCTGTTGAGGAAAGTGCCGCCGCAAGAGCGATAAATAAACTCGGCAGAAATCCTATACCCAGCGTCAGCGATAAGAGAAAAATGAGGAAAATCACAAGAACGATCTGTAGCCCCGCTGCCCACCCGATACTCCGGAACAATTTTTTCATCCGGTGAAAGGAAAACTCTATGCCGAGGGTAAACAGAAGAAGTGTCACGCCGCTTTGGGCGATGGCATTTAGAAAACCGGCGTCGGTAACGCGCGGAAATACATTGCCAAAAAGAACACCGGCTGCAATATACCCCAGAACCATCGGTTGTTTAAGAAATTTTGCCGCCACGCCCCCGAGGATAGCCGCGCTGAAAACAAGAAGCAGTGTGGTGATAAGAGATAAGCTATGCGTGTCCATGGATGATCTCACTCATATCATCCGGTATCGGGGCCTCAAATGCAATAACCTCCCCGTTTTCCGGATGGGTGCAGGTAAGCTTCCACGCATGCAGCATGACACGGGGCGCCCACAGGCGGTCGGCACGGGCGGTTTTACGGCCTGCATAGAGATAGTCCCCGAGAATCGGATGGTTAATATACTTCATATGCACCCGGATCTGATGGGTTCTCCCTGACTGCGGGGTAAGTTCCACATATGTAAGAGGTTCCTCGACGTTGCTGGCGACGGGTCCAAGTACTTTGTACTTGGTAAGTGATTCTTTTCCTCCCGGAACGATGCCGAACCGCTCGCGGTTCCACGGCAACCGGTCAACCGGCGCATTAATTTCCCCGGTGTCGGGTACTAGCTTTCCGTGTACGATGGCCAGATACGTTTTTTTGATACTCCGTTCTTTAAACTGACGCTGCAGTTCAACAAATGCGGCGGGCGTTTTGGCAATGACGAGAATTCCTGATGTTTCCTTATCAATGCGGTGCACGATTCCCGCCCGGTCTCCGATAAAAATACTGTACGTTTTTTCAACCCAGTCCTGAACGGTTTCGCCCTTCACCGAAAGGGCGCGGTTTACGACTATTCCCGGTGGCTTATTGATAACCAGAAGTGAGGGGTCTTCGTAAAGAATCGGAATATCCATGAAAAATGTTATCCGTGTGCCTTCTTCGTCTCGCAGGACAAACAAAGAGTTGCGGTGGGTAAAATACCGAGCCGATCGGTGTCGATCATCGATTGACAGTTTGTGCAATATCCGTACGTCCCGTCCCCGATCCGGATAAGCGCGGCATCAACCGACACGAGCTTTGCCTTCAGCTCGTCTACCATAGCCGCAAACCGGTCGTGGCTGGATTCCTCACTGGCTTCCGTGTCACTTGCCGCGTTGTCACTTGCCCGATCCGGATCAGAAAAGGGATCCTGCGCACTAAGCTCGGCAATGCGCGCGACAAGCTCCTTTTTTTCCTGTTCTAAATGTACCCTCAGTTGTTTAAGCACTTCGCTTGGAAAGCTTACCATATATACTCCCCCACACTCTTGATATTTTGCCGACTATTCTGTTTGCCAGGGGCCGGACTACTTCTCTGCCGCCCCCCCGGACATAAAACGCGCCCATCGTTTCCGCAAAAAGTGCGACTAATATCCACTGATTGGCGCGTAAGCCTCCTAAGTATACAGGAGTATCACGGAAAAATTCAAGCACGAACTCGGCAATAGTAAACAGTGCAAAAAACCACAGTCCGGCCAGACCGAACGGCCATTGTCTCTTGACGGCACGGCGTATGAAAAATATCATCGCAATCAGAATAAAAAGCATGGCAACGATCTCATAAAGCTGTACCGGATGGCGTTTCCCCAGGTGTCCGACATAGCGGATGGCCCAGGGCGCACCGGACATGACCCCCACGTATGTACCATCAAGCAGTGCTCCTATGGCGCCCAATATAAATGCGGCGCCCAGTGCCGGTCCGAATGCATCCAAGACATGCCCCAGGCGGACTTTGTAGCGGCGCGATAAAAACACAAGAACGACTAGTCCCCCAAACAGCGCCCCGTAGAGAGACATACCCGGGGCAATCCAGATGGCCGCTATGCGGATTGCGTTATCCTGAAACTGTGTCCAGTGGGTCGCGACAAATCCTGCACGGGCGAAGAAAAATGCCGACAGCGTACTGTAAAACGTCAGATCAAAAATACGTTCTTCCGGGATGCCTTGGTTCCTAAGGCTGCGCCAAAAAAGAAACGAAAAAATAAGCCACGCAAAAATAAACGCAACACTCAGACTGTAGATATGAAAGCTGCCGATTGAAAAAAGTACAGGATACATAGTGAAACTAGTTACGAACTTTTACCATTATACTTCATCCGATAGATACCATATATGAGAATAATAAGTCCCAGTAAAAATATCACCTTCCCCACGCCGACCACATCGGCAAGCACTCCTCCGATA
>MFKE01000005.1:13711-13980 GCA_001779455.1 Candidatus Gottesmanbacteria bacterium RIFOXYB1_FULL_47_11 | reverse complement strand
AAGTATGCCAATACCCCCGACAGCGGCCGTAAACATACCATAGACACGGCCCCGCATGGATCCCTTGGCCTCCTCCTGCAGGCGGCTGTTGGCAGGTGCATCCAACATGCTGTTGGCAAATCCCAACAGAAAAAATAACACAACCGACACGACCAGCAACACATTAGCAAGGACCGGTGAAGAGGAAATGATCGTGCTTCTGAACCAAACCAAGAGAGAGATGACAATGAGAGCCACGCCTGCTCCGGTGATGCCGGTACGGATCAGAA
>MFKE01000005.1:349-13650 GCA_001779455.1 Candidatus Gottesmanbacteria bacterium RIFOXYB1_FULL_47_11 | reverse complement strand
CCGAAGTTCCCTACCCAGAGCGCCCCGACAAGAATTCCCACCACCGCCGGCCCGACAATAAGAAGCGAGGCGTCCCGGACATCAATGGCCATCATGCGATCGGCAAACCCCGGTCCGAGTGTGCCCAGTATGGCGAAAATAACCTGTGTACCGGTCAAGAGCAGAAGACTGTCGGTTAAAACCGCAGACGCGCGTACATAGCGAACGCCCTCGGTCAGTTCTTCCCATATGCGGACGGCAATATGGCTGCATTCATACGTAAAAACAGTGCGGAATCCCAATACGCCTTTGGCCATACTCGGAAGCCTCGCTTCACTCCACGCCGCGAGGAAAAAAAATGCGCTTAAAACGACAAATATCCAGTTAGGGCCTACAAACCGAAGGAGCGGCCCCGAAGCAACACTGCCGATTGCCAGGCTGCTGTAGAATGTAACGGAAAACATGCTGTTGGCAGTGACCAGGTGCGTTTCGGGCACAATCTTTGGGATAATCGGAGCTTCGGAGGGCACATACAACTGCGTAATCACCGCATTCACAAACATGACAAGATACACCAGAAATATATTACCGGAGAGGAAAAATAAGATTAAAACCAACAGCGCGCGCGCGATATCGCAGTATACGAGGACACGGCGTTTATCCAGATGATCAACAACCGTGCCGGCAACCATGCCGAAGAGCGCCGCCGGTATCCCGTATGCCAGAAATAATCCGGACACCGCGGTATTACTCCCTGTTGTCTGGTACAGTCGCAGCGCAAGAACAAAAAGAAGGGTATTTACGGCAAGCTGGGAAAAAATCTGCCCGACCCACAAATGCCGGAATGACGGAAAGGTAAGCACTTCCCTGTAAGAGGATTGTTTCTGTTCATTTGCGCTGGTTACCATATTGTTGATACAATTGACAAATGACTGCAACCGCACATGCTCTTGTTTCCGCCGCTATCTACCGATCGATCCCGGCTCCTATAATCTCAATCCCCCTGGCATTCGTATCCCACTTTGTTATGGATGCAATCCCCCATTGGGATTTCGGTACCGATTGGCGCGGCCGCTCCAAAAAAAACACGGGGCTTCTGGCTATTGCAGAAACCACTCTGGGTATAACGGTAGCATATTTCCTGTTTCAAGGAAAGGGAGATGCACTCCCGCTTCTCTCTACAATTATTGCAGGAGAACTGCCCGACTGGCTTGAGGCACCGTGGTATATATTTTTCGCCCGTAAAGACAAACATAAACCCTCGCCGTCTGCGGGATTCTGGGAAAAATTAACCTACCGGATTTACCGGACGGAAAACATATTTCACGCAAAAGCAGGATATCCGCTGGGAGTGCTTACGCAGGTTGTTACTGTCGCATTCTTTTTACTCTTATTAACCCGGAGCACGGGATAATTGCCACTCCCCGTTTCTCAATTGCGTCAAGAAGAAGATTCATCCCCAGACTGTCTGAGCTCATGTGGCCGGCGATAACCAGATTAATGTGGTACTTCATCGCCTCTTTCCGGTGCTCTTCTCCCGCGTGCATGCCGACAACGGTACCCACGCCTGCCGCTGCAAGCTTTTCATAAATGACGGGCGAGGGCTCCGTGCCGCCGGTAAACTCAATCGGTGCGACGCGTCCGGCCCGGTTGTGGGCATCCCCGGCAAAAATGACAGGTCCGGCCTTACCCTTGCTTGCTTCCTGATATTCCGGTTCTTTTTTAAGAATATCCAGAACATCACCGACGGTTTCGGGCTTGGCTTTTGCAAATAACTGTTCCATATAGGTATGCACGAGATTATCGGTAATGGTATGCGTGCCCATGAACGCCAGCCCCAGAAGCCGCGCGGCATCAACCGCTTCGGCGTGATTAACCGGGCTGATTTTCCGTTGCACCTCGCGAATCCGGTCGTGCATCACGCCCTCGGCGATATTGATGGGAACGCCGTATTTGGCCCAAATATCCGCCTGGACATCCATCACTTCATGAAGGGATGCCAGAGACGCGCCCTCCGGGTGATGGGTCCATAGTAAATCGATTCCCTTACCTTTTTGGTTTAACCGATCGGCCAGAAGTACTTCGGCCGCATTGATATCTATTCCGGCCATGACGCAGTCAACTTCAAGATTTGGGTTTCCCAGAAAAATCCGGGAGTCCGTATAGGGATTGTGAAAATCCTCCAGATCAAATTCTTTTTGTTTGGACGCGGGTAACTCATCGTATTCCTTTTTCCGGCGTGCAAGAAGCTTGGCAACCCCCTCTTTCCCCCGCGGATCCGCCTCAATCCCCATCTTGACTGCTAAACTATATATATCTTTCAGTTTCATATTATTCTCGCGTATTATCCTCCATAGAGGCTAAATGGTCAATGTATTCTGCTGTCAACCTTAATGGTTCTACCCCGGGCATCTCTCCGGGGTGACAATTAATCATCATTAAATCAGATCCAACAGCATACTTAATCATATACGACTGACCCTCAAACGATAAAGAAAGCATTCGACCTTCTCCTTTTTTAGACATTGGGAATAATTGATTCCTCAACAATCTATCTATATCATCAGCTACAGCTTTGTGTAGTATAGACATTCTCCCATCATCAGTATTAATAGCACATGCTTTAATTGCTTTTGCAAACGCAATGGGATTATGATCCGTAAAATGGATACTACAGGAAGAAACTTCTTTAATAGTCATAGTTCCTAGGGTGGGAATCGAACCCATTATTTTTTTATATTACCCATTCTCTCCTTCGGATTTAGGTAACGTCGCAGCACGTTGTAAAGCTCTAGAAATGATTTCACTCATTGCTCTTACCTCCGGAGGATATATGGCATCCGCGACTTCTTTTACCGGAGGAAGACATTCAATAATTACCGGTCTGGAGGGAGTGCTTCGTATGGTTTGGACTAATCGTTCGACGGCTTTATCTTTTTCAAAAGAGGTGCCTTCTGCGCGAGCAAGTTCCATATCTGTATATAAATAGCATTCTGCACAAACTTCAGAAGCATACCCGCGGCTCCCATCCTCAGATATATGTATGTCAGCATGACCTTGTCCTAGGTCACACCACATGCTCACCGGTTTAAAAGTTTCTGTCATAATTCCATTAGTGCCTAGGGAGAGACTCGGACTCTCATGAAGTGTTAGCTTCACAGCTTTTTGAGAGCTGCGCGTCTACCAATTCCGCCACCCAGGCAATACCATCGGTATTATATCATTTTGCCGGGGCTTCCTCGCGCTTACGCTCTATACCATAGAAACGGATACGGTCACCGCGGAAGATAAGGTCTACTTCACCCAATGGTCCGTTCCTGTGCTTGGCAACACGGAGTTTGGTCGGGATCTGCTCCCCCCACTGTGTCTGGTCACCCTCTTCACGGTACAGAAACATGACCACGTCCGCATCCTGCTCGATGGAGCCGGATTCCCGCAAATCCGAAAGCTCCGGCACGCGACTCCCGCGGGATTCAACCGCGCGCGAAAGCTGTGAACAGGCCAGTACCGGCACCCGCAGTTCACGGGCCAAATTTTTGAGGCTTTGCGAAATCACCGAGACTTCCTGCACGCGGTTATCAAATTTCCGCCCCGAGTCGGCAAGCTGCAAGTAATCAACAACAATCAGTTTGACGCCGTGCTCCACCTGCAGACGGCGCGCTTTGGTGCGCATTTCCAAAATATTGAGGCCCGGCGTGTCGTCAATAAAAATCGGCGCCTCGGCAAGCTCCCCCATTGCCTCCGAAAGCCGGGTAAAGTCGTCATCCGACAGTTTACCGGTTTTGAGTTTCCACGCGTCGATATCTGCCTGTGAAACCAACAACCGGTCCACAAGCTCTTCTTTGCTCATTTCAAGGGAAAATATACCGACGGGAATTTTTTCTTTCACCGCGACATACTGAGAGATATTCAAAATCATCGCGGTTTTGCCGGTACCCGGGCGGGCGGCAAGAATGAGAAGGTTTGCGTCCTGCATGCCGGCGAGCTTAAAGTCGATGTCCGAAAAGCCCGTGGGCACACCCCGCAGGCCCCCTGCGCGCTTGTGCAGTTCGTCCAGCCGGTCAAAGGACGATGCAAGGGCATCTTTAATCGGGATAAAATCGCGTTTGGTTGCCGCCTGGGAAATCGCAAAAATTTCCTGCTCAGCGCTGTCCAGTATTTCCTGCGCCTCTCCCTGCTCGCGGAAAGCAAGCTCCGTCACGCGTGCCCCAAGCTCTATGAGGCGCCGCTTGGTAAAATTTTCCTGAATGATGCGCGCGTACTTAAGCGCATGGGCACTTGTCGGTACGGCATCCAACAGCGCAGACACCACAGAGGCGCCGCCCACGGTTTTGAGCGTCCCCTCTTTTTTGAGCTGGGAGGTCACGGATACAACATCTAAGGGTTCATGGGCCTCGTACAGTGTGAGCATGGCCCCGTATATGGCCGCATGCGCGTCGGAATAAAAATGCTCGGACCGCAGAAACTCTGCAACCTCAATCATCGCATCTTTATCAATAAGAATTGCCCCGAGAACCGATTGTTCGGCGGCGTCATCATGCGGAGGAACTTTGAGATTGGTCATAACGTTGAAAACTAAACTTACGCCAGTACCACTACCTCTAGCTGTTCCGGAAGTTTATCACGGGTGACGGACAATTTTGGCTGGGGCGCTACATCATCTTTCCCGAATTCCTTCAAAAATGCGGACAAGCCGTGCGGATCGTACTGTGTGGGGATGACGATTGAGGGCTCGATTTCTTTTATCACCGACGGAACACCGACGGGAACGATAAGAACATCCACGCCGTCCAACAGGTCAACCTGGTCGCTTGTGAGCGGCTGGGTAAGTCCGCCGAGATATAACACGGATACGCCGTCAATTTCTATCCGGTAGATCGTGGTCCCCGCCGCCGACAATCCGATCACCCCGACTCCTTTTACTTCGTACTCGCCCGGCCCGCGGATTTGGTACGGGGCTCCCCCAGCACGGTCCTCCACCCGTAGCGACTTCTGGTCCACGATGACCATCGCAAGTTTTCCTCTGAGCCGAAACGACGATTGGTTTACAAATGAAATGTCCATGCTTGCATTTTATATCAGATTTGGCTATCCTTAGCAACACCAATGAACAAAGACGCGCTACTGGCAACTCTTATCGGATTCGGGATCGGGCTTCTCATCACCGGATTACTGCTCGCCGGGCCGAATTTCCTTAAACTATTTCCGCCCATCAAGCTCCCTACAATATCTTTTTCCCAGCAGAAAAAAAATGCGGTGACCCCGACTCCCACGCCGCCTCAATTTGCCGTCACGATCGAAAGCCCGCTGCCTGACTCTATAGAAAGCAACGAAGTGCTGCTTGTGTCCGGTGCAACAAGCCCCGGCGCAACGGTTGTCATCGGAGGGCCGACAGACGAAACGGTCGTGGTGGTTAAAGATGACGGGAAATTTGCCGGAAAAGTAACCCTCGTTGAAGGCAAGAATGATGTCGTCGTGACGTCGTATCTGAATGACAAACAGGCAACATCGGCCGTAATTACCTATTACACGGAAGAAGAATTATAATATGAATAAATTAATTGCTGTATTCGCCATATTATTCTTAACAACATCCGTCTATGCCGCCACTTCCACGGAATCGGCAACAACCCCCGCAACAAACCAAAAACTTGATGAGTTGAAAGACCGCCTAGCATCGGCAGCAACGCAGCTCAAGCAATCCCAAAAACGCGCGATATGGGGTACGGTAAAAACAACCAGCGTATCAACAATAACCGTAGAAACAAAAACGAGCGACGTTAAAATAGAACTCACCGACACGATAAAAGTTGCACAAATCATTAAAGGTGAGCGGACGGATCTGACGACCGACGATTTGGCGAAGGGAGATACGGTTGCCGTATTCGGCGATTATGATGCGGCACTGGAGCTGCTGAAGGCAAAAGTCATATTTATCCAGGGCGCTATCCCCCTGCGCATTTCCGGAACAATTACCCAGAGCGACAAAAAAAACTTCACGGTGACCGTGGCGACGCCCGAAGGGCAATCCTATATTGTCGACATCGAAAGTACGACAAAAAATACCCTATGGAATAAAGAGGACGGCACGGCCAAAGGGGCATTTTCCAAACTGCTCGTGGGCGACACGGTCCATGTGTTAGGTACACAAAGTAAAGACAAAAGCCGCATAAGCGCCGCGCGGGTTCTGGATATCGGCAACACAAGCGGTGCAACCCCGACCCCCACGCCAACGCCCACAAAGACCGCCTCCCCCTCGGCAACAGTGAAAACCACCCCCAAACCAACACCATGAAAAAAATCAGCACATCAGACGAACTCTATACCGCAATACTCTCACTGAAAAACGAAACCGAAACAAAACAATTCTTCCGCGATCTTTTAACGCTTGCTGAAATTAAAGAATTTTCCAATCGGTGGCAGGTAGTAAAAATGCTTTACCTTGGCATGTCCTATACGAACATTGCCCGCAAACTGCGCGTATCTACAGCAACAGTCACCCGGGTCGCCCATTGGCTTCACAAAGGCATGGGCGGCTACAAAGCCGTCGGCGACCGTACCCTCAAAAAACATACCTCTTGACAGCTTCGTATTAACATGTTAATATATTAACGAGTTAATATGAATAATATGTATATATCAGCTGTTTCTTCTTCTTGCGGGCTCCATCATCGCCTGATCTAAACCTACGCGTGGTTGAGGCGATCATTTTTCGTACCCTTTTCATTTTTTAATAATCCCCTCTCCTATTCGCAGGTTTATTGTTCTGCGGATAAAAATATATGAATTGTGAGCTTGATACATTTCGATCAAACACGGGAACGCTTGAGGAACGCATTCAACGCGCTACCGGCTTAAACGGAACTGGTGATCTCATCGCGCAGATGAAAAGCCGGGAACAAAACCGTGCGACGGACTTACTTCTGGAAAGTCCGTGTAATGAACGTTGCGTGGCTTGCTTTTTTCAGGAAGCCGGCGGCCCGGGAAGTATCCGCCTGACAACCGAAGTCGTCAACGACATACGGACAACCGCCGGTATATTAGGCGCGCCCGATAAAACCATGTTCACGTTGTATCCAAAAGAAATAACCACGGCGATGCCGCTGCTTCCCGTATTTTCCGAACGCGCTGTCACAAGAACACTAACAAACGGGAAACGCCTTGGTGAACCCGGAGTGATAGAAACTTTGAAAAATGCCGGAATCCGGGACCTTATGGTCACCGTACCGGGCAACGCCGCCTCGTATGCGCTCTACACACAGGAAAAAGAACAAACCTATGACCGGCTTTTGAATAATATCGGATCGGCAATCCGTTCGGGCTTAACTGTCAGTACTTTTTATCCCGTTTTCCGGCCAAATATTGATGACGTGTTGGAGACGACTCTCCGTTTGCAGGAGCTCGGTGTACGCGAAATAAAATTCATCCGGGTTATACCTGCCGGCGCCGCACGCAACTTATCAGACGACATATTTACGGATAATGACAGTACGCTTCAATTTTTATCTAACGTCAATGAGGCACGAAAACAAGCGGGAAACACAATGGAGCTGACTCTTTTTGGCGGATCATTCGGGCCGAACTTTTTTGCCAAATCCATTTACCGATATCTCGCCGGCGCATCCGATCGGTGGCCAGGCAGTCAATACTATTGTCCGATGGTCAACGGGCAATTCATCGGCATCGCATTCGGTACCGGAAAGGGATATCCATGCTTTAAAGCATTGGCTTTCCCGGAATTAATTTCGGGAGAATATAAAAACGGAAAGCTTACCCGTGAACCCGTAACGCTCACCGATAAAAATCTGGAAAACGGATTGCGCGGTCAATGCGCAAAAGATAATTGCGACTATCAGCCGTTATGCATGGGCGGATGCAGAATAACCGCGTTCGCATTTGCAAAACGTCGCGGCGAGCCGGATCCGCTGTATGCCGGGCAGGACGTCTGTATCACACGATTATTGGAGGAAAATCAATGAAATTTGGAAGGAGGTGAATAATATGAATCAAATTGAACAAGGAAATTATCCGTGGAGAAATTGGGTAGCGAGCGTCACGGACGGCTGTCAAAATAGCTGTCCGGGATGTTATCGGGTATTACAAAATTCCCTTGATCCTGAAACAAGTACGCGTAACATGTCTTTAGATAATTTTAAAAAGGTTTTAGACATATTTACGTCCCAAAAAATTCAGGACCAAACCGTTGATTTTGTCGGAGGCGAACCGCTCTTAAATCCAAACTTCAGAGAGATGGTACGGGTTTCTTTAGAGAGTGGGTTGAGTCCCTGGATTTATACAAATTTGCGGCAAGTTTCCAAAGATCCGACTCTCGCAACATATTTTAAAGAGATGTCCGATCAATATCCCGGAAAATTAACGATCGTAGGAAAATTAAATGTTGCGGATTTAAACAATCCCGAACAACGGGAGCTTCAGGCTAAACTGATCGGATCTGACGACACGGGTGTCAATGAAATGTGGGAGGGATTAAATATCTTATTGAAATCCGGATTACCAAAAGGTTCGATTGGTATAGAAAATCTTATCCGGGTAAATAATATTGAATATGCGCCAAGCGTTTATGAGCTTGGTATCCGGATGGGATTTTTCGCAGACATGGAATTACCGACGTGCCCTGTCACGGCAAATAGACAAGGATTCCAGGAGTGGCTGAAACAAAAACCAACACGCGAACAAGTCATTACCCTTACCCAAAAAATTAACGAGATGAATCGTAAATACGGGATCCAACCGTTCACACCAAGACCGCCTCATTTAACAGGAAGAAACAGCGCGGGCGTCGGAACCGGCTGCATTTCGTTTAAACAGGGTGCATTACTTACCGAAACGGACGGCCGGTTGGCGTTGTGTACAAGCGGACTGCCTTTAACCGACACGAATGGTAAACAGTTGAATATTCTCGAAGATTCGCTTGATACCATCCTCAACAGTCCGGCTGTTATACGAAGGCGTGCAAGCACCATACAAGATAATATCGAAGGGCCGTGCGGTGATTGCGCCGCGTGGAACAATTGTATGGCAGGCTGTGCTGCATTACGGGAAAGTGTTATTGGAAATGTATTTGCTTCTTATCCATTATGTGTCTATGGAAAATGGATGGATGATGCAGAACTTACAAAGAATGCTTTCCAAGTTATTAAAAAGTAGTTTTTATAGGGGGTATTTGTACGATATTACAAATACCCCCTCGAGTCTATATGAATAAAATAATTCTCACCCGTGCGGTAAAAAAATTAAATACGTTAATAACTATGTACACCGGCCTCATTACCGTCGGTGTCGATAATTGGCGGGGATATCGATTCATCTTTGACACGAAGGATGTACGCTCGTGTAATAATAACTGCTCAACATGTCCGCTCTATAAACTTTTAAAAAATGAAAAGGCGGGTTATTTTTCACCGACATTGTACAGCGCAAGTAAAGTCGACAAAAAAATGTTTGGACCGCAAAACAAATTGAATTGCAAAACGTTGCAACAATACAAAAATTGTTATATCTCGTTTTTAACGGAACAAACAAAAACATATAAAGAAATTAAGCAGGAACTAAAGCTTATTAAAAATTTCACGATTATTTACTCAAAAGGAAATACAGATTTGCGACGGCTTGAATATAAATTCAGAAAAGATATCATGCAAGAATCACTTCGCCGTCTGCGCGGCAAAAAAAACAACTTGTGCAACAGGCAGCGAGAGAGTTAAACATATTGACGCGATAAGGATGGTATGGCAATCGTACCGAAGATTTGGTACGCTTAACTGATACCGGTATGCCGGATATTATTTGTATTAAAAAGTTTGCTGACCGTCACGGAGCAGATATAGCCAAAAGCGTGTTGGATGCAAACGCCATCAAGTCGTATATCCAAAGCGACGATGCAGGCGGCATGTATCCGTTTATGACGGAGGGAATACGGCTTTTCGTACAAAAAAAGGATAAAGAAAAAGCGCTAATAGTACTTAAAGGAATTTAATATGATCAACGCACAAACATTGAAAGGATTTCGGGATTTTTTGCCCGGAGACGCTATCAAGCGTCAATTTGTTGTCGGCAAAATCAAAGAAACGTTTGAGCGATTTGGATTCGACCCCCTGGAAACACCGGCGCTGGAATACGCAGAGACACTCCTGGGAAAATACGGGGATGAGGCAGACAAACTGCTCTATCTGTTTGAAGATAACGGGAAACGGAAAGTCGGCATGCGGTATGACCAGACGGTCCCCCTCTCCCGAGTCGTTGCGCAGTATCCGGAAATCCCAAAACCGTTTAAACGATACCAGATACAGCCGGTTTGGCGGGCGGAAAATACGCAAAAAGGCAGGTTCCGTGAATTTTTACAGTGCGATATCGACACGATCGGCACCGACTCTCCCCTTGCAGACGCCGAGATCATCGACTGCACCCTCGCCTCATGTAAATCACTGGGGATTACCGGGCTCACGATGCTCGTGAATGACCGGACGCTATTTGATGCGCTCAAACTTACGAAAAAAGAAATAATTAGTATCGATAAGCTCGCAAAAATCGGTAAAGATGCAGTATTCAAAGAGCTCCCGAGGCCGGAACTTTTTGACCAACTACGGCAAGCCAAACCTACGGAGCGCTTATGGAAAATATTTGAAACGCTCAAGCGCATGGGGTACCGCGAAGAAGTGGATTTCCGGTTTGACCCCACCCTCGCACGCGGTCTGGATTACTATACGAGCACAATTTTCGAGCTCAAAACCGATGCATACCCCGCCGGATCGTTGGCCGGGGGCGGCCGCTATGACAAGCTTATCGGTCAATTCAGCGGCACTTCCCAGGCGGCCGTGGGTATCGCGTTCGGATTTGACCGAATAATCGAGGCTCTCACGGAAATGAAACTGTTGCCGCAGACCTCAACGGCAACAAGTGTACTCGTCACGATATTTTCATCTGAACTGGTCGGTGCAGGACTCACGATAACATCCGCGCTGCGCTCCGGCGGAATCAATACGGATATATATATGGATGAAAACGTGAAGTTGGATAAACAACTGAAGTATGCAGACCGAAAAGGTATCCCCTACGTCATCATCCAGGGGCCTGATGAGGCAGCGCGCAATGTCGTGAAACTAAAAAACATGCAGACGAAGGAGCAGGAGGAGCTGACTGTTGATAACGTTATCGCCAAACTCCAGGCAAACTAATCCATGAAATCGCTGACCACTGTCCAAAAAGCGTTTTTGGCTCTCATCATTGCTAATGTGATCTGGGGCGCCGCAGCGGCAATATTTAAACTGTCACTCGAAAATATCCCCCCGTTTACCCTCGCATTCTGGCGGTTTTTCCTGGGCGCCATGATAATCCTGGCTGTACTGCGGAAAAAAGTCGCCCTGCCCCTTGAAAGCCGCCGGGATGGCGTACGGTTGTTTCTCTACGGATTTTTGGGCATTACCATAAATATTATTTTCTTCTTTGAGGGGCTTAAGCTTACTTTGTCCATCAATTCCCCCGTGATCTCAAGCGCCCAGCCTATCCTCACGATGTTTTTCGCGCTTCTGTTCCTCCATGAAGCATTCAAGCTGAAAAAATTCCTGGGGATGATCCTGGGCACCCTGGGGATTATCGTCATCGTCATCGAGCCCCTGCTCCTCACGGGCATAGACGGATCCATGCTGGGAAATTTGTATCTGGTTATCGCCACCGTTGCTGCCGTGGGGCAAACGATCGTCGGAAAAAAAATTGTCAGCAAGTACAATCCCTGGGCGTTTACCTTCTGGGCGTTTCTTGTCGGAGCGGCAAGCTTTCTGCCGCTGGCAATATACGAATATAGTAAGATGCCGCAACTTTATACACTTCTTGACTGGCGCGGGTATCTGGGCGTTGCGTACGGGGCCATATTCAGCAGCACCCTGGGCTACGGACTGTATGCGTGGGGGCTATCCAAAATTAGTGCGACCGATACGGCGATGTTTGCCTATGTGGACCCGATTGTGGGAACAGTTCTTGGCGCTATCGTTCTCCATGAGCCGATTACCGGGCCGTTTGTCCTGGGCGCTCTCCTTATTTTCGGCGGGATATTTGTTGCCGAGGGGAGGATCCAGCATTATCCGATCCGAAAAATAATTCTCCTGGGTCAACCCGTACATAAAATTCCGGTCCCCGTAATGTCCGGCGACAGTGCTGCTCCCGCCAAAAAGTTGGATAAAAAGAAGGTACTCGCCTCGATTTTTCAAAAAAACTAGCTGCCGGGGCGGTAGACAACGCTACGGCGCCAATGGTATAATACGACTCACATGAAAAAAGCAATTCACCCGAAGTGGTTTCCTGATGCGGTCGTGTCGTGCGCATGCGGCAACCGGTTTACCGTCGGGGCAACGAAGCAGGAACTCCGTGTGGAAATCTGTGCGAAGTGCCATCCGTTCTTCACCGGCGAAATGAAATTTGTCGATACGATGGGACGCGTGGAGCGCTTCCAACAAAAAATCCAGTCTGCCGCAGCCCAGGCAGACGTGCTTGCCGCCAAAAAGAAAAAGAAACAGGAGAGGATCGAATCACTCCGCAACCAGAAATCCCTCAAGGAAATGCTCGTTGGCTTAAAATAGCAGCTTCTTTATTTATGAATCAAGATGTCGTCATTCTCGAGTTTCGTCCCGGTCCCGGTGGCGAGGAAGCCAGAAACTGGGCGCTTGACCTTATGCGGATGTATATCCGGTATGGCGCAATCTCCGGCTGGAAGGTGGAACAGATAAGTGACAACGCGATCCGCGTGCGCGGGCCGCAGGTGTTTACGCGCTTACAGTACGAAGCCGGAACCCATCGCGTACAACGAGTGCCCACGACCGAACGGTCCGGACGCATTCACACCTCGACGGCCACCATAGCGGCACTTCCTGAAATCCCGGAAACCGAGGTCACCATCCGGCCGGAAGATATTGTATTTGAGGCATATCGTGCAGGCGGCAAGGGCGGCCAAAACGTGAACAAGGTAAGCTCCGCCGTCCGCATCCGGCATGTCCCCAGCGGCATGGTCGTTACGTGCCAGACCGAGCGCGACCAGTATCAGAACAGACAGGTGGCCATGTCTATGCTCCGGGCGAAACTTTGGGAAGCGGAAGAAATGAAAAAGTCGCTTGTGTTGAGCGATAACCGAAGCATCATCGGCCGCGGCATGCGGGCGGAAAAAATCCGTACGTATAATTTTCCGCAAAACCGCCTCACCGATCACAGAATCAACAAGTCATGGCACAATCTGGACGATATTATCGAAGGAAAACTTTCCAAGGTAACCGATGCCCTGCTTGCCTCTCAGGCATGAGTCCCATGATCCGAAC
>MFKE01000005.1:0-246 GCA_001779455.1 Candidatus Gottesmanbacteria bacterium RIFOXYB1_FULL_47_11 | reverse complement strand
GACCGGATCCGCGAGTTTGTCCGTGCGCTCCCCGGCCCGTCCTACACCTGGCGCTTTGCGCCGGCGCTCCGGGTCCGCAAAAAAATATTCGGGGAGTTAACCGCAATGACAAACCCTTCCATCCGATTAACATCTTCAAGCGTCGTCACATTACCTACGAATAAAATGGACAGGCTGACCATGGGAAAGCATTCACAGCGCAGTTGCCTCATAACAACCTGTATGAAATCGCGAAAACGGTTCATT
>MFKE01000004.1:14497-21175 GCA_001779455.1 Candidatus Gottesmanbacteria bacterium RIFOXYB1_FULL_47_11 | reverse complement strand
ATCCCGTCATTCTCCTTGATGAAATCGACCGTGTAGCAGAACATGCGCGCGGGGATATCATGGGAGTACTTGTGGAACTTCTGGATCCGGAGCAAAATGTCGCATTTACCGACCACTATCTGGATTATCCGTTTGATTTATCAGAAGTATTGTTTATCGCGACAGCCAACAATACAACGAATATTGCAACAGCCGTGCTGGACCGTCTTGAGCCGATTCAAATGCCTTCGTATACAGACCAGGAGAAGATAAAAATCGCAAAAGATTACGTGTTGCCGGAGCTTATGCGTGAGAGCGGTTTAACGCGCGAAAACCTGACGATAGATGAGGCAATCTGGCCAAAACTTGTCCGGCCCCTGGGGTATGACGCGGGTATCCGCTCGCTTGAGCGGACCATAAACGCCGTATGCCGCAAGGTAGCGCATATGATCGTGGAGGGTAAAGGCAAAAGTTTCCACATCGACGAAACAAATATAAAAGACTTCATTGAAAGTTACTAAACAGAATATAAGGAGCATATGAAATTTAATCCATTTATGAAGCAGCAAAGGATGCAAAGACAAGAAAAGCAGGTATTTACCGGTTCCGGCGTATCCGGCAAAGAAAGTGTAAGAATTATCCCGCTGGGCGGGACGGGTACCGTGACCAAAAATATGTTCGTGTATGAGTTGCGGTTCGACGGGAAAATTCGCGATATCCTTATTGTTGACTGCGGCATCGGATTTCCCGATGAGGAAATGTACGGCATTGATCTGGTACTCCCGGATATCCGGTACCTTGCGGATAAAAAACAATACATACGGGGGCTCATCTTCACCCACGGACATGATGATCACATCGGCGGCATTGCATATTTATATCCGAAACTGGGCAAAGTTCCGATGTGGGCTCCGCGACTGGCCGCTGCGTTTACAAATATTAAACTGGAGGAAGCAAAACTCAAAGCGCGGGTTACGCCTGTTGATTTTAATCAGACGCTCCGCATTGGCCCGTTTACCGTTTCGTTTATCCGCATGACGCATTCGGTGCCGGACACCAGCAATTTGGTTATCGAGACGCCGGTCGGTGTCATGTATCACGGGAGTGACTTCAAATTTGATTTTGATCCCTTAGACGGGAAAAAGTCGGAGATTGAAAAAATTAATGCCGCCGGACGCCACGGCGTTCTCTGTATGCTGACTGACTGTTTGGGGAGCGAACGCCCGGGATTTACCCCCTCGGAACAAGTGGTCGGGGAGACGCTTGAGAAAGAGATCAGTCTCTGTACCGGGAAGTTTATCTTTACCACGCAGTCATCCAATATTTCGCGTATTCAGCTGGCGATTGAGATAGCACTCAAGCACGGGAGGAAAATTGCATTCTTCGGCCGGAGCATGGACCACAATGTGGAGGCATCACTTAAGCTTGGGTACATGAAATTTCCGCGTGAAGCGGTGATCCGCGATGCGGATTTAAAAAGACTCCCTCCCACGAAACAATTTCTCATTGCAGCGGGTGCCCAGGGGCAATCCTCAAGTGCGCTCTCCCGTATGGCAAATGATAATCATAAATTTGTAGCGATCAAAGAAGGCGACACGGTGGTATTTTCCGCAGATGCCATACCCGGTAATGAGGGAAGTGTTACAACCATTATTGAGCAGTTGTACCGCAAAGGCGCACGGGTGGCGTACTCCGATATTATGGAAGATCTTCATGTGTCCGGTCACGGGTCTCAGGGGGATTTGATGCTGCTTCTATCGGCAGTCGGGCCAAAATATATTTTCCCGATCGGAGGCACATACCGGCACATCATGCAATACCGGAGGCTCGCACAGGATTTGGGATATGATAAGCGCGAGATTCTCATACCGGAAGACGGACAAATTTTGGAATTCAGGCCGGGGTCTCCACCGCGTGTTGCGGAAACTCTGGAACTTGAAAATGTCATGATCGACGGACTCGGGGTAGGAGATGTGGGGAGTGCCGTGCTGCGTGACCGACAAACGATTGCCACAGACGGGATCGTCGTTGTCGTCGTCCCCATACAAAAACAGACCGGACGGGTAACGGCAGAGCCCGATATCATCTCACGCGGATTTGTATATATGAAAGAATCCGGAGATCTTCTCAATAAAGCGAAGCGTGTGGTATCTGAGTCGCTCCGCCTCAAAAAGGGCAGGATTACCGACTGGCGGTTTGTGCGGAGTCAAATGGGAGAAAATCTTGAAAGATTCCTCCTGAAAGAAACCGGCCGCCGGCCCCTCATCGTTCCCGTGATTGTAGAAGTATAGTATACTAGTTCCATGGCTAAGAAGTGGAGAAAACACCGACGTCATTATCACAAACGCAGTCCGTTTCATCTGAAACTCAAAAAGCAAACGGTATACACCGTCGGCGCCATATGGCTTTGGCTATTTGCCGGCACCATTACACTTTCGTTTTTTGGGGAAGGCGCACTACTTTCCAATCTCCGGGAACAGCTCATTTATGATGTCGGGTGGGTTATGTACGGATTGCCGCCGTTTTTGGTGACGCTTTCGTTTCTTTTTTTCAAAATTAAATCCGATATCGGCAATCCGAATGTTCCGTTCGGGCTCGGCATACTCCTCGTCTCACTTCTCGGCCTTACACAGGCCGGAGTTTTAGGGACATCACTGTGGAATATTGTGGCATCATATATTTCTACGGAAGGAGCGGTGCTTACCTATCTGGCAATTTTGGTTATCGGACTGATGATTCTATTCAACACGTCTTTGGATAAAATTGTGAATTTCATACTCATGGGCGGTCAGGCGGTCGTGGACACCATCGGAAATTTTTTTGGGAACATGGGTTCCAAAAGAGACAAACCATTATTTGGTCAGGAAAAGTTACCGATCAAATTCAGCGGACAGAGGGATGATAAGCCGCTAATTAAATCTCCCATGATTCCGCCGCCGGCACCGGCTCATGCGGGAGCCATGGCACCGGCTTCTGCGGTCAAATCCGATTTGAAAATCGGGTCAACGATGGCAAATCAGCCGAATGACATGGCGATGTGGGAGTATCCGCCGCTTTCGCTACTTTCTGATGGGCCGGGGAACAAAGCAGACCGTGGAGATATGAAGAAGAACATGTCGACGATAGAAAATACGTTAAATAGCTTTGGTATTACAGCAAAAGTCCGTGAGGTTAATCCCGGTCCGGCAGTGACGCAGTATGCTATCGAAATAGCGCTCGGCACAAAAGTGTCCAAAATTACATCACTCTCAAGTGACTTGGCGCTAGCTCTTTCTGCTCCCACAGGCCAGGTCCGTATTGAGGCTCCTATCCCGGGGCGTAATCTCGTCGGTATAGAAATTCCCAACCGCGGACTTGAGTTTGTGACGCTCAAAAAGATGCTTTCTTCAGGCGCTGTTCAGAAAGCAAAAAGCAAACTTACGGTTGCGCTCGGGCTTGATGTATCGGGAAATGAGATTATTGCAGATATCGCAAAAATGCCGCATGTGCTTGTGGCCGGTACTACCGGCAGCGGTAAATCCGTCCTCATCAACTCGTGGATTGCATCCCTTCTGTTCCGGACGAATCCTTCCGAAGTGCGCCTTATTATGGTAGATCCCAAGCGGGTAGAACTCACCGGGTATAACGGTATTCCGCATCTCTTAACACCGGTCATTGTCGAGCCGGATAAAATACTTTCGGCCCTGCGCTGGGCGATGACGGAGATGGAAAACCGGTACAAAAAATTTGCAGAAGTGGGAGCAAAAAATATCGACGGGTTTAACGAGCTTTCCGGGTTTCAGGCGATGCCGTTTATCATCATATTTATCGATGAGCTTGCGGATCTGATGGCCTACGCTCCGGTTGAGGTAGAAGATACAATTTGCCGTCTGGCTCAGATGGCACGCGCAACAGGCATTCATCTGGTACTCTCCACACAGCGGCCGAGCGTCGATGTCATCACCGGACTTATCAAAGCTAATGTGCCCACGCGTATCGCATTTAACGTTTCTTCCATGATAGATTCACGCGTTGTGTTGGATATGCCGGGCGCTGAAAAATTGTTGGGGCGCGGTGATATGCTCTACATCCCCGCTGATCAGAGTAAGCCCAGCCGTATCCAGGGAACGTACGTATCCGAACGCGAGATGGAAAAAGTTGTGGAATTTTTGAAAAATAAAAATACCCCTGTCCATTACACGGACGAGGTTACGAAGCAACCGATGAGCAGTATGAAGCGTGCCGGTTCCGGCACGGGAAGCGACGGGAAAGATAACCTGTTTGAAGAAGCGCTCCGGTTAATCTGTCAGCATGATAAGGCATCTGCCTCGCTCCTGCAGCGCAGGCTTTCCGTCGGGTATGCACGTGCGGCACGCATTCTGGATCAACTGGAAGAAGCGGGTGTGATCGGTCCGGGTGAGGGATCAAAGCCCCGGGATGTCCTCATCAAAAACCCCGATGAGTTTTTAACACAACAAGCTGGTGAGCAATGAAAACTGTAGGGAATATTCTTCATGATGCCCGTATTGCCAAAAAATTACCTTTAGAGCAGGCAGAGGCTGCAACAAAAATCCGTCTGAAATTTCTTGAAGCGATTGAACAGGACGACTATAGCACGCTTCCTTCCCTCTCTTATGCGAAAGGATTTGTCAAAAATTACAGTGAGTTTCTTGGTTTGGACAGCGGCATGGTTCTGGCTTTTTTCCGCAGACAAACGACGGATGTCACCAGATCCAGTTTGCTTCCGAAAAGTGAAGCAGCGGCTCTCAACAAATCTCCGCTGCAGCTGACGCCCGGAAAGTTTTTGGCAGGGTTATTGGCCGCACTGGTTCTTGTTTTTTTGGGATATCTGGGACTACAATACCGCAAGCTTAATCAGGCGCCGGTTCTGTCCGTAGACGCACCGAAAAATCAGCTGGTCATTCAGGAACCGCGGGTGGATATACTCGGAAAAACGGATTCCGATGCCACAGTGACCGTGAACGGAACAAGTGTTTTAGTCCGCACAGACGGGAAGTTTTTTGATCAGGTATCTCTGACCCCGGGAGTAAATAAAATAACGATTGTGGCAACCAGCAGGTTTGGAAAAAGCACCACTATTGTGCGGGAAGTGGGGTTGCAATTACCACAGTGAGTGAGTATACTACGGAGTACTGCCTATGGATCCTACTCAGCTGACTATCATTATCATTAGTTTTGCCCTCGCACTCCTCCTCATTATTTTAGGCATCCAGGTGTGGTATATCCTCAAAGAAATCCGCATTGCGCTACAGAAGACGAATTCCATGCTCGATGACGCCAAAAAAGTGAGCGGCACGGTTTCGTCGGGAATCGTGGGCATGTCGGGATTTGTAAACGGTTTGAAAACAGGGATCAGTGCGATAACATCATTACTTCACAAAAAGGAAGATGGAGAATAACCAGCATCATAACGGGACGGATATCAAGTTTCTTGCCGGATTGTTTATCGGCGGACTAATCGGCGCACTCATCATATTCTTTATAGGGACGAAAGAAGGAAAGAAAGCTAAGCTTCTTCTGGAGAAAAAAGGAAAAGATATTGTTTCGGATTTGGAAGATGAGATAGAACAGCTTGAACAAAAAGGCAAAGAACTGGTGAAACATGGAGAAGATGTGAAGGAGCAGGTTCTTGAAAAGTTGGAAGACAAAAAAGAAGAACTTACCGAAAACGCAACCAAGAAGCTCGACAGCGCGCTGGCCCACATAGAAACAATACAGGAGCAGGGTCTCGACACGACAGCAAGCATCCGCAAGCGCCTCTTCAAAAACCTCCCTAAGAAATCGTAAGCATTATTTTTGATCCTCTTGTATTTTACGCTTAAAATGTTTACCATGAGCCCATTGGTATAAGGAGGACAAGCTATGAAGGTTTCCATTTTTCTTACGAAAAAAGTATTTACAGAAAGTCAGTTAAAAAAGCTAGAAGTGTTGGGCGATGTACAATTTACGACGGTTGATGGGGAGATGCCGATAGAAGAGTGTATCGCATTTGCGAAGGATTCTGATGTACTTGGGTTGGATCCGTCTTGGCGGATTTGAAAAAGCCAGAGCGCGGAGCACGCTTGTTATGGACGCGTGTCCGAATTTGAAAGGAATTGCCTTAGCAACTACTTCGTTCGGTTGGGTTGATCTGGAGTATTGTAAAAAGCGGGGAATTACTGTTTCAAATGTGCCCGGATATTCACGGGAATCTGTTGCAGAACATACGCTCACACTTCTTTTATGTATGGCCAAGCGGGTGCTTATTACCGATCGGAAAACGCAACAGGGAAAATATGTGAAGGAAATGGGATTTGAGCTTGCTGGGAAAACGCTCGGTATTATCGGCATCGGTAATATTGGATCGCGGACAGCAGAGCTTGCCCGAGGAATCGGCATGAACGTGATTGCATATAATCATTCTCCGAAAACAGTACCGGGGGTTACAATGAAATCACTTGATGAAGTGCTTTCGGAATCGGACGCACTTGCATTTCATACAACACATACAGATGCAAATCACGGATTCATCGGGAAAGAACAAATAGCGAAGATGAAAAAAGGAGTCATTATTGTAAATACTGCAGATGAAGCGCTTATCGATGAAGCGGCTATGGCAGAGGCGCTCAAAAGCGGGCAGGTAGATATGTATACCAGCGAAGGGACATTATTTGAAGGCACGCCGCTCGCCGGTATGGAACGGGCGATAGGACTAAAAGG
>MFKE01000004.1:7066-14490 GCA_001779455.1 Candidatus Gottesmanbacteria bacterium RIFOXYB1_FULL_47_11 | reverse complement strand
TATTACACGCGCGAAGCGATCAGAAACCTTTTTGAAATATTTGCTGACGATATAGTTGCAATTGTTCAAGGGAAACCCATCCATCTCGTGGCTTAATGATTTTTGTGATTCCAAATAAATTTATTCACGCAAAATACCAACTGGAGAATAAATTACTTCTGTATATATAGGATAATTCTTGGTTGACCATGCCAATAATTGTTTTTTTGCTCTTTTATGGTAAATCCGTGTTTTTGATAAAAGCTTATTGCAAGAATGTTTTCCGGACTGGTACTGATTTTAATTGTAGGGATAGATTTTAAATCATATAGAAGTTTTTGAAGCATTATATTTCCTAACCCTCGGTTTCGAAACTTTTTAATTACTAATAATCCCATTATTTCCGCTTCATTGTCTCTGATTTCATATGCACAGTATCCTGCTAATTTTTGTTCAACGAATACTTTATAAAGAACACTTTTTTCAAAAAACTTTTGAAATTCATTCATATCAGTTATTGGGTTATAAATCGTATTCCCAATTTCCAATTTTTCTATTTCTAACAAGATAGCCCAATCACCGTCAGAAGCTTTTATAAATATCACAGTATCGGGATTAATTATGTTCATATAATTATTTTATGCTTTTTCGGGTCGAATTTGGGAGTGGTAGCCATGAATAAGGTCATATTTCCCTCCCACGCATATTTTTCGTTTGTATCGAGGAGAATTTCATCGCCTACATCAATTTCTTTTCGCCCCTTGGGAGTCACCACAAATCCATTGCCGGAGATGACAAAGACGAGTTCTTTAAATCCGTTTATCGCAAATCCTACCAGCGGATATCTTCCGCTAATTTTCGCAACCGCCCCGCTTATCATTTTATCAGTGGTCGGATATTCCCAAATTGTCGTTCCGGCCGCCGGGGAAACTTTATTTGTCTGATTATGTTTAATGATTTGCATGATTTCTCAATAGAGTAAACGCTGTCGGAAGCGTAGTCAACAATGTAATCACTCCTAAACTAAACATCACCCATCCGCTGCCGAATTTTGAAAGCACGGGATTGAGCGCAAAAGTCAGGAAAAAATAAACGAAGCTTATGGACATGTTCAGCGCTGAAATTGCCGTGGCGCGATACTTAGATTCGAATTCCGCATTGGTATATTGATCGAGGAATGTAAACCTCGTGATGCCGACTAAATAACTGAAAAAAAGACAAATTGCCGCTCCGATTTTTGGTACAAAAGGAGCAGGAATAAATCCTAAGAGCATCAGGATAGGGAAAAATAAATAGGTCATAGGCTTGGTAAGCAGTTTCCGTTTTGTGATGACGAGCGCAACAACTGCAACGAGCAGACTGTTGATTGCCGATAGCCACCCGCGGGATATTGGGTCAAATTTGCTGTCTGTCATAAATACGTTCAGGAGAAAATACAAAAAATACCAGGTAATTCCGCCGATAGAAATGTAATACAAAGAAAAATCGCGGATATACTTTGTTTTCCAAAGCTGTGCAAACCCTAATTTCGTTTGCCGGATATAATTTTGTAACGTAAATTTTTCAGAATCAATGTGTGGTTCCACCATGAAAAATATAGCCGCTCCGGCCAGCATAGTGGATATGCCGACGAGTATATATGGCATGTTCTTGCTGTATAAAAATACATATCCTCCGATGATCGTTGATAAAATAATGCCTACTCGGTATACAAGTTCATTTTCACCGAGTAGCTTACTGAAGTCTGATTCCCGTTTCAGTTCTTTCAGTGTGTCGTAATACAACGCAATATTTGCACCAGAAACAAATGTTGCTGCGATTTGAGAAATGATATATCCAATCCAGAGCCAGGATATGTCCTTTGCCTGAGATATAAAGATAAAACTTGCCCCCCCGATCAAATAACCGATCGTAACAATTATTTTTCTGCCGAATAGGTCTGCGAGCGCTCCTGTCGGAAGCTCAAGAAAAACAGAAATGAGATACGTTGTTGCATACAGTGCAGCAAGCGTTGCTCCATCGGCAAACTGCGTTTCAAATGCATACCAAATTGGCATGAAGAAAAGAAGCGATGTAAAGAACCACGAAATGCGGTACAAAATAAGATTTCGTTTAAGTTTGTCTATGTAGGTCATGTTGTCGGACATTATACTCCATTACGGAAACAGGATCATTTTTGCGGAGAGGGCAAGGAGTGCGACGCCGAAGATGCGACTCAGAAGCTCGTTGTTGACCGCAGTGGCATATCTGGCGCCGGGAATGGTTCCCAGTAAAAATCCGATACAAATAAGGAGAGCAACTTTTACATCCACAAACCCGTGTTTGTAATAGGTGTATGCAGCCAGAAATCCGATAGGGGGCACCAGAAGCGCGAGTGTTGTTCCCTGCGCCTGCTGTTGGGTAAGCCCGAAAAGAAGTACAAGAGCAGGGACAACGATGATGCCTCCGCCGATTCCTACAAGCCCACTTATGAGACCCGCAATAATTCCTAACAATATATAACCAATGGTAACCACAATATATACCGTAGTATAATCCTACCATGAGGTCAAGTGATGTCCGGACAAAATTTATCGAGTTTTTTAAGACACGCGGACATGCGGAAATTCCGTCCGCGCCGCTTGTACCCGCAAACGACCCCACGACCCTTTTTACGTCAAGCGGCATGCAGCCTCTTATTCCGTACCTGTTGGGTCAGCCGCATCCCTCAGGAAAAAGACTCGTAAACAGCCAGAAATCATTCCGTGCACAGGACATCGATGAAGTAGGTGATAACCGGCATACAACGTTTTTTGAAATGCTCGGCAACTGGTCCCTCGGGGATTACTTTAAAAAAGAACAGCTGTCGTGGATTTGGGAATTTTTGACGAAGGAACTGGATTTTCCCGCGGAGAAATTATTTGTATCGGTTTTTGAAGGAACAAAAGATGTGCCGCGCGATGAAGAATCGTTTGCGATTTGGAAGAAGCTTGGTATTCCCGAAGATCACATATTTTTCTATGGTGTGAATAAAAACTGGTGGAGCCGGAGTGGCGAGCCGGATAACATGCCTCCGGGGGAGCCGGGTGGGCCGGACAGTGAAGTATTTTATGATTTTGGTTCACCAAAGCACGAAGGTTGTCATCCCAACTGCGACTGCGGCCGGTTTATGGAAATATCAAACTCCGTATTCATGCAATATCAAAAGCTTGAGGACGGAAGTTTGAGAGAGCTTGCACAAAAGAATGTTGATTTCGGCGGAGGGCTTGAGCGGTTAACAGCTGCGACAAATAATGAACCCGATGTATTCAAAACCGATCTTCTCTGGCCGACGATAGAAAATATTATTGCATTATCAAAAAAAGAGTATGCGGGCAATGAAAAACCAATGCGCATTATTGCAGATCACGTCCGCGCGGCAACGATGATGATGGAGGCAGGAGTGTTGCCGTCGAATAAAGCTCAGGGATATGTGCTTCGCCGTCTGTTGCGAAGATCGTTGTGGTATGCGAGTAAACTCGGATTTACCCTCAGCACATTGGATCTTGAAAAAGACGTGAAACAACTCTTTGCCGATGAAGATGCCCGGTTTGGAAAAACACTGGAACGGGGAATGGCGGAAATTGAAAAGCTGCGGGATATAGACGGAAAAATTGCTTTTACACTTTACGAAACATATGGATTTCCGTGGGAAATGACCGTGGAGATAGCCGGTGACAAAGGCCAGATTGTAGATCGCGGGCAGTTTGAAGAAGAATTTAAGAAACACCAAGAGCGTTCGCGGAGTGCGGCAAAGGGTATGTTTAAAGGCGGGCTTGCAGATAACAGTGAACTAACGACAAAATTGCACACAACACATCATTTACTTCTTGCGGCTCTCCAAAAAATAATTGACCCCACAATTAAACAGCGGGGGAGCAATATCACCGCCGAGCGTCTGCGGATGGATTTCAATTTTAGTCGGAAGCTGACGGCCGAAGAGCTAACAGCCGTGGAGAAGCTTGTGAATGAAACCATTAAAAAAGATCTCAAAGTAGAGCGCGTGGAGATGACGAGGGAAGAGGCAGAAAAAATCGGCGCGCAGATGGAGTTTGGACACAAGTATCCGGATCGAGTCAGCATCTATTTCGTCGGGCCACGTGATAAGTTTTTCTCTGCAGAGTTTTGCGGAGGTCCGCATGTGACGCATACGGGTGAAATAGGCGCATTTAAAATCCTCAAAGAAGAATCCGCAGGATCAGGCATCCGAAGGATTTACGGAGCGATCCAATAATGCTAGTATGGGAGTATGAAACTACCGTCCATTCTGGATAAATTTTTGCCCAAGAATGCTTCGGAAAAAGAAATTTTTTCCTCACTGGTTATCGACGAGGAATATGTGGCTGCAGCGCTCTGGGAAATTGGAGATGGGGGAACCCCCGGGATACTCGCTTCAGAAAGCGGTCCCTGTGCATCCAATGACTGGGAGGCACGACTGGATGCCATCGATGAGGCGCTTGCCCGGGCAGAAGACATTGTCCATACGACAAAATATTCTAAAGTCGTGTTGGGATTGCCCGCAGCGTACCTGACGGAGTCAGGAGAGATCCCGAAAGAAATCCGGCCGCATATAAAAACCATTACCCGGGAACTTGCCCTTACTGCGATTGGTTTTGTGCCGATTGAACAGGCTCTGGTATATCAGTTAAAGAAAGATGAAGGTATCCCTCCGAGCGTCATACTTTTAGGTATATCCAAACAGACAGTTTCTGTTTCGCTGTATCGCGTGGGCGTGCTTACCGCTCACGAAACAGCGCCCAGATCCGGCGATCTGGCGATCACCCTGGAAGAGGTGCTCAAAACATTTAAACACGTGGAAGTATTGCCGGCGCGGATTTTTCTTTATGGGTATAGCGCCAAAAATTTGGAAGATTTGAAGACGGAATTGTTGCGATATCAGTGGACAACCCGGCTCAATTTTCTCCATTTTCCCAAAATCGAGATAGTGAAACCCGAAGGTGTTATCAAAGCGGTTTCTATAGCAGGTGCCAGCGAAGTATCACATGCGGTTGAAAGTATTGATGAAAGTGTCCCCGCCGCGGAAGCGGCCGCGCCAGACTCAAAACAGGAAGACACGCTTGAATCAGAAGCCCAAGCCGATGCAGAGGAAATTGCCCAGGAAGAGGCGCAGGATGAAATTATCGAGGAGCCCAATGTCGTCGCCGTTGATCCTTCACGGCTCGGATTCCGCAAAAACGTTGATGTGCTTGAGGAGGTAGAATCACCCGCGCCTGAGTCTGCAAAGCCTTTTGTGATGCCATCCTTTTCATTTGCGGCATTGAAGCGAATAGATATTTCTTCCGTAAAGAAGTTGTTTTCAGGGGGAGGACGCGCATGGTTGTTGGCGGGTTTGGTTGCATTATTCGTAGTCGGATATCTCTTATATTATTTTGTACCGCACGCAAGTGTGACAGTGGTGGAGCTCCCGAAAGCAATAGTGGCATCAGAACAGATCACTATTGATCCCACCGCAACAGTTGTTGACGCCCAGACGAAAATAATTCCCGGTGCCAGTCAGGAAAAATCCGTCAGCGGTCAAAAGACTATTCCGGTGACCGGTAAAAAGCAAATCGGTGATCCTGCAAAAGGCGCGGTTACCATTTACAATAAAACACTACAAGCGAAGTCTTTCAGCAAGGGATCTTCTCTGACAACCGGGTCACTGCAGTTTACTCTGGATGATGATGTCGCGATCGCCTCGGCAAGTGAAAGTGTCGGATCAATTACATTCGGGAAGACAACCGCAAATGTCACCGCAAAACAGATAGGGAAAGAAAGCAATGTACCGGCCAACACGGAATTTTCCTTTAAAGATGTCGATACAGGTGTTGCTATTGCCCGCAATGATCAGGCACTGGCCGGCGGAACCAGCCGGGACGTGACCGTCGTATCCCGCGCTGACTATGATGCATTTCTTACTGCAATATCCGCAGATTTGGTGGATAAGGCAAAACAAGAGTTAACGTCAAGTGTCGGCGGCGGAAGCAAACTTATCGATGAAACGATAAAAACTGCAGTTACCCAAAAAACATTCTCTCAGGAACTTGATCAGGAAGCGAAAGAACTTTCCGGGAATGCCACGATTACCGTGTCGGGAACCTCGTATTCAGAGGCTGACGTCCAAACCATTCTGAAAGCATTTATTGCTAAAGATATCCCTGCGGGGTACGCCCTTGCAGAGGGCAGGACCGAAGTGTCTATGGAAAATGTGAAAGTGGGGAAAGACGGAAAAATTTCTGCCAAAGCGACAATTAAAACAGATGCAGTGCCGACGTTGGATCTTGTCGATATCCAAAAACGTCTTGCCGGTAAAAAGCTTTCCGATGCAGAAGCATATTTGAGGAGCCTTCCCGGAGTAGCGGCAATAGAGGTACGTTTTAGTTTGACGTTTGACCGAGGCAGATTACCCATAAATACCAAAAATATTAGCGTTAGCACGTCTTTGCAGTAATACACACCATGCCGCTGTATCGTTATGTCAAATATGCCGCAAGCGCGAAAAAACATCGTCCCGGATCGCGCATACTTTCGTTCGGATTTATGGGATTCGGGGCACTCATTCTTATTTGGGTGTCATGGCCGATCCTGTCTTTCAGTGTCGTAAATAGCGATCTGTTTGCGACAACCGTGACTCCGGTTCAGGACGCGAAGACCCTCTCACCGGTTGTGTTTGCGGCGACGAACACACTTCCCGGGTCAGCTGACTTCACCAATGCAAACGCCTGGTTTCCGACCTCACCGCAAAAAAAGGTTGTAAGCCCCGTCAACACGTATTCGATCACCATCCCGAAACTTAAAATATCCGATGCCGTGGTGACGATTGCTGGCGATGATTTGGGAGTAAGTCTTATTCATTATGGCGGTACGGCAAATCCGGGAGAGTATGGAAACACCGTGATATTCGGCCACTCGACTCTACCGCAATTTTTTAATCCTAAAAGTTATAAAACGATTTTTTCCACCCTTCCAACACTCAAGGAGGGTGATGAAATAGATATTGCGTACGATGGCATATCATATAGATATATGGTGTTTAATATGACGGTTACCGGTCCGTCAGACCTGTCCGTTCTTGAGCAGAGATTTGATGATTCGTATCTCACGCTTGTGACCTGCGTTCCGCCCGGCACGTATTGGCAGCGGCTGCACGTACAAGCGCGTTTAGTAAGGCCTCCATCATGACAGAACATAGTCAACAAGCCGCCATCGACGCGATCAAAAAAAAACTTGTAGGGAAGCAGCTTTCCTATCATGAAATTTTTTCGATCATGGACGAAATTGCCAACAGAAAATTGAGCCCCGTGCTTACGACCTACTTTGCCGCTGCAGGATTTAAAGAAGGATTTAATGACGAGGAGCTGTATTATCTGACACACGCAATGGTGGCGACCGGGCCGTCGTTGCATTTTAAAGGAATTGTTGCGGAT
>MFKE01000004.1:4082-7019 GCA_001779455.1 Candidatus Gottesmanbacteria bacterium RIFOXYB1_FULL_47_11 | reverse complement strand
TGTCCCGATTATTGCGGCGGCCGGGTACCAGATTCCCAAAACATCTTCCCGCGCGATTACTTCTCCGGCCGGCACAGCAGACGCTATGGAAGTTGTCGCGCCGGTTACGTTTACTCCGCGGCAGATTGAACATTTAGTGGGCAAAGCAGGCGGGTGTATTGTGTGGGGAGGTCATCTGGGTCTTGCGCCCGCAGATGATATTCTCATCCAAATCGAACAACCGCTCGCGTTTGAATCGTTTGACAAGATCATCGTTTCCATCATGGCAAAAAAAATTGCATCGGGCGCTACACATGTTGTGTTGGATATTCCGGTCGGCCCGACGATGAAAATTCAGCATTTCAAAGACGCAGACATTATTGCAAAAAAGTTTAAATTTCTTGCAGATAAATTTAAGATCAAAGTAGTTATCGATTCCAATGAAATCCGTCAGAATGCAGGACGCGGAATCGGGCCGACGCTGGAAGCCCGGGATGTACTTCAGGTGTTGGAACAACATAAACAGCGGCCGCTTTCGCTGGAGGCTAAGGCGCTCCGGCTTGCGGGTAAACTGTTGGATCTCTGTTTTGCCGATACGCCGGGTAAAAAGAATCTTGTCGGAGAAGAAGTAGCCAAAGAAATATTAATAAGCGGACGCGCTCTGACAAAAATGCGCGAAATAATCAAAATTCAGGGGGGCAATCCGGCAGTTGCAAGCGATCATTTGCGGCCGGCTAAGTATGTTTACGAAGTCAAAACACCCAAAAAAGGGCATGTGCATGCAATCGACAATCAGCAGATAACCGTCATATGCCGCATACTGGGGTGCCCGACGGATAAAAAAGCAGGCATATATCTCAACCGGAAACTTGATGAGACCATGGACACGGGTGATATACTATGTACGCTCTATAGTTCTGATAAATGGCGGTTGAAAGAAGCGGTAGAAACGATAAAAAATATACCGATATATAAAGTTGAGTAGTGGCAATGTATTACTATGTTTAAAAACATCATAGCTCCGATGCAGGCCTGGCTTATGAGTCAGGGGAAGTGTGTCGGGTGCGGTAAAGTTCTTGACCGTAAGCCGGGGACCGGGTGGGTGCAGGTGACGTGTGCAAGTTGCGGCCGCGTATATATGTATGACACGACCGGCAAAAAATTCCGGAGGGCAACACTCGATGAAGTCAAATAAGCCCAGTATAGCCACACGATTTATTGTTTTTTTCTTTCTCTTAGTGCTCACCGCTTGGGGAGGCTGGTTTTGGTGGAGTTATAGCATATCGCCGGTAGATCCTGCCGATAGCACCCCGGTAGTCGTCATCGTCTCGCGTGGTGAGGGGGCCAAAGCAATCGCGGCAGACCTCGCACGTCAAAATCTGATACGCAGTCCCACCGGGTTTTACCTCCTGGTTAAACTGTTGGGGATAGAGCGGGATCTGCAGGCGGGGGACTTCCGCTTAAATAAATCCATGGACGCGAGAACAATAGCAACCACCATGACTCACGGTATTGTGGATGTATGGATGACGACACTTGAAGGGTGGCGCATGGAAGAGGTTGCCACGCAACTGACGAAAGATTTGGATATACCGGAGCGGCAATTTTTATCTTTTGCCCGCGAAGGATATATGTTTCCGGATACGTATCTGGTGCCGCGGGATGCAACAGCATCTGCAGTCGTTGAAATGTTTATTGATAACTTTAACAAAAAGGTCACTCCGGCAATGCGTAAAGATGCTACCGGTACCGGACTTACATTTGAACAGATTATTACTCTCGCATCTCTCGTTGAGCGGGAAGGGAATTCCGATTCTGACCGGCCAATCATTGCAGGAGTGCTGTTAAACAGAATTAAACTGGGTATGCCGCTTCAGGTTGATGCGACACTCCAATATGCACTTGGATACCAGCCGTTTGAAAAGAGCTGGTGGAAGAAAGAGCTCACGGATGAGGATAAAAAAATTAAATCGCCCTACAACACTTATCTAAACGTTGGTTTTCCGCCCGGCCCGATAGCCAATCCCGGACTTGCCGCAATCCGCGCTGCCATCTATCCGACAACTACCGATTATCTGTATTATATCCACGACAAAACCGGCGCCGTGCATTTTGCCCGCACCATTGAAGAGCACGACGCAAATATCCGCAAATATCTGCAGTAAATGAGTTCGCATCATTCATGAATCCGCTGTTTTGTGGTAGTATGGCTTCACCATGAAGGACAAATATTCCGCCGTGTGGGTGTCGCATTCATCAATCGGGGATTATCTCAAGTGTCCGCGTGCATATTTTCTTAAAAATATGTACCGTGACCCGAAAACGAACCATAAGATCGTTCTTATGGAGCCTCCCCTCGCACTCGGGCAAGTTGTGCATGACGTCCTTGATTCTATTTCCGCAAAACCTGCGCAAGAGAGGCATATTGAAAATTTGCTTGCCGTTTATGAAGAAAAATGGAGGGATGTTTCGCGGTATTTCCGTGACCACGATGAAGAAAAAAAGTATAAGGACCGGGGTGCGCGTATGATTGCGCGTGTAATGGCAAATCCCGGACCGCTTGCGGAAAAAGCAATTAAAATCCGCCAGGAGCTGCCATATTACTGGTTATCGGAAGAGGACAATATTATTCTCTGCGGCAAAATTGATTGGCTTGAATACGTGCCGGATTCGGATTCCGTCCGGATTATCGATTTTAAAACCGGGAAATTCGACGAAGATGAAGATTCGCTGCAGCTCCCTATTTATTTACTTCTGGCCGCTCACTGTCAGACAAAACCCATTGCCGGCGCCTCGTACTGGTATCTGGACCGGGATGATATGCCCACATCCGTTGCCCTTCCGTCCGGTGAAGATGCAACCCGGCGGGTGATGGAGCACGCGAGAATGATTGTCCTTGCGCGGAAACTCGACCGGTTTGTGTGCAAACAAAAAGACGGGTGCCGCGTATGCCGACCG
>MFKE01000004.1:511-3989 GCA_001779455.1 Candidatus Gottesmanbacteria bacterium RIFOXYB1_FULL_47_11 | reverse complement strand
TGCGCTCCGCAAACAAAAAAATCTGTTGGATGAAGAAAAACGGACATTTGAACTGGAAAAGCAGCGTCAGCTGGATAAAGAGCGGGAAGCTATCAGTAAAAAAGCAGCCGAGGAACAAAGCGAAAAAGACAAATACAAATTTGCGGAACTGGAAAAAAAGCTTTCGGATACGACAAAAGCGCTTGAGGATGCGAACCGGAAAGCCACACAGGGATCACAGCAGTTGCAGGGCGAAGTGCAGGAATTGGATCTGGAACATGCGCTACATGAAGCAATCCCGACTGATGTTATTGAACCCATCGGAAAAGGTGTGCTGGGTGCGGATATCCGCCAGACAGTGAAAACACAGAGGGGAAACACGTGCGGAACCATTTTATGGGAATCGAAGAGAACAAAAGCGTGGTCTGACGGGTGGATTACAAAACTGAAAGAAGATAGATTGCGGGATAAGGCAAATGCCGCGGCAATTGTTTCAGAGGTGGTTCCCGAAGAAGTCAAGAGCGGCATGGGGTTAAAAGACGGCGTCTGGATCTGTTCTCCGAAACTCGTCGTGCCGTTGGCATTACTTCTCCATAAAGCAATTGAAGACGCCGCGCGTCAAAAATTTGTTTCTGACAGGCGGCAAACGGATGCAGAACGGATATATGCTGTTGTGACGAGTCATGAGTTCGTGGCCCAGGTAGAATCTATGATGGAAACTTACAATGAAATGCTTGGGCAAATTGAGAGGGAGCGGGTGGCTTTCGAAAAGTTTTGGAAATTGCGTGAATCACAGGTCAAACATTTGAAGTCCGGGGTTTCCGGCATTATGGGTGAACTTCAGGGGGCAGCAGGCCCTGCGTTCCCGCCGGTCAAAAGCCTGGAGCTAGACGGCGCTTGACAATCGGGAAAAACCGTCTATAATCAAGAGTAATTGAATAGCCAAGAGAGGCGGACGTTCATTGTTCGCTTCTTTTTCGTCGTTCACTAATACTACTTTTTTTGAATTTATTACACAAATGGCAAAAGACGTAACGTATAAACGATTGTGGGAGAGTACTCACACAAATTTACCTCCTTTGGACCTCACCCTGGTACAACGCGAATCATATCAGTGGTTTCTTGAGCAGGGTATCAAAAACCTCCTTTCAGAAGTTTCTCCGATCAGCGATTTTACGGGTAAAAATTGGGAATTATCCCTTGGCGATTACTTTTTCGGGAAACCCCGGCTTACCCCGGCTGTGGCACTGGAAAAAGGACTGACGTATGACACACCGCTGAAAGTTATGGCGACACTGGTCAATAAACAAACCGGACACCGTGTTTCACAGGAAGTATTTTTAGGTGATATCCCGGCCATGACGGAAAACGGCACATTCATTATTAATGGTATCGAGCGGTGCGTTGTTAACCAATTAGTGAGGTCTCCTGGTATTTATTACACGGGCACGGTAGATACAACAACCCGCAAAACACTCTATAGCGCAGAAATCAGGCCGATGCACGGCAGTTGGCTTGAGTTTATCAGTACAAGAAATAACGTGCTTATGGTGCGCATTGACCGCAGGCGTAAGTTTGTGGCGACCACATTTTTGCGGGCAATCGGCATTTCAACCAACGAAGATATCATAAAAACGTTTTCGGGAGTTGCGGGCGGCGAGCCTAATATTATTGAGGCGACCATCGCCAAAGATCCGACGAAAAATCAAACGGAAGCCGTGCTTGAATTATACCGTAAGCTCCGGCCCGGTGAACCGATTGTCCTTGATAATGCACAGGAACTCCTCTCCACGATGTTTTTTGACTACCGACGGTACTCACTGGAGCGGGTCGGCCGGTACAAAATGAATAAGAAACTCGGTATTTCCGTATCAAACGACAAAGATCATTGGGTGCTGACACGGGAAGACATCATCGGTGCAATTAAATATTTAATAGCAATTATGAACGGTACAGGGGATATTGATGATATTGATCACCTCGGCAACCGGCGGGTACGCCGTGTCGGGGAGCTTGTCGCGACCAACGCGTTCCGTGTGGGACTATTGCGTCTTGAGCGTTCTGTCCGTGAAAAAATGAGCCTGGCAGGTCCGACCGCAGAAGATCTTACTCCGATGCAGCTGGTTAACGCCCGTCCGATTATCGCCTCTATCAATGATTTTTTCCGGACGAGTCAACTTTCGACCATCTTGGATCAGACAAACCCGCTGGCTGAGGTAGATAATTTGCGGCGTCTGACGGTAATGGGCGTCGGAGGAATATCACGGGAACGTGCGTCATTTTCCATCCGCGATATCAACGCTTCGCAGTATGGCCGTATTTGTCCGGTGAGGTCTCCCGAAGGACCCAATATCGGACTTGTGACCTATATGGCGCTTTATTCGCGGGTCAATGAATACGGATTTTTGGAGACGCCGTATAGGAAAGTAATAAAGAAAAAAGTGACTGATGAAATGGTCTATCTGGATGCCAGCGATGAGCAGTATCACTACATTACCCATGCAGGCCTTGCTCTGGACGAACAGGGCGCCATCCGCGATGCCCGTGTCCCGGTACGGTACAAAGGCGAATTTTTGGAAGCAGATGCCGCGGTCGTTGAGTATATAGACGTCGTGCCGAGGCAGGTAGTCGGAGCGCCGGCTTCTCTTATTCCGTTTCTGGCACATGATGAAGCAAACAGGGCGCTTATGGGTACACACATGCAGTGTCAGGCGGTGCCGCTTATTGTCCCGCAAACACCGAGAGTCGGTACGGGTATGGAGGGGGTAATCTCTTCAACTATGGGCCGTGTAGTCCGGGCAAAAGATGACGGAATTGTGCGCAGCGCTGATAGCGCTACAGTCGTTTTTGAAGACAGCAAAGGTCAAACAGAGACATATTCCGTACAGAAATTCATGCGTAGCGCTCAATCAACCTGTTATAACCAACGAGTCATGGTAGGTTCCGGTCAAAAAGTGAAAAAAGACACGGTGCTTATCGAAGGGCCGGCAAGCCAAGACGGTGAACTTGCTTTGGGCTCTAATGTCACCATTGCATACATGAGTTTTGACGGGCTTGGATACGAAGACGCCATCGTCGTGTCTGATCGGCTCGTGAAAGAAGATGTATTAACCAGTGTACACATCGAAGAATATGACGCGAGTGTTGTTGACACCAAGCTTGGTCCGGAAGAGACGACACGGGATATACCAAATGTCGGTGAAGAGTCTCTGAGGAATTTAGATGAAAACGGTATCGTGGTTGTGGGCGCAGAGGTCAGCCCCAACGATATTTTAGTCGGGAAAATTGCTCCTAAAGGGGAAACGGAGCTCACTGCGGAAGAGAGACTTCTCAGGGCAATTTTCGGTGAGAAGGCGCGTGAAGTCCGTGATACGAGCCTGCGCGTTCCCCATGGCGAACGCGGCACGGTTATCGATGTCAAGATATTGGACAAAGAAAAAGGTGATGAGCTGGAACCGGGTACAAACCGTAAGATTATCGTCAAAGTAGCACAAATGCG
>MFKE01000004.1:0-347 GCA_001779455.1 Candidatus Gottesmanbacteria bacterium RIFOXYB1_FULL_47_11 | reverse complement strand
ACAAATACCAGGAAGTAATCGCCTTCTCAAAGGTCAATCTCAAAAGCTACCTCATACCTCAGGATTGGGCGCCAGGAAGGCATGACATAAAGGTCGAGGCAAAATCAGACCATGCGGTCATCTATACTGGGGAGCTTGCTGACGCAATACCGAGATGGTGCGGCTATTACATAGCCTACCAGATAATGGCAAAGGCAAGGCCTGTTTACGGAGACCATAAGAGCAGGTCTGCAAAGCTGTTCATGCCTGTTGAATGCGATATTGCCGACATATACCTGCCTGCGCTGAAAAAGATAGTCACTGTAGTCGATATTGACGGTGTCCTGACAGATTCAACGACAGATTCG
>MFKE01000003.1:51587-64611 GCA_001779455.1 Candidatus Gottesmanbacteria bacterium RIFOXYB1_FULL_47_11 | reverse complement strand
GGAAAGCCCGCGTACGCCGCCGAGTTTTTGGATATATCGTACGGCCAGATCCCGCCGTTTGTTGTTCCAACGATCCAGATGCCGGAGTTTGATGCGCAAAAATGCCGCCTGCAGTTCATCAAGCCGCGAGACACCCGAAACCTCCGTACTTTTGTAGCGGATTTTTTCCCCGTACATACGAAGTCCCCGTACGCGGGAGGCAATACCGGACGAGCGCGTAACCACCATTCCCCCGTCCCCCAGTGCGCCCAAATTTTTTGTCGGATAAAAACTGTAGATACCGATATCTCCGGCAAGTCCCGAATTTTTTTTGTGATACTGAGCGGCGTCTTCAATCACGCGAATGCGTTTGGGGATGACCCGTTTCAGGCCCACCACATCGGCGTGGTTTCCATACAGATGGACAGCAACGATGGCACGAACTTTTGGAGTAATCCGGCGGACAACATCAGACGGCGATACTGTCCCATCCTCCTGACAATCGACAAGACGAATGCTAACCCCTGCCTGGGCAACGCCAAACACGGTCGGATAACTGTTTGCCGGCACCAGAACTTCATCCCCCTTCCCAAGTCCCAAAGCCCGGACCGCAAGCGTGAGGGCGTCCGTGCCGCTTGCTACCCCCACGGCATGGGCAACCCCTATATATTCAGCAAATTCTTTTTCAAATGCCGCAACATTTTTCCCCAAAATATATACGCCCGCGTCGCATGTTTCCTGATACGCGCGGGTTAATTCCCGCCGCAAGGCCCGGTACTGCCGCGCAAGTGAAAAAAACGGAATCATACGTTGCAATTTACACACACCATCATTACAATGTCAACAATCATGAAAAGAATGGCCTCTCCGAAAAAAATAACACTGAGTAAGCACGGCGCTTCTGCCCTCGGCTACCTGACTGCTGCCGAGGCGGGCAATATTCCGTTTCCCATGAAACGCGTCTTTTGGACATACTTTACACCGGAGAGAATCCTGCGGGGCAAACATGCGCATAAACGGACAACGGTTATCGTATTTGCCCTCACCGGCAAAATTATTATTACCACGGAAACGCTTTCCGGCCGTAAACAAACATTTGTTCTGGATAAACCGAATGTCGGGCTTCTCATCCCTCCCATGATCTGGCATACCCAGCGGTATTCTCACACCGCTATTCAACTGGCTCTTGCAGATCACCCGTTTGATGAAAAAGAATACATCAGAAATTATAAAAAATTTCAAACGTATGCCAAAAAAATCTAAAGATCTGGTTATCTTCGGCACCGGCGAGACCGCCCGGATGGCCTATGAGTATTTCACCCATGATTCACCCTATCGTGTCTCTGCGTTTACTGTTGAAAAAAAATGTATTCATACCAAACGAATGCTTGATGTCCCCATACTCCCCTTTGAAACCATTGCCGCCACATACTCTCCCAAACGCTACGATATGTTTATCGCAATTTCATATACCGACGGTAACCGATTGCGCGCAAAATTTTTCACAAACGCAAAAAAGAAAGGATATCGGTTGGCTTCATATGTCAGCTCTCACGCATTCACGTGGCCGACGGCAACAATCGGAGACAATTGTTTTATCCTGGAGAATAACGTCATCCAGCACGGGGTGACAATTGGTGACGATGTAACTCTCTGGAGCGGCAATCACATCGGCCATCAGGTAACGATCAAAGACCATGTATTTATCTCAAGCCACTGTGTCGTCTCCGGCTACTGCCGGATCGGCGCATACTCATTCCTCGGCGTCAATAGCACCTACAACGATCACATTGTCATTGCGCCGCATACAACCATCGGAAGCGGTGCTGTCGTCATCCGGAATACCCAAAAAGGGAAAACATACGTCGGCAACCCGGCCAAATCATTATGAAATGGATTAAAAAAGGCAGAATCTGGAAACCGGATAAAAAAATTTGGTGGCAGCAGCATTACGCCATTCTCCCTACCCCATATCTTGTTGAGGATAATCGGATACGCATATTTTTTGCATCCACCGATAAAAACCTGATCGGGCATATAACCTTCATAGATGTAGACGGAGATAATCCCTCGCAAATTATCTATCGGCATCCGCGCCCGGTACTGGGCCCGGGTGAAAAAGGGATGTTCGACGAACACGGGGTAAATCCCTGCAGTATTGTGAGAAAAAATGGGGATCTGTACCTTTTTTACGTCGGGTATCAACGGCAAAAAACCGTTCCCTATACGCTCTTCACCGGACTGGCCCTGTGGAATACCAAAAAACAGCTGTTTGAACGCGTAAAAAAGACGCCCGTGCTCGACCGGATAGATGATGAGCTTTTTCTTCGTTCAGGAGCCTGTGTCCTTCCGGACCGGGACTCATGGAAAATCTGGTACGTCGCCGGCTCTTCATGGATTCACCTCAATACCCCCGCCTACCGCAACCGGCTTATGCCAAAATATACGATACAATCGGCAACATCACATGATCTTATCTCCTGGAAAAGGAGCCCCCGCACGGCATTACCTATGCCCCGGGGTGATGAATTCGGTTTTGGAAGGCCATGGGTCATCAAAGACGGATCGATGTTTCGCATGTGGTACTCCGTGCGGTATGCGTCGCGCGGATACCGACTCGGCTATGCCCAGTCGACAAACGGGGACAATTGGGTACGAAAAGACCGCCTCATGGATATAGACGTATCTTCTTCCGGATGGGATTCGCAGATGGTCTGTTATCCGGCGGTTGTCAAAACAAAACGCGCGACTCTCCTTTTTTACAACGGCAACCATAATGGAAAAACAGGGTTCGGGTATGCTACCCTATCGGACAAATAGAACATATGCACTCATATAAACTGCAGATACTCGGAAATAAAGATCAGATACAAAACAGGGAACGTCTCATCAAACTTTTTCATGGGACTCCCCTGCCTGATGAGCACCTGATGGTTAATCTCGGTCTCTACCAGCGCAGTTCCGTCGTTGCAAAATATTTTTACCTCAACGAACTCTATGAAAAAATCCTGCCAATCCCCGGGGTCATCATGGAATTCGGCTGCTGGTACGGACAAACAATGGTGCAGCTGATGGCACTGCGGGCGATGCTGGAACCCTACAATTCTTTGCGCAAAATAATCGGCTTTGATACGTTCACCGGATATCGCGGTATTACCAAAAAAGACGGAACGGATACCTTGATAAAAAACGGCCAATATGGTGTCCCTCACGAGTATTATTCATATCTTACTCAGCTGTTGGACTATCACGAGCGCGAAAATCCCATGTCACACGTCAAAAAATATGAATTGGTGAAAGGTGATGCAGCACTCACTGTTAAAAAATACTTAAAAAATAATCCGCAGACGGTGATATCGCTTGCATACTTCGACATGCAGCTTTATAAACCCACGAAAGCGTGTCTCACCGCCATTCTCCCCTATTGCATGAAGGGCTCGGTCATCGCAATGGATGAACTCAATGCCAAAGAATTTCCGGGGGAGACGACTGCCTTGAAAGAGGTTGTTCCGCTTACGAAATATCCCATATACCGGTCCAAATTCCTGCCCAACCGGTCGTACATCGTTATTACCTAACCCTATGATGACGGTAAAACGCTACGCGCCACGTGATGCATCTGTATGGAACACGTTTGTTGCAAACGCCGCAAACGCTACGTTTCTGCTTGACCGCCGGTTTTTGGAATATCATAAGGACCGATTTATCGATCATTCATTACTGCTCTATGAGAATAAAAAGCTCATTGCCGTCTTCCCCGCCAATTCCAAAGGCCGGTCGATGTATTCCCACGGTGGGTTGACATACGGCGGGCTGATGGTCGCGCCGTATACATCACTATTGACTATGCTTTCATGTTTTTATCACCTGCTGAAATACTACCACGACCGCCGTATCCTGCGGCTTATCTACAAACCTGTTCCTGTATGTTTTCACACAACACCGACACGTTCGGATGAGTACGCACTGTTTTGTGCAGACGCGCGGTTAACCGCGCTCAACACCGGATTTGTCGCCAGTCCTCCGTCACGCATTTCCAAGCGGCGACTGCGCATGGTGGGCAAAGCCAAGCGGGCCCGCGTTGTGGTAAAAAAAACAACGTCCGCACGATTTTGGAACGACATTCTCATTCCGCATCTTTGGGAAAGATATCATACAAAACCAATCCACACGGCAGAAGAAATCGCACGGCTGGAACACCTGTTTGCCGGCAACATCAAACAGTACGGAGCGTTTGTAGGTAACACGATGGTCGCCGGCGTCACCATCTTCCATGATCGCGGCATCGCGCACGCCCAGTACATCGCCTCAAACGCCGCGGGGAGAGAGGTCGGTGCATTGGATTATCTGTTTTGGCACCTGTTAACCCACACCTATACACACGCAAGATATTTCAGTTTTGGCACAACCAATATGGGAAGTCCGGACGGCAAAAAGTTATCCGCCGGACTGGTGGCGTGGAAAGAAGGGTTCGGCTCTTCCATGACACCCTATCCGTGCTATACTATCCAAACAAAAAATTATGGCAACATTATCCGTCATCATTCCGTGCTACTTTAACCAGGGCAATATCCCTATAACCGGCAGGGCTCTGATTGCCAACGAAAAGCGGTTTCCCCGCGGCACGCGCTTTGAGTATATTTTCGTCGATGACGGGTCCGGTGACGGCACCTTATCTGCCCTCAAAACACTGCAGCGGCGGTATCCCAAAAAAATTATTATCGTCAAACTCTCCCGCAATTTCGGATCCAATAATGCGAGTTTGAGCGGTATAAGTATCGCCAGGGGCGACTGTCTGGTCATCATGGCCGCGGATCTCCAGGATCCGCCGGAACTTATCCCGTCCATGTTTTCTTATTGGCAAAAGGGAACGAAACTCGTAGTTGCCAATCGTGCGGCCCGCAAGGACGGAAAAGTGAGTATGTTTTTTGCGGATCTTTTTCACCGGATCGTACGGACTATAATATTCCCCCACGCGCCGCGAGGCGGATTTGATTTGTGTCTGTTTGACAAACAGCTTGCGCGGGATGTGCTTACCATGCAGGAAAAAAACTTTTTTCTGCCGTACCTTCTTCTATGGCTTGGGTACGACTACGTCACCATCCCCTACGCGCGAAGAAAACGCACGGTCGGCACGTCGCAGTGGACATTCTCCAAACGGATTAAACTGTTCGTTGATTCATTTGTCTCCTTCACCTATGTGCCCCTTCGTGCCATCAGTCTCATGGGGCTTTTGTTGTCCCTTGTCGCCGGAATCTATGCACTTTCGGTCATATGGGCCAGACTTACCAGCCGGATTCCGGTTGAAGGATGGACGTCGCTCATGATTATTCTTCTGTTTGTCTCAGCGTTTCAGATGATCGCCCTTGGAGTCATCGGTGAATACCTCTGGCGGACTCTTGACGCGTCGCGCCATCGCCCTCCGTATATTATCGAAAAGATTATCAAAAAATAATATTTTATTGCTTTCTCACCAAGAGTTCCGGATGTCCTTCCCACGGCTCAAAATATTTTACGATATATGCCTGATCATAAAGCGGAAGTGTTTTAATACGGCGTGATTCTCCCTGATACACATACTTGGTATGTGTACGCGCAAGCGTCTCCGAGAGATTGGGGAGCGGACGCGAAAGATATTGCTGAGTCTGACCAAACGGCGTACAACACGCATAGTAGGGATCGGGGTAATAGAGGGTAATTCCTTCCAAATCAAATACATATTCCGTTGTCGGGATTTTCTCCCACATCGTCTGCACCGTATTAGTTGTGTTTGTTATCGGCAACACATGTCGCGTTGTATAGACAAATCTGTTCACGTACGCCAAATACCCGAGACCAACGATATATAATGCTCCAAAAAGAGCGGTACCCACCGTAGTCCGATGAACAAGATGCCATATGGCATAAATGCCGTCAGCGACGTACCAGGCAATCCATACGGCAAGCGGGATAAAATACTGTGCATGCCGCATGGGTGTCCAAAAGAAAAATGCTCCGTATGCGGCAAATGTCGCACTGACCAACAATTCCTGCCATTTGTTTTTCCCGCGAAATAAAAGCGCTGTGAGCGTGCGCCAGACGAAAACGACGAGACCGATACCCCACAACACATGATTCGTTATTCTCCCTATCTCTGACCCTGTCCCGTAAAAATACGTGTTCGGCCGGAAAAAAAACCCGGCAGGAATCGGCCACAATACCCCAAGTTTCGTCGATGTTTCCATGGGCGCACGGATAATCGAATAGAGGGCGCTGTCAACCATAGCGGGTCCACCAACTATGAAAAACCAGAGGACAAATATTCCGCCGACGGAGACTAGACCGAGTACTGGCGGGACTATAACGTGGAAGCGTTTTTGGAAAGTTGCGGCGCCACTCAACACGAGCGCACCTGCCAAAACTGCCGGCAACATCTTGGGGCTAACCAGAAGTGCACACCCATACACTACGCCTGATATCACGCCGAGCATCGGCTTCCACCGCCGGAGATATTCAACTAAACATATCATCGCGCATACCGCTGTCGCCATGGCAAGCGTATCGGGCCGGATTTCTGCAAATTTGATAGACGGCAGCGGCAAAAATACAAGAATAAGCGGCACAAGAAGTGCCAGCCAGCTTTTGCGCAAACGCAGAAATAACAGTCCCGCGCCTCCAACTAAGAGGACAAAGATTCCCCACTCCAACACCCGTGCCGCATAAACAGGCGAGAGGGTCAAAGCCGGAAGTAGAGTAAACAGCGGCACGAGAATCCACAAAAACACCGGCGGCATAAAAAAGAAGAAGTCGGTAAATGGCAGAGCGCCACGGGCCATCTGGCTTGCCCAGTGAAGATACGCATATTCATCAATGTCAAAGTGCTGCAACAGGGCCATCCGGTAGCGGTAATAAAGAAAAAGAGCAAGTACCGCAAGTGTGAGGACGGATAATAGTCTTTTGGAAATCATGATGGTTCTATAGTACCATGACTATATGAAGCACAACCCGCTGCTGACAATTTTTTTACTTGCGCTTCTCGTACGCGTCCTCTACGGCATTGGAGCGCCGCTCATTGTCTACGGTCCGGATTCCACGGGATACTACGAGATTGGAAGGGATATTATTGTCCGTCCATCGACAAAAACACTCCTTCATCCATATCGCACACCCCTCTATCCCCTGTTTCTTCAGGGAGTCTTTTATGCGGTGGGCGCGGGCGGGGCGGCAGAAGGGACTGCGGCGTTTGACTATGGCATACAGACGGTTGTCATCATACAGATAATTCTCGGAGCCGCGGCGTTTGCTGTTTTTGCGCTCTCGCTCAAACACTGGATTGGGAGCCCGTGGTATCCGGCGGCAGCTGCGTTTTTACTTCTTGACGTATTTACATTTGCATGGGAACGGTCGATCCTGACGGAAGGGATCGGCATATCGATTCTGCTTCTCACCACCGCGGTATTGCTTTCGATTATCCGGCTCTCGACGAAACGGAAGTTTATCGGACTTTTCGTGCTCTTCACGCTCGGGTTTTTCCTGCGGCCCGCGCTTCTGACTATTCCCCTCTCCTCCCTGCCGATTTTGGCGTGGTATTTCCGGAAAAATTACGTATTTCTTGTTGCGTGTCTCCTGTCTCTTGCCGCTTTTATCGTTATTCCCGCCCTCTATACGTACGCCAACCGTGTTCAGTACGGATTCACGGGTTTGCAGATTGTCGGCGACATCGACATGCTGGGGCGCATTCTTGAGACAAATATCCCGATAGAATCCGGCAGTCAGTATTCCTATTTCTATAACAATATAAAAGACTACCAGAGTAAACAGCTAAATCCCCATCCGTTCCGGTTTCTGGAATATTACGACCCAGGCATTTATGCCAATATGGAGAGATTTAACGAGCTTCACGCATTTAACCAGGCAGTGATGGTGCACAATATCCCGCTTCTTGGCGCCTATACAATTCAAAACATTCCGGATGTACTACTGGCGGTCAATGAATTTACCCTGGTCCAACCCAATCTTGGCCGTCCACTCACCACTATCGTTTGGCTCTTACAAAAATTCTATGGATCTATCCAGTTTCTCACGCTTCTGGTACCGGTACTGTGGATTATTTCTGTGGTTCTTTTTGTAAAACATCCGACACGAACCAATACAGTGCTTACCCTCATAGGCGCCATAGCTGTAGGGCAAATACTCCTGGTTGCGGGGCTCGTATATCACGACATCGGCGACCAATACGGCCGTGTTATCGCCATTGCCCGACCCCACATGGCACTATTTCTGCTTCTTGCAGCTTACCAGTGGTACACGCGGAACAGACCCTGACTATACACAGCGGTCAGAAACGGATATACCGTGGAAAGGTCTTGAATCCCCCCGTCTTCACCCTCCTGCGGTCCGAAAAGAATATAGTGGAGATTGTTTGTTTCCAAGAACTCCTTGGCCGCGGTCATCTCCATATTTCCGCTGAAAAAGTTTTTGACGATTGCCTCTTTCTGTTCGGTTGCAACGGTTCCGGCATGCCCCACATACACGGTATTGCCGGAATATACCGGTAGGTAATTGCCGGCAGTGGTTTCCGAAAGTATTACCGTATCCCGCGTCGTATTATCCTGAATCCAAATCATAGTCTCCACGAAATCTTTGAGGGGGTACATGACATAACTTCCGGTCGGCACAAGCGGATAGCTGGCAACAATCTTCTGGTCCAGAAAATCCTTCGCCCACAGCCAATAGGAGTGCATTTGACCGATGCCCATGATTATCAATAGCGCAGCCAGCGCTATCGGTATTTTCTTCCATACGTTACTTAAGTGACTTAGAAAATATGCTCCCAGAAACGCCAGCGGCACGTGCGGCAGCATTTCGGTAAACCGCAAGGGTGACTCCCCCGGAACGTATTTAAATATCACAATACACGATATCCAGGCAATCGCCCAGGCCACTAAGGGATAGAGGTGTTTTTCTTTTTTCCATAGCACCCAAACGGCTCCCAGAGCTCCGAGTACCCCGATTGCTCCGACTGCCAGGAGATATTCTTTCAGATCAAACGGCTGCGGATGAAGGACGGCATAATCCGTAAGCCGCTTCCACGGATACACACGCAGTGCCAAAGAAAGGTAAAGGAGTGACGGCGCGCTGATTATTCCAATTATCCCAATCCCCCAAACATCCCTAAATCCTCCAATACAAAGGTTTACCCCCGCCACCGCTCCCACAAACAGCAAGCCGGGCGGGAAAATTACTCCGAGAAGTAATGCCAGAAAACCCAAAAAAATCCAGTTGCCGGGCCGGCGCATCGTCTCGCGGCTGGTCATCGCCAGGATGAGAAATACCATAAGTGCCTGGCCGGCAAGCATGTGCGGCACAAAGGTAATACGCTGGAGACTGTCCATGATCGTCCACCACGGCATATATCCGCCGAAACGCCACTCACCACTAGAAAGATGCACGGCAATCGGCCACGAGGCGCTGGTTAGGGCCAAAAGAAACGCAATAATCTGCCACAAAAACTGTTTGAAATAGACTCGCGCCGCATAGGAAATAAGGGCAAGCAGAGTAAATGAGAGCACAATCCGCGCCGTGTGGTAGGTATCCCCGCTGTTTGGCCACGGCACGCTGACCCAGGCAGACACTTTCCCCATGAGAAGATACATCACCTGAATGTACGATCCTTCGTGCGGCTCCGACGTATATTTTTCCCGGACGACACTGGCGCCTTCACGCCCCTGCCGGATACGGGATAAGTAGAAGTTATAATCGGTATAAAAATTGTGGACCAGCTCAAAGTATCGTTCCGGCCGCAAATCTCGCGCCCGCCCCAGTTCATAAAACATGGGTACGAGCGAAAACAGGACAAAAAATAAAATGATTCCCCCCCAAATCCAACGCCGCATGGAGATATTGTAGCATTATTTTTTTGTGATACTATGGTTGCAATGGAAACAGATGATTATTCCTCCCACATGAAAGTGGCCGGTGTAGGCATTGTCATCACCCTGGTTTGCACAGGATTGGTCCTTCTCCATTATCTGCGCATTTCCGGACGAACCGGAACTATCGTCATCCCCGCAGGTAATACATACCTGGGACCCGCCGCCGCAAAACCCGCGGATCAACCCCCGTCAGAACAATCAGAGCCAACTCTCTACCACGGACGCGTCTACGGGTATTCATTTAGCGCACCGCAGTCGGTTAAGCTCACCGCTCTTTCGGACGATACCTACGATATGTATGCCGTGGCCCTCCCGGGGACAGATCCGGGATCCAATGTATTAATCGGACTGGACCCGAAAGCCGATCCCAAACAGAATAAACGTACGTATGTTCAAAACTGGTGGAAACAATTTAGCGGGTTAAAAAGTATTGCCGGCCTTGAGCAGTTTACCAACAGCCGCGGGCTCAAGGGCTACAAAGCAAAATTCGTCAATACGGCCGGAGAAACGCCGAACCTGGATGTATTTTTCGAAGTGCCCAAGCATCCCACATATGTCATTCACTTAGCATCCGGATCCCTTGACCCATCTGTATTTGAGGCAATCGTCAACAGCGTTGACTGGGAGAACAAATGAAAAAAATTCCTCTGTCCATACTGCTCCCCGGTGGATTCATCATAGCGCTTCTTATCCGACTCCTCCTTATTCCCAACCCGGGATTTGAAGCGGATGTGTCATTCTGGAAATCCTGGGGGCTGGCGGTATTGGACTTCGGGATTGTAAAGGGGCTCCCCCTGACCAACTTCAACTACCCTACGCCATTTGGCTACTTTCTTGCTGTCATGGTATGGGCCTATCGTCTGATTGCCGATCCGCACAACTTCAACGAGTTCTGGCAAAACACCAATCTCCCGTTTCTCTTTGTCTCTAAACTTCCCGCAATTTTGGCGGACTTCGGTATTGCCGCAATATTTTTGTATATCGGCAAACATGCAAAAAAATTAGGCTTCCCCATAATTCATAATTCATTATTTATGATTCTCGCCCTTGTCTATCTTCTCAATCCCATTTCTATCATGGACGGCGCCTGGTGGGGCCAGCTGGACGCCCTCGGCGTGTTTTTGTTTCTTCTTGCGTTTCTTGCATTGATACGCCGACGCTCTTTTCTTGCCGGCTTTTTGTATATGCTTGCCATGATGACCAAACTCCAGAATATGATCTACGGACCGATATTTTTCCTCTTCGCCTACCAGCTTACCGGCCTTTCTGGTCTTGCCCGTGTTGCAGCCGGGGCATTAACCGGTTTCATTGGCCTGAATATTGAATTTATTCTTGCAAAAAACAGCGCCCGCATTATTGAATCCCTGACCGGCAATTACGATTACTTCCCGTGGCTTTCCCTCAATGCGTTCAATCCCTGGTGGATTTTCTCGGGCGCCGCTGGCATGAAGGGATCGGACAAGATTCTCGTGCTGGGCCTGGTGAGTGCCAAAAATTTGGGACTCTACCTTTTTTCCGGTGCGTATTTGTTTGCCACCATGCGGCAATGGTTTGTCCGCGAGGATAAAGTAAAACTATTTTTGGAAAGCTTTGTTATCGTCAATGGTGCGTTTTTCCTGTTCCAGACCGAATCGCACGACCGCTATGCATTCCCTCTTATCGTCATTCTGCTTTTACTGGCGGCCTTTTATGTAAAAAACAAAAAATTCTTATCATTCATTATTCCTTATTCACTATTCACTCTTCTGTATTCTTATAACCTCCACTATGCCCTTATCGTGAACTATCCGCAAAACGGCCTGCCTATTCCGGCTGTCTCATGGTTTACCATCGCTATATCCTTTGCATTTACCGGTGGGTATCTCACGTATCTTGCGTATCTTGCCCGCAGTGCAGTGTTTACTCTCATTGTCCCTGTCATCCTTGTCTCTTTCGTCCTTGTTGCCCGCAATCTTCCTCTTATCCGCGGCACACCGGTATTCGTAACCCGCCTCACTCCCCTTTCCTACCAACAGGATTACGGCGGCCGTACAATCAATATGCCCACCAATGCATCCTTAGGATTTAAAAACTGGGCATACCTTTCCGTCCAGTACGCATTTTACCGGCACGGGATCGGCACCCATGCCAACAGTTCTGAAACCTACGACATCGGCGGACATTTCCGCACATTCTCATTCGATTACGGCGTGGATACGGAGGCAGGTCCAAAAGGCTCAGTCACATTTGAGGTATACGGAGATGACAAAAAGCTTTTTGCATCCGAGAAAATCGGCAGATACGACCATCCGCGCCACGCGGATGTAAACGTATCCGGAGTGAAGACGCTGAAACTTGTCGTCACCGACGCAGGTGATGGCAATACGGACGATCATGCTGATTGGTTAAATCCTAAACTATATGAATAAAAAAACTGGCGAACTCAAAGTTCATAATTTATTGCGAACCCAAATTATCCCGCGCAGATGGGAACCCTTTGGGACGCGAGCAGGGATAATTTCGGGTGAGCAAATTTTAGGCGCAATTCTACTCATTTTTGCCATCGGTTTTAACCTCTGGCTCTACCGCCTTGAGCCCACGGCACAAATCGATCCGAATGATAATAACTTCCAATACGCGCTGGTTGAGCGGACGAACCAAATATGGGATTTCGCACACAAAACATGTTCATACAATCCTGTATGCTTTTTCTCCTATCTTGCCGATCACTGGGTGCCGAATTGGAACGAAGGATACAACCTCCCCTTCTACTACTCCCACATTCCGCAGATTGGTATCGTTGCCGGTTTTCGATTGATGTCACGTATTACTTCACACATATCACTCTTCACTTTTTACCATTACGTCATTTATTTACTACTCTGCCTCTTCCCTCTTTCAGTATTCCTTGCGCTGCGGGTGACCGGCCTTTCTTTCTCCGCGGCAGGCATAGGCGCACTCCTTGCCTCCCACCTTTCCACCGACGGCTTGTACGGATTGGATCCCTCTTCGTTTTTGTGGCGCGGATACGGCCTTTCCAGCCAATTGTTTGCCATGGTCTTTCTCCCGCTGGCGCTTGCATTCATCTACCGCAAAAAAATACTACCTGCCATTCTCTTTCTTGTCGCCACTACCTCGGGCCATATCGGCAT
>MFKE01000003.1:37544-51573 GCA_001779455.1 Candidatus Gottesmanbacteria bacterium RIFOXYB1_FULL_47_11 | reverse complement strand
TTCACAATTTCTCCTTCTGGGACCCGGTGTGGAAATTCAACTCATACGGCGCACCTGAGACCATCATCCGGCTCTTCAACGGCGACCTGTTTGACTTCGGCCGTCTCCCTATCTTCACATGGTTAGTATTTGTTGGATTATTCGCATCACTATTCACCATTAACTATTCACCATTTGTTCTCCTTTTCCTCTTCTGGCTGTTTCTCTATTTCGGCCGCACCACCTGGGGAGGGCTGTTTGACCTTATTCCGGGGCTTAAAGAGTTCCACCTTTCGCGTTTCATCGTCGGCGTGCACGTTGCGGGGCTTTTCCTTGTGCCAATGGGACTCGAGTGGATGGTGAAGTTTTTCAAACCTCATTCGTTTATTCGTTTATTTGCGTATTCGATTATCGGAATAGTAGCAGTATTGTCCATCTACCCCCAGACTATCCGCTACAGCACACTCAACGATACGCTCATCCTGCGGGCAAACGGTAACTTTGCCAAACAGTCCAAAGACGCGAATCGTCTTGTGTCGACACTGCAGGAACTTGAGAAAACTGCTCCCGGCCGGGTGTTTGCCGGACGCGCCGGCTGGGGGAAGGATTTTAAACTCGCGGAAACCTCAATGCTTATGCATCTGGGGAATTTCGGCCTCCCCACGGTTCTCTGGATGCCGGAGACCTGGAGTCCGAACGCCGATACCGAGCAATATTTCCGGGAAAATTTCATCGAAGATTATGTGCTCTACAATTTCCGGTATGTGGCAACCCAGGCAGATCTGCCGAAAGAAAATATCCAACCGTTCTGGATACCCATAAAAGAAAGCGCGTCATGGAAGCTCTACGGAGTGTTGACGCAGGGGTATTTTTCAGCCGGTGTACGGCCCGCGGTTGTTGCAGCCGACAAATACTCACGGGGCAATGTTGTGCGCCTCTGGATCCAGTCTGATGACCCCAAAAACGGTCTCTATCCGGAGCTGTCGTTCGACACGAAAAAATATCCAAAAAATGTCGGTCTTCCGAATTTCAAAATGCTTGATGAGGTGACATTTCAGGTTCCGGACGGCTCACGCCACAATCTTTTTGCCGAGCCTCCCCGCTACACCACCCCCCTGAGCTCCGCTAGTTCCCCGAGCTCCCTTATTTCCGTTACCTCTCAATCATCCGATGCCGACATGATCTTCCGCACCACTGTCGAGGTCAAAAAAGATTGTACCGAGTGCCTCGTCGTTCTCAAGCAGACCTTCCACCCCTCCTGGCGCGTCACAATTGATGGTGAGCCTGCCGAATCCATCATCGTCTTCCCCTTCTTCATCGGGATTCCGGTTACCGAGGGCACACATGCCATCATCGCCTCGTACGAGCCATCAATAATAAAGGTTACGCTCCTTGTCCTGTCCCTAGTTGTGATAATTTTTCTTGTCCTTTTTTGGAAGCGAGTCTTTCCTGAATCGAAGTAAGCACCGGAAGAACAACAGCTTCAAGCTCCGATGGGACATTATTTACAGGACCATAGTATTGGTAAATATCGCCAACCTTTTTCATCCCGTCAATGGTTGAAACTTCGTGATCCAATGGATCCACTTGGATAATGACCTGACCGGATTTCATGAAACTCACGAGTGTATTTGTATGGGGGGGTCGTCCTTTTTCCTTTTCACTCGAAGGAGTTCTGCTGACCAATTCCACAATGATACTCGGTGAGGTTCGCTCGGTACGCTTTATCTCTGACTGACCGTCAAATATCGTAGACCAGACCACCGCAAACCCCTCTTTAAGCTCTCCCTCTTCCATAATACCTAATTCGGTTTTACTGATTATTCGGGTATTGCTCGCATCCCACTGTGTATTCAACTCCCTTATAAACACTGTTTTGTTGAACCGTTGTTTCATGTGCCGCACACCTATTGGATCCTCACCCTTCTCTGCAATTATTTGACCGATGTTCAACATTATCTTCGCAATGGGAGACTCTCTCACAAGCTCACCTGAAGCTGTTTTCATTTTGTCCAACGCATCGGGCTTTTCACTCATAAAGACAGTATACTAAATTATTACCGGCTCCACTTTGCATTTTTCAGAAGCAAATAGAGCCATTCAGCAATGGAAAATGTTAGTGCTCCCCCGATAAATGCTGCGATATCTTGAGGATCCATGGCCAGCGAACCATCGGGGGCACCTATATATTCTGTGACAAACAGACCTACAATTGTTAACACTCCCCCTGCAAACCGGAGCCAATTTTTTCTCGTTGAAGTTACCTTCCATTGAAATATTTTAGGGACATAATAGGTAACCAGTGTTTGTATAATCGCAGCCAATATGATGCCGAACCCATAGTCATTCAAGTTCCAACGGAGAAAATTATAATTTTGTAGCGTCCAGTTACCAAAAACCGTTGCAACAAAATCCATTATTTTCCGATACCCACCGTCAACGAATGAAGACAGTTGTGCGCCTTCTCCGATAATAGCGACGATTGCTCCGAATTTTGCCGCTGTTTTACCCCGCGAAGGCAACTGCTGGTCAATCTGTTCCTCAACCTCTTGTGAGCCCAAATTTCGTTGTTTTTCTAACGATGTATTTATCGCTTGTTGCAGTGTGTTGGCTGGTGTTGGATTTAACGCGATTAGCGCCTCTTGTATATCAAACTCTGGAATCTGATTATCACCGGGTATTAAAACATATGTTCCTTCTGAATTTTTTTGTATCCGCGCAATCTGCCGTTCGGTAAATTTCTGAAATTCTGGATGAGTAAAGGTACGAATTTGATTAAATAATATCTCGCGAATAATATTAGCCCGGAATTGATCAAGGCCATACGTTCGAACCAATGCATTTGCCACATCTACCTTGCGGTTGAGAATATAATAAGGAAATCGACCTTGAAACATTACCCTTACCTGGTCAAGGGGCATGGTGCTGTACGATGACAACGAGTAGTTTGCATTAGTTTCAAATTGATCTATAGCATTGCGGTATCTTGCTTCCCATTCATTCTGAATATATTGGAGAACGTTATTCTGTGTTTGTTCACTCAGCGCCGGGAGGTGTAGCTTTGGGGCTATTTTCTCCCAAATGGCGTTATCCGCTTCTACCCAATCAATGTCCTCCTGCGAAAAACCTATGTACCCGGAATTCAAGATAGATGAAACTCTGAAGTGTGCAAGAAATGCATTCCGCTCATCTGGAGTCAAATCGGTAACCAAGTCTAAAAACGACTCCATCTGTTGTTTCGTTGATGGTGGAGCAAAACGAGCGCCAAATTCCCCCCATAAATCCGTGGACATCGCCATAAGTGGGGTTTCGGGATGGGATGAGATAAACCTTTCAATCTTGCGATTAGCCTGTGAAAGCAATCGAAACGACAATGTTGCATCCGCAGGAAATCCGCTGAGAAGACCATATTGACGACCTGTTTCTTCAGTATCTCCTGTGGACGCCAATCGTACGATGTTATCTTTTACCCACACTTTTGCCGCTTCAGTATCTTTCAATGCCTCTTCCGGAAATATATCTGTACCTTTTTGCGCCATGATGACCGATGCAGCGGCATCTACATTGACAAATGCATAGGTATCCTCGTGAATGAGCATCAGGAAATACTTACCCTGTCGCTTCAAACTCTCTTTAATTTCAGTCAGCTCATCAGGTGATAACGTATATAACTTTGTTGTAGTATATAGATTTACCTCCGGTACAACACCTAAAAAGACAGATAAGACGGAACTGTCTTCCATCTTCGGTCGTATGGATTCCGGTAAAGATTCTATAAAGTCCGTGTATTCTTTCACTCCCCTGTTCAGACTCGCATCATCAAATTGTCGCAATTTTGTTCCTGGTGGAATAGATTCCTTCCCACTCTCCCCTGTCCCCGCCGGCTGGGCGGGCGGCTTCACAAACAGTGACCGGAAATTGTCCCACATCCCCTGCATCCATTCCCCCACTGCCATCATCATCCCTATTGTTTTTGGATTGTTGGCGTAGAAAACTTGGGAGGATGGTTTCGAAACTGCCATGGGTGTGTGTAATGCAGTATCAATAACCGTAAGCATTTTTTGATACCCATTTTCAGTAAGAAGATGGGTATAATTATCGAACTTCTCATATTTCAAATTAATCGCCGGATCATATATTCCGTATGTTGTCTTAAACACCTCAAATGGAATAGTATTGCCAGCGCTGTCGTGTGCTGCATCCCAAAAAGATTGAAATGCTAACCGGACATTTCCGTGATTGTTGAGAATCCATGTTTCAACTCCAATCCCGCCGAGCCCACCATCCTGATGAAAACCTCGCTTATATGCCGCTCCTTCTTTCAAGAGTTTCTTGGCAAGAAGAATATTTGCTATCACAGCCTGTTGATTATCCCTCGTAAGCGACACAATTCTGTCCCGTGCTGCCTGATGGGAACCATAAAGAAGAAGGTCTTCCCGTGTATTAAGCCCTATATCTAAATCTAGTTGTTCAGATTGCCCTGGCAATGTAACCCCCTGTAGCCGAATTTGGACATGGGAATCTGTTGCGCTTCCCGGCAGCTCATCTGCATGCGGAAACGCCTGACGCAGTGCTGCCGCAATTTGTGCGGATTTTGCATAATCACGCTTATTAAGTAACAGCATATAGTCAAAATCGTAGTCTTTCGGCAAATTTGTACTTCTGCCCGATGACCCAATATTTACTAAAATCGCCTCCGTTAAATCAGCGTCGGACTCATTTACGGCGAGTTGTATACCGAATGATTCCAAAATTTCTTTAATCTTTGCACGCACCGGCTTCTCTACCCTACTGATATCCTGTGCATTCTCAAGAACCCCACGGGTATATCCTAACGATTGCATCTGCTGTGCAAATGGATCGTTCGCCGCTAGTAGTTCAACAAGAAACGGAATATTGTGAACGCCCGTAAGCGCACGCTTTCGCTCGTCGTACATCTGGGGAGTAAACACTAATGTTCCTGTAGAAGAATATACCGGAATATAGAAACTATTAAATGCAATTGCAGCGTACAAATCACTTAACCTATCTTCCTGTATTCCATTTAATATGATTGCATCTATGTAGGTAGATGGATATGCCCCTCTCACTCCGAAATGTTTTTCTGAATTTGTCGGAAACAATTCAAATGTTCCATCTTTTGGTGTTTGCCCTACATCGCTGCGATAAAATCTTCCTGGTAAATTTCTGGAAACTAACAGGATCTCACCATAACTCTTTGCTAACGAACTGCTGAGCGCGTGTGTAAAGCCCCCCACAGCATCATCGGGCGTCATGTAACTCACATCCGTATCAAAAGGGGTTGCATCCGAACCAGCTTCCGACCCCATAAGTTCTCGCGCGCGGGGTCCGTCCTGGAGAAGAGATAAAAACGCCGGAACAGAAAAATGCGAAAGTACGCCTTTCAAAATCGTTCCGGATTCCAGCACCAATCCCTGAGCGTGATCATGTACATATGCGCGATTCCTTGAATCTGCATTTGTGCGATTCGCTTTAGTGACCGTAAGGATTTCGTCCAAACTTCCATAGCCGGTACCTGTTAAGAATAAGTCTGCAATTCTATCTTTGAGTGCTTTCCCAGTCTCTTCCACCCGAAAATCTGTATAGAGCGTCTCTTTTAAAAATTCGCGGATCGCATCATCGGTTGCCTTATTGCTGTCAATAAACAACCCCTGACGGATGTGGCTTAAATTCGTGGCATAATACCAGGCATTCATTCTTTGGATAAACTTGAGCAATCTACCCCTCTCTTCCGACGACAGTGATTTTCCGCGCATAAACGAATCCACTAAATCCGCGTTGTCCCGGATAAACGTAACGTATAGCTCCAAATCATAGTTCCCGGACAGTATTGTCGCTTTGAATAAATCATTTCGGAGGATTGAACGTCGGGACGAATCTGCCGTAATTGAGTGCAGCTGAGGAGAACCGTTCGTATAATCAGCGATCATCTGATCTAAACGGGGCTGCGGATACAACACGTTAAATACCTGCATAAGTTTGATGAAAAATGGTAATTGATTCCGAACCAGTATCGCTTCTATTTTTGCGTATACCTCAACAGGGTTATCCACGTCAAACAATTGTTCTAAAAGCGACTCCTTAATTTTTTGAATCATTGCCACAGGCGAGTCATCCATTTTTTGAGACAACGATATATATATTTCAAGTTGCGCATCAGATAAAGATTTGAATGTATCTAACCCATCCGGTTTAACCCACCTACCGTGGAGCAAAGGATAGTCATGGGCAACACGCCAAAACCGTTGTAAATCAACAGGCATGTATGACAACACTTCCGCATCAATCAGCGCACTGAACGGGGTTAGGTTATAAGATAAGCTCGCCTGATTTGTGTGTGCAACGATGTATTGAGCAAGTACTTCTTTTGGCTTTCTCGGATCATCCGGAGCAATATTTTCTAAATAGTTGACAATATCGATTACGGTTCCTCTTTCCACCCTAGCTTCAATCCAGGGGGTAATATACGAAATAAGCTTTTTCGTAGCATTCGGTCTTTGACTCAGGAGCTGTATAAGTTCAATCGTGGTATATCCGAAAGCCTGTTGCCACTCTGCGATATGCGGTGCAATAGTGTCGGCTAACCCCGAACTGTTATTAAACAAAGTTATAATCGCCGTAATATTGAATGTTATGGCCGGCAGCCAATCCTGAATATACGGAAGATATGTTTTTCGATCCTCTTCTCTACTTGCTCCAATTGCGTTTATTAGCGGTTCAAACTTCCCATAACCGAAAGTACCCAAACCGTGTTTTATCCAATTTTCAAGTTCGGGCATAACGATAGCAGCATTCACATCGGAGACACGTTGAAAGCTGGATAAAATAGAGGTTAATTCAAAATATAAGTCGCTTGTATATCGCGTGCTAAAAGCTCGTACCCATACAGGAATAAACGGCAAGATCCTTTGTCTTTGCGTAGGAGTCATGCGATTTAACTCGTATATTATGCCTGCCAACTGCTTATGTTCCGCATCGGTCATGCGAGTAGATTCCCAATTTTTAATATGGGGTGCAATCTCACGGATAGTCTGAGGGTTACTATTCAGCGCGGTCACTATCCAATCAACAGCTACATAATTCCATTGATGTATGTATGGCGCGATATCTTTCGCTGTATTAGGATTATTATTTAGTAACGATAAATGTAATCTAAGTCCCCAGGAAACTACATTTGCGCTCGCCAATTGCCCTATGTTCGGAGCGATATCGGGAAGAATCGCGGGATACCCATAAAATGTCTCTATGCGCTCGCTGATGCCATTATAACTTATTGTTTTATCGTTAATCCAATCGTTAATAGGTATAACCAGGATATGCACGAGTTCCGGTTTTTTATTTAAAGACTCAATAATTTTTGTAAGATCAATGAATTCCGTATTTTGTCTACTAATTAACCAATCGCGAATATGGGGAACAATAAGATGAGCTGTTGAGGGAGATTTATTTAACTCTTTGATAATCAGAGAAAGCGCGTATGCATCATTCTTTACCTGAATCCAAGATGGGAGATGTGATAAGTATAGTGCGCGTACTGATTCTTCGCTACGATCTAACTCCTCAATTAATGATGAGAGGTAACTTGATACATTCAATCCCGACGAAATCCATTCTGGGATTATTGATGAAACGTACGCGTGTCTTCGGTCTTCGGATGTGGAATTTAATACTCGTACAATATCTATTAAATCAGTTCTTTTTGTTAATCCGTTTCGGATTAATAATCGCAATACATCGTCAAAATCGTTATTCCAAACCGGTTTTGCATAATTATTTCGACTATCTAGTACAGTTTCAAAATCCGTTCTGACGGCTCGTATAATGCCAACGCCTAGGATTTGTGCACGAATCGTGTTAAACACATCTTTCGCCCGTTCCCACATCCCCCGCATCCGCTCCTCCAACATACGTACTTGTGGAGGCATAAAATACAACGCTTGCGAGGAAGGCTCTTGCGTTTCCTCTACTACCCGGAGTTGCGTTGACGCCATTCGAATGAGTTCATTATCATAAAAACCAAGTGACTCAATCTGATCCAAGTTGCCTGATTTAACTAACACGCCGCCTTTTCCTGTATACGTCAATGATATTCCCAGTTCTTTCATTAACGCGTTTACCGAAGCCTCACTGTCTGCCTCCCATGGTCGATCACCGCCCTTAGAAATACGTAAGGGAAGATCATTAAAAAACGCTACTCCACCTGGTTTGAGAATCCTATCAATCTCTTTCAAAAGTTCCCAGGAGGGATATGAAACCGCATAGAAAGAATGAACAGATGTAAGCACGTCGACGCTCTGGTTTGGGGTGGTGCGCAACACCTCTAACATATCCCTCGGGTCAATAACAATTCCCTTCTCAATAAGTGCATCATATGTCGGGCCAACTAATATTGAACCCCGTGATGGATCTTGGAACTTATATTTAGAATAATCCGGATTGCCAATAGCACGTATTTTCAATTTTCCGCTTGCCAGCGTATCACTAAAGGGTTTTTTATTACTTAAATCCATGAGTGCCAGGCCAGCTCCAAAACCAAAATCAGCAAATACTACATCCTCTTGTTTCTGCAATTTTTCTTCCAACACATCTTCAAAATTACGCTCTCCATCAGTGGGTAGCGCCTGATGATATGTATCTGATTTGTGATAATATCGTGCATCTTCAGCAGCAGTGCCAAGCGATCTCCCGACGACCCACGTCTCTCCAGTCTGACCACCATTTTCTGTCCGTTTCATTTCTTTTATATACTGCATATGAGATTCCAGCGCTTTTTTGGGAAACCTGTAATCTAAGGGGTTAAATTCAACCGGTGATGTTTGGTTGGGATATTGTGAATAAACCCAAGAAACAAGCACATTTACTACCTCGGCAGGCGGAGGCGTATGGTAAATAGATTGATATTCGTCTTCAACCACTTGTTGAATTCGCGCGCGTGCGCGAGGATCACTCAAATCCGACTGTGCAAATACTTCTGAATATGTTGTTATCATCTGCTTCTGGATAAATGTAATTTGGGAATGAAGATCGACCTCGCTTGGTTTTACTGATGCAACGGTTTGCTGATTATTCTCCCCCTTCCCCGCTGGCTGAACGGGCGGTTTCACAACAATCGACCGGAGCCTATCCCATACCCCCTGCAACCGTTCCCCCACTGCCATCATCATCCCTATCGTCTTCGGATTGTTAGCGTAAAAAGCTTGGGGGGGCGGTTTTTGTGTCTGCTGCTGTTGAATTGTTTGATTTTTTAATTCATCTATACTAACCTCACGAAATACATATCGACCAGATGGGACAGATTTTGTGTACTCCAATGTTTCAGGTAGTGATAAATATAATCCGTCTTTAGATAAAGATAATCTTATATGTCCAGGCTTCATGACAAAAGGACGAATTTCATATACATGAATAATCTGTGAAGAAGGAATCGCTTCACGCAATATCACTTCTCCTTCTATTACTTGGGAATTAGGTGGTTGCTCGATTGCAACAACATATGCAGGTTTATCAAACGTAGCCATATCAAAACTTCTTTCAAGCGTCGCATACTCAAAAGCCATATTCGCACTCGAGGTGAAAAAAATTTGCCCTGCTTGATCAATCGTTTGAACCAATTCTCCTTCCCGAATAATTCCTGTTTCAATTACCTTCTGCATTCCCAAATCTGTCATACCTCTAAATATCAAGGGTCTTCCACTATGATTTGAAGGAATACTTTCACTAGATAATTCAACACTTGTCCCATACGGAACATTTTTATACGTTGGTAAAAGCGTGTAACCTGAATCAGCTTTTGGCTTTATAGACCCATCTTGATCAAGATATGCTACTTTTGTATCTATTATTTCGTCTCCAATTGTTTGTGTCGTATTTGTCGCTTTTGGATATAAAGAAAGTGTCGATAAGTTAGTATTCCAGGTGCCATCCCACCGATCAACATTATTTACAAGCGTTATACCAGTATTGGCATCCCCACCTATAAAACTTTTAATGTTTTTAGTAGGTAGTGTATCGAGCCAATTTGCAGTAATGACAGGTTGTGTTTGGGCCAAAAGTTGACGCTCCAATACCTGAATTTCTTGTAACGTTTGAGGCGAAAAATTCATTTGATGCTGCTGAGGGCTAAATGTGAATAAATGTTCAAGAGATGCTTTCCCGCCTGAATCAGCCGTGTAAGAACCCGCATCGACCATATAGTATATTTTTAATAGCTCCCAATATTCTCGGAGGGAAATTCCTGCGCTGTCTGCGCCTTGCCGGATTTGACTGACGGCATTGGTCACGGAACCGCCTTTTAAATATGTCCCCAACGGATCTCCTCCAATAAGCGAAGTTGCAATATTTACTGTCCGTGCATCTACTCCGAGCTCGGGTAAATATTTTTTCACTCGTGGGAGAATGTAGTCATACACAGAACCCATTCTCCCATCTCGTACCCATGCGGACTTGCCTAGATCATGAACGGCGACAATGTTGCGGAATGTCTCTGCAGATAACCCCCCGGGGAATGGTTTATCCGCAAAGTATTTGTTAAATTGATTTAACACATATTGGGTATGCTGGCCTAATGTATATCCCTCCCAGACGCCAACTGACCCGTCATATTCTGCCTGTAATTCCGGAAATTGGCGCGTAAGGGTGTTTACAGAATTTTGATCCTGTTGTGTGGTTTGCGGTTGATTTTGAGGGAGCTGTGTTGCGGGCTTTGCAGAAGAAATAGCGGCTTGGATTGCGACATCTATCTGATCAATAGTTTCCTGCGGTGGACTCGTGTCGCTTAATAACTTCTGCTGTCTGAGCTCTTCAAGAACCAAACCGCGGATGGCAGCTGTATTCCCCTCTTGAACCAGTGTAGGCTGCGCCGAGACAATTGTTGCCGCAATCGCCGGCAGCTGAGCGGGGATTTGAGAGGTATTAATTACTTCCTTTGCGGGTTGCAGCGCCGATCGCTCCTGCCAATCCTCCCGGGCTCCTACTGTTGCATAGTTAAAAAACACATAGCTGTCTGCTTCGCCCATGTCTTTCGTATCTCCTAGTTCGGGCGCAATAATACCGTCAAATCCCACCGAGCGCATAAACTGAGCAAAAATCACGTTTTGATATGGTCCCTGACCCAGGGAAATATCGTACTCCGGAATATTCATAGTACCCAACGCATACCGTATAGTTCTTTTAGTAGGATCGTCTGTAATTTTTCGAATCGCGAGCAAAAATTCCGTATATTTTCGTTCCGGCTCAAATAATGCTGTTTCATAAAAACTGGGCTTTACTTTGCTGTTGTATTCGATCTCTTTGGACTTGAAATACGTCAACCACGCGTCAACCCACGCTTGAAATAACGCTTCCGGCATAGGGGCATCATCCCGAAGATCAAGCGTTCGCGCCTTGAAGGGAATTAGAATCGTAACTACTCCGTTTCCGGTTGATCCGGCACGGGCCTGAGCATAACCCTGTGCTTGTGTATTATCATCTGTTGTATAGAGTCCGGATCCAAGAGTTTCTGATCCATCAGCTTCGCCTCCGTCTCTAGCAAAATCGTAATCCAGTGCAACGCGCAGCGGCTTTGAGGCTCCGTGATATAACACTGTTTCTCCTGATTTCGGATTGACCGGATCAACAGACAATGGATCGTTCGAACCAAGTATAAGCGCGGGAACTTTCACTTCATCAATAATCACCCCATCGGGTACTTGTTGCGTTGTGTGCTGTGCAATTTCTTGTGTAAGCAATGGTTTTTTTTGACCTGTTTGTTCTGTTTGCTTCCCACTCAATCTATTTCGTACTGCATTAAACTGCGTCGTTACCCAACCCCCTGCTTTATCCATTAATCCCATAAACCAAACGAACGATTGATCCATGTTATATAGCGCAAGCGGAGATGGTTTAGTTTGAGATATTGGCAAATTCAGTTGTGCTGGTTCAGAAAGCTGGGATAACGAGGTCTGATTTGCCACCCACTCCTGATATCCTGCTTTGTATGGCTCTTTGGTTTCAGGAATAAACCGAATAGACTTCGTGCTATCTCCCTGTTCATTAACCACGTTTCCGGTATATATATCTTCCAAAAACGAATACATATCAGGAACTTTATGTTCAAAATACGTAACGGTCATATCAAAAATACTCACCTTTATATCACTCTTCTGCCACATGTTCTTTGCCAAAGACGTCAGCTGATCCCGTTTAGTGCTGTCAGTTACGTTTTGGAAAATTTCTCCGACAGTTTCCATCTTGGTATGACTCAGAACAATCGGCGTGGAATTGTCGTACTTGGTTCCCGGATTATTCTTCACCATATTTTCGGCAACACTGGTCATATATGGTATACCCACGAATACCCGTGCCTTATTTCCGATACCCGCCAAATCCATATCTATCAAAGACAAATTCTGGCTAACCTGGGTGCCCGAGTATGAAGCGTCATCGAAAAAGACGACATTTTTCACGTCATGAGCCTTCGCGTATGCCCCTAAATCTTCCAGGGGAATAATGTCGGGTGTACCAGGAAGGATATTTCGTATCAGGTTAATAACCCAACGGTCACTCTTAAATTCATCGTACGGCAGGACATCACCTTTCTTCTCACTCGTCACAATCACATACGACTCATTCCCAACCTGACTTTTTAATTCGTTTACTATCGTTACCAAACTGGCAAAAAATTCCTTGAATGAGATTCTCTTGATACTATTGGCCACTATTTGCGCTGCTTCTTTAGTCTGACCGGTATGCCCGTCAACCCATGCCTGTTTTTGCGCCTCATTTACAGAATTATCAATTAACGGTATGAGTGAACCCTGCGCCGGTGTACTCGTTTGCAGTGCCTCTTCCGGCGACGTAAACGGGAATGGTATCCCGTTGTCCAAAAATGCCTTCTTAAACCGTTCAAACATAACATCGGGTGTCGGGATATCCGACAAATTTACCTGTATTCCCTGCGGGATAAGCAAAGGAACCATACGTACTTCAAGTAGTACGCGCTGTTTCAATGCGATAAACTTCTCCGTATCAACCTTTTCGTTCCCTGATGCATCAATGACTGTTGGAATAGCAAACGATTGTCCTGTAAACGGAGAGAACCTTGCGTTCGTCTCATATCCATTGATGTCCAAAATTCCAGCGAGCTCTGTATAGGCCGCCTGAATATCTTTCCGTTGCGCTGACTGCGTACGGGCTCTCGCAAGCCCATTGGAAAGGATAATATTCTTCAGCGTTGCGGTGTCTTCGGGAGACAACTTCGGGTCGAATGCAAAAACAGTAAATAACATGTCGACATGCGTCATAAGGCTATTCTCTTGTTGTCCGGTTCGGATAGCATCTTGTATTGCGATATTTTTATTCCCAAGAATGCGAATCATCTCGGTCGCGTCGTTCACAATCGGAATGATATTGACCACAGAAGCCGGCATTTGCAGGAGAATCTGCTGTGCCAGGTCAAGTTTTTCAGGAACCGTACTGAGCTGTTTGAGTATTTCATCAAGTGTCTGACTAGCCTGCGACACGCCGGGAATAGGACGCGGGGGTGTAACATCAATCATTTGTTGCGTTGAAATACTCTTAGCATCTGTTTCAAATTTCATCTTATAGAGACCCGCTGTTAAAGGCGCCTGTTGTTCTAAATACGCTTTAAGACCTCCTATTACGGGTTGAAGTAACTTTGTCGATTCCGAAATGGAAAGCCCATGAACAATCTGCAAAAATGCGTCCATCCCGAAACGCTTGGTAATTGCACCTCCTAAGATATGACCGATTGCGTATGGAACCATATTGGCGCTGTCAATGGCGCTGACTCTGTCTAACAGAAACACGTCCCGTTCAACCTTCAAACGTGAAGCAAATTCCGCCCGTACCCCTTCTGTATCCCCCGCAAAACCATTAATCATGGCGTCTAACATCCGCACTGCTGCCATTTCACCTCCCATTTCACCAACCAGTGTGTTCATTTGGCTTGATTCATCAAGTTGTTGTTGAAATTTAGCTCTGTCCCGATCTCTATAAATTTGCATTAAGTCTTGCGCATCCCGTCGGTCAT
>MFKE01000003.1:31940-37531 GCA_001779455.1 Candidatus Gottesmanbacteria bacterium RIFOXYB1_FULL_47_11 | reverse complement strand
TTTGATCCATGTCGTCGGTGTATTGAACCGGATTAACCAGACGTCGTACTGCATGATCTGTTTCGTGGGCAACTGTGCGTATAACCTCAAACAATGACCTTGTTTCCAAATTGGTATTGATAAATATGGGATGAAACGGAGCATCCTGAGAAGCAACTGCGAACGCATTAATGTTTTTATTATCCAGATTTGCTGTAACAATTGGAACTTCAACCTGTCTTCCGTCCTTCTCAATAATAATGTTTGTAATCGGAATGTCGCGGAGCAGGAGCTTCAGGTTTTCAAAGAATGGCATCTTCAAATTGTTGGAAAAGATGCTATATAATTGTGCGTCGGCCACCGGATCAAGTTTTTTCTGCTCCACCCGAATGACACGCACTGTTTTTCCATACACGCTTTGCAGATATTCCTCAAAATTTGCCGGCTTTCCGTCAACGGTGAAAAATATCTTGGATTCCTGATCAAGAAGACGATTAATGAAAACTTGCTGTTGCTCGGGATCTAAATGCTTCTCGTCAATCGCTCTATAATAGACGTCAATCGGATTCTTCAGGCCCGCGTTATTAGACATCGCATGCGCTAAGAAAAGCATATCTAGCCGCATGCTGTTGCTCCAGATTTTGATCTGTTCTATATCATACGTCCCATCCGGTTGTTTGGATGCAATTCCTGCGGCCACCAAATCATCAAAATATGATGCAACGAAGTTGTTGTCCAACGAAATATCCCGAGCTACTTTTGTTAATGCTTCTGCTGTTAACACTGTCTCTTGAGGTGAAACTGCTGATTTCTGAGAGGTTGGCGTAGATGAGAGTTTATTAATTTCCGTTTGTATTGCGGCATCAATTTGAGTTTGTTCTTCCAGTGTCGGGCTTCTGCCAGCCATGAGCGTCTTATATTTCTCTGATTGTCTGACAAGCGCGACAAAATCTTCAAGCCGTTCCGGCTTGGTAATATCATTCCCGGCTTGTGCATCCCATATATCCTTTATAATTGACGGAAGTTGGTTGACATCTATTGTGCCCTGCTTTACCTCTGTCCTGTTTAATTCATTTTGTACAACATTAAACCGATCTTCTACTGCTTTTATTCCGGTGCCCACCGTCCGGCGCACGGTCTCTCCTGCATTCGTCAGCCAGACTTGTACATCTTCTATTCGTGTTGACGGTGATACCTCCAGTGCGTCAATTTGGCTTTGCAGTTCCTTCAAGTCTTTTATGTATACGTCCAAAGCTGCTTTGTCCTCCTGGGTAAGTGATTGGGAGGAGTCGGCAATCCATGTCTGCGCCGTTGATATGGCTGTTGAAATCACACGGAGAGCATCTTCTTTTTCTGCCTGTGTTGGCTTACTTTGTGCCTCTGCCGACTCAATAGCTGCATTCAGCCCGTCAAAAACCACTGTATTGGCAAAATAATGGTCGAGGTATGTCTTTGCCTGACGAATAATTCCGCCTGCCTCTGATGGCTTATCCGGTACACTATTCTGCGATTGTTCAACCAGATTCATAACCGTTTTCACGGTTATATTGCAGTCCGTACAGGATTTCTTCCCCACAACCGGTGGTTTTACCCCATTCCCTTCCTTCGGCGCATTAGTATTGCGATACCGCTTAATACTCTCTTGATTAATTGTCAAACCTTGCCGTGCATAAAACCGTTGCAGCTCATCCCATGTCATCGCGCGATCTGCCTGTGTTGCATCTACAAACACATTCCGTTCAGGATAATAATTAATGGCGTGCCGACCTCTAGGGCTAAAATTCAGTACCCATACTTCAGACTGAATTCCCAGGAGTCGGCTTACTGTATCCACAAAAAATGCTTTTTCACGACAAACCCCTCCACCAAGAGCAAATTCTCCCAAATATGCGTCTTGACCATACGCATCATAAATGGCTTTTTGTGTAATTTTGTCATAAACGAAATTTTTACTATCATTTACCCATTGTGCAATGGCGTCGAGCCGGCTCAACTTCATGCCCGAAGCGCTCCGCATACGGGCAATATCTGAGATAACGTTGTCCAGTGCAGTTCGTAAGTTAGCATCGTTCTGTACATCGATGGCGAGCTTCTGATTTCCGGAAGAGATATACTCATTCCGGTACAGATTAACGGGAGGTAAATTTTCAGGAGTACTTCTGAAACCGATTTTTACCACAATCGTACGTCCTCTGGCCTGTTCAAATTCGTCTATTCTCTTCTGATGTTCCGAGAGTAAACCCTTGATATCCAGTCGTCCTCTTAAAATCGTATTTCCTTTCCCGAGCTCCGCCTGGGTCACCCCAGCGTCTTCCAGGATCGCGTTTAATTGTTCATCAATAATGCTGTTGGCATCATCAATAGACCCTGCTTCAAATATTGACCCCGCAATGTGTAATCGCAGCTGTGTCAGCGCTGTTTTTGAAAATCGATCTGTCAATAAAATATCATTCACTTGTCGTGCTGATACGAGGGCAACAGCAATAAGTTTCTGAAGGTCATAATACGGACCGTCAAGTGAAGCTCCGGTAAACAAAAACCACGTATTTCTGGAGCCTAATGAAATATAATCGCCATTTTGCAGTGTTTTTGAGGTGTTTGTGCCTACAGAGATCGGCCTGTTGTTGCGGAAAATTCTTGTTCCGTATTTTGATCCCTTATCGGCCACCGTAAACACAGACCCATTCCATGCAATTATCGCATGTAAACGTGATACGGAATCATCTTCAGCATCGTAAATGACGACAGAATTATTCGAACTTCTCCCTATCGTTATAGGAGTAGTCTTTGACACAATGGTGCTGACCGGAGTGAATAACTTCCGCAATGGTGACGTAGGCTGTTGTTTCTCTTTCGATTGCTCTACTCGTTGCTTTACGTATTGTCGGGCGGCTACCAACTCCTTTGTTACCCGAAGATCACGATAATCCTTATATCGTACGATGGTTCCGCGAACCATGTTGGTCCCCGAGGCTTTTGCAGCTGCAACCCGATGGGTACCGTCCAAGGCGATATATACACCTTCACCAAGATCCAACACTGTAATGGGGTGGTCTTCAGAATTACCTGTATCGGTTTTACTATAATCAAATGTCTCATCCCGCATCGCGGCGACCATTGCAAGCCATCTATTACCCTCCATCTTTCCGAAATATCGTGGATCCTCACTACCCGCCCGATTGATTTCACCCCACGAAGCTAGATTATATGAATCCAAAATTTGGCTCACAGGCACTTCCGCGTTTGACTCTTTCGTAAACATATCTGGATATGTCCCGTATGAAACTGACAAATCATATAAAGGGAACTTCGTATCGTTATTTAAATAATCTTTAATAGCAGGCAACAAAGATGGATTAATAGGACCGGAAAGTGATTTTAACCAGGCTTCTGCTGCCGCTTGGCGCCCGGCTTCTTCCGCGGCTAATTTCGCGTCCGCCTCTTTCTGTCTGGCTATGTCTGTCTCCGCTTGTGTTCTTGCAGCTGCATAGAGCTCATCAGCCTTTTTGCTTATCAAATCAGCAAGAACGTCCTGTATGTTTTGATTTCCCGCGGGGACTAAGTTTGTTAATGTTGCTGCAATCTCATATGTTGCTTCACCTTCGTCTACACTGTCCACACCGTTTTTCACCATCGCATCATAGGTTTCTTTCGCCGCTTTTTTATATGTCTGTTTTTGAATGATATCTATAGTCGATTTCAATTCTAAATGTACTCGGTTTGCTATGTTCTGTGCGTCCTTGGTGGTATCAGGAAGCCGGATGCCTGTAGCCCCGGCAAACGGAGTAAGTGCTTCATCCAGCTTGGTTTGAATCTCCTTGACCATCGTAGCGCTTACCCCGAGGAACATCCGGTCGCTCTTCCGGAAAAACCGCTCATAGGTCGCCAAATCATTTTCTATTGAATTTTTTGCTTGCGTATATGCATCAGTAACCGCTTTTTGAGTTACTTTTGGCGCGGCAGGAACCGGCGCGGGAGGTTTGGGTGCGGGGGCAACAGGAGCGGGGGCTGTTGTCCCTGGCTTTGCTTGATTCTTAAGCAGGTTTACTAAAGCAACATATTCTTGTGAAATTGCATCCGGTGTTTTATTTGTCGCATCGATAGAAACAAAATATACTGTACCGCCACCTCTATAATGTACTTCCTCTTCTGCTCCGTATGCTAAAAGTATTTGTTTATTCTCTTCCGAAAGTGTCCGCCCGTTGAATCCCAACACTGTGCTTGGCCATGATTTACCGGAGGCACCGGAAGTTACTGTGTCAATATTTTTGCTGCGCAATCGCTTGCCCGCTTCGACTAGGGGCGTTTCAAATATTTTCTCAACCGGACCAAGTTTAAGTGAACTATTTTTTGCTTCTGCAAGCTCGTCTTGAATTTCCTGTTCAGATAAACCTGTAAATTCCGGTGCAGTCCGAAGATATTGTTCATACGTTTGTATTCTGGAATCAACTTCCGTCTGAGTATTAATCAAATTTTCTTGATCTTCAACAGGCGCTATAGTGCTCCATGCAACAGGGATGAATTTTTTACCCGCGCCAGGATATGGATTGGCGACAAATCCTTTAGGCATAAGTTCTTTCTCTGTCGGCATGCGGCGGGTGAAGAGCTGCCAGCCATTTCTCACACCCTCCGGGGCTCTAAAAATCCGTGCAACATCATGCCAAATAAATGGAATGCTTGCGGGAGGAAATATTATCATAGGCGCAAGCCGTGTACCGAGCCACATGCCCAGATTCCGACGGGGTGTGGCATTCCACGCTGTTTGCAATATCCCTTTGGTCGCCCAATCTTTTGATGTTTCTAGTGTTTGCACCTGACCTTCTGTCAATGGAATTCCGGATGGAACAGCCGCGCTTACGGGATGTTTGCTCACATACATCTGCCATCCGCCGTGCGTCAGAACTATTCTCCCAACATCATAAAGATACAATGGTGAGAATACCGAATTTACAAACTGTCGAAGGATCCAACCGCGAGTATTATCCCGCGGTGTGGAGTTCATGAATGCGCCAACCTTCGTATCCGTCCGCCAGTACCATTTCTTCATGTTCACTTTCATCGCATCATCATCGATTTTTGCAAACGGATTATGCGTTTTGAAAAATCCTCCGATCGTTGTCCCCGTCGGCTTTGATCGCACCGAGCTCCACCACGCGGCAATATTCGTCCTGATCGACGTGAAGAATTTCTGAACACTTTCGGTATTCAGTTTAACCCATGCGCCGCCAGGGTCTTTTGTCGCTGTTCCCCTCCAGGCATCAATATATGGCTTAGCAAGCGATGCAACCAGTTCTTTCGGAGGAGTTTTGATCACTTCCCGCTGCGCTTGAGGAAGCGACGCAAAATAATCAAACACCGCTTGTTCTGCAGCCGTGCGGGCTACTTCGACCTGTACATCAGTTTTTCCTGCATCTGCTATAGCCGTCTGATATGCGATAATACTGTCCAATGTTTTTGCGTCCAATGTGATTCCTGCGGGCAAATTTTTCAGGATATCTTTTTGCACCGATTCCGCAATCGTCTTCTCCCGGGCTTCCAACTCCTGTATGGTTCTCTCCACTTCGGCGATGTCCGCGTTGTATGCCTCTATAGCGGCTGCCTTTGCTTTGGCT
>MFKE01000003.1:23872-31926 GCA_001779455.1 Candidatus Gottesmanbacteria bacterium RIFOXYB1_FULL_47_11 | reverse complement strand
CCCTGAATAATCAGTAAGGCCAGGAATTGCTGCATCAACGATTTTTCGGGTAAGATCATTGACATTGGCAGACGATGGCTTCAGCTCTGCGGCCTTAGCCTTAAGCGCGCTGTCGTCAGCAAGTCCCCATTTCGGAACGGCCGTCGTATCTGCCGGAGTATTGACGATGGGATCCGGAGTTCCCGGAGTTCGGGCAGTAAGTTGCGCTTTGAGTGCAGTAAGCGCACTGTTTGCAACGGTCAAATTTGTTCGAAGGGCAACCAATCCCACGACGTGATCGGCGGGCGTTGCGTCCGAAAGGGTTGCTTTTGCTATTGCCGCATCACGTGCAGCGGGGGTTGACAGATCCGGAGCAGTTGTTGCCTTCCCCGCTTCTCCCGGCTTATTCAGCTCAGCAACAGAAGCTTCTGCCTGTTCTTTCACAAATGTGGTGTCCGCATTTGATTTGGAGTTCCAGGCGGCTTTCGGGATTGTTGCCGGATCATTGGTCTCTGCCCAAGAGATGACCGTTTGCACAGGCCCGTGTGGATCTGCATTGGTTGGACGGTCAGACGGCCCCGCCTTATACAGCGCAATGAAATCATCGTGAGTCGGATACGGAGTATTCAGTCCGAGAGATATTTTAAGTGTAGAATAGTCACTGTTGGATAATTTATACTTAGTCCTGAGCGCATCCATCTGGATCGTCAACATTTCATACGATTGTTTGCCCCGGGTATATACTTCCTCAGCAATCTGATCACCTGTCAGGGGCTTCGTTTGGACTTCCATGGTGCGGGCCCGCTCAGCCCTCTCAGCGGAACTGATGATATCATTAAATTCACTGCGTATTTGATCCGCATTTCCGGGATTTTTTACAATAATCGCATCGCGCAGAGACGTCAGGGCATTGGTTTGGCTGGTCGAAATATCGCGCATGGCCTGCTCATATCGGAGTGACGACAGGCTGTTATCCAAGATTTCTGCATACCGGGTGACAACCTCTTCCGGTGTAAGTGTGGACCAGCTTGGATCATCTGATTTAACCCACAGCGCGTATTCGGATGCACGGTCTATATCTGCCTGAGACCAGCCCTTACTTAAGAGGTCGCTGGCGCGGGCAGGTACGCGGTTCCGCTTCCAGGACTGGGTAATATCCTCCATCGTCTGATGGTCGCTTGCCATAATGACCCAGCTGATATTTTTGTTGTTGTTTGAATAATCACTGACCGGAAAATCTACGGCCCGTGTACGGCCTTCGTAGATAATTGCGATATTTTCCGGCCCCATGTCTGCCCTTCCCTTGTTATATTCCGTCAGGAGAAATTGTGCCTCATCACCCCATGCTTTTTGCGAGTCAGGCCGCGACATTTCCGTGATTGTGAAAGTGCCGTCCGGGTTTCTGTTCACCTGTTCGATAAAATATTCAGTCCTCTCTGCCCCACCCGGATCCGTCTGATATTTCGTACGAACCACAATCCGTACACCTTCATTTGCTTCAATGAACTTTTTTGTTGCCACGTCTATGTCGTCCCCAACATTAGCGTTCACAAACCCTTTCGTTTTCCCTTTGCTTGCTGCAAGCCACTCAGTATCTGTTGATCCTTGTTCAATAAGATCAGAAACCTTTCCGGCAGCTGTATAATACTTGGGGGGTGGCGGCCGCTCTGATCTCCCGGTTGCTGCAGCCCCGAGGGCGACCGATGCCGTATCGGGTGTGGCATCATATCCCTTGAATTTCCCGGCAGCGATTTTCTGCTTAAATATCTCTTTATTGCTCATCTGATCCGAATCAGGCGTTACGGTCATGTCGCCGGTCGGCAACAGATCCAATCCTTTCGTATCTTTTCCTGTCCCTTTCCACATGGCGTATCCCTCTTCCTGTAGTGCAATCCGGCGCTGTACATCCGAATAGGTCTCTCCGGTCGTTCCTCCTGCGGTACGAATCACCATTTCCCCATAGCCGGATCCGACAATCGCCTCAAATCCAAAATTATTGGTAGGCACTTTGGAAAGAGTCTCCCACCGGGCCTGCAGATCGCTGGTCCGGTACGCCAGGTCGTTGATTGCAAGCGTATCTTCCGGTTTGGTGAAGCTTTGATCCTGGATAAGTGCCTCAAATTCCTGCCGAAATACGTCACTGTCCGGTGTTTTGGAAAGTCGGTCACGCAAACTTTCCAGCCTGGACTTCACTTCCGGGCTGGGAGTGGTTTTTTTAAGCGTTTGGTCGATAAGCTCAGTGTAGCTTTTGCCGATTACAGCCATATCCTTAGGGTAAGGCTTTGTTGTTTTATACACTCCGTCCGTGTAACTAAAAAACAGTGAATCTGCAGATTCACCGCTATTGAGCTTGGCGATGACCTGATCCCGGAATGTTGATAGCTCCGGAGAGTCGCGTACTTCTGCGCTTGCAGAGAGTAAATGGCTGGCGTCAGTCAGACCGTTGAGATGTTTTCCGGTAGTAAGGCTGCTGATTTTTTCATTGCTCCCTTTTGATACGGAAAAGAATCCGTCTGATACAGCTCCCACCTCATCAACAATGAGCGTGGATTTATTGGCGTATTTGCCCTGCACCAAATCATACATGAGGACTGATTGCACATCCGTACCGTTTTTCCCCTGTATATTCCCCCATGCATTATCTGCCGACTGGGTAATAATTTTTATCCCGCCTTTGGAAGGATCTGCCGCCACGCCATTTGCGCGTTGACGTACGACTGCCGGATCAGCAATCTCTGCCGCATTCCGATCAAACGCCTTGGTCGGATCTATAATGAGAAATCCCTTTTTACTGTCAAAAAAGTAAACATCAATCTTTTCTCCTTTATAAAATTCGATGTCTTTAATAACGTCGTTGACGTAGGAGCTTGCATCCGCGCTGGTCGGCAGCGACACCACGCTCATCCTGTTTATTGCCGCCTCCAGAGGACCGATGACCGTTGATTTCCCGCCGCCTGCCTGAAGCTGCAAAATTGGCTCTTCCCGAAGAACAAGTGAAATCTGTTGTTCGTTGATATGAAATCCTTTCGTGACTTCAAATCGGTCGAGCATAGCATTAAACTCTTGTATCTGCTTCACTTTCGTGGGGCTTGCTCCGTCGGGGACTTTCACCCGATATGCTTTCGCTGCCGGATTTTTGATTGCTGCAACGCGATTATTGTATTCAGCTTCCGAAATTGTTCCGGCATCTTTTTGTTTCGTAAGAGCGTCTATAGATTTTTGTTGATTTTCTTGAAACTTCATATTTTCTTCTACGGTCCTTTTTGCCTGACTATCTTCCGCAAACGGACGTTTTTCTGCCCACTCTGCCTCTTTTGCATCTAGCCTATCCAAAAGCACTTTGCCGTCTGGGTCAGCCATCATGGCGTCCTTACTGCCCTTGTATTTGCTTGACCGAACTTTATCTACCTCCGAACGAAGACTAGCTACGTCAGTTTCAACCACAGTATCCGGGCGTTCCTTAGCAATAGTGAGAAGCTCACTGTATGGCCCAAATGCCGGCGCTATCTTAATTCCGATTCCGCGCGCGAATCTTCCCAAGAGTGTCGGGCTCTCTTCCGTTCCTAACAATCTCTCTCTGAGAGATTCCGGGGGTTTACTCTTTTTAGCCAATTCTTTGGCTTTCTTTTCCGCCTCCTGGGCTTTCTGTTTTTCAATGGCCGCCACGTTTTTGTCTACCTTCGCCCCTGCACGTGAAAGGAGAGTATCTGCGGATGCAAATCTGTTGAAAATACTTCTTGTGGATACAAGCGCCGTCTGCAGCTTGCTCACTTCTATTTGTTTTGCCTCATATGCCGTCTGCTTTGCCTCCCAGGATGTTATGATATCCCGCTCCGACCGAGAAGTTTTCTCTATATTCCTTAATTCGCTCAGCCGCTTCCTGGCAAACTCAAGCCTGTCGCTGACAGGCAACGTATTGAGATCTGTGCCGGCCGTGCTGTTGAGTTTCGCAAGGGTCTCTTCAAGGGTCGCCACCTCCGCTTCCTGCTTTTTAATCGTTTCTACAAAATCATCGAATTTACGGGCTTTCAGAAGTTCATCTTTTGCAAGCTGCAGTTCAAGGTCGGCATCAGCCGCCTCTTTCATTGCAATGGCGAGTTTGTCCGCGATAGATTTGGCTGTTGGGGTCAGTTGGCTTTCCGCAATTTTTTGTTTACGCAGGCTAATTTCTTCCATGAGCGCTTTGTATTCTATTTCCTGTGCGCGGATCGCATCGGGAGTGGCGCCTGTCATATCTTTCTTTGCAAGAGCCTCAAAATCCGCAATGTTTTTTTCCAGTTTCGCAATTTCCTCCGACTGACTGCGTGCGGTTATCTTTTCAATCAGCGTCGGCTTTTTTAGAGAACCCTGCTCGGCTGCATAGTCAACACCGGCATTAATCATGTTCTGTCGGGCCGTATCAATTTTTATGGGGTCGTTTGAGGCAAGTGCTGCATCAAGCGCTTTCTTAGCTGTGTCCACTCCCCGTTCTCCAAGCGTCCAGGTTGTACTGTCGCCTTTGGGTATCGGCACATTCGCAACGGCTGCCTCCAGATACCCGATCTCCATGTAGCTTTTGGTCAGCTCGCTGGTATATTGCGTCCGCACTTCAGGGGTTACAGTCAAAGAGCTTTTATCTGGCAACGTAATTGTTTTACCATCGGGATTGGTTCGAAGAAGAGTTGCAACCGAATCCAAATCTGCCAGCCGCTCCTGCGGCCCCTTCCCGATATCTTTCGGATCCAAAGCTCCACCGCTGGGAGTAAATGACATTGCTGCAAAGGTGAGTGCATACTGACAATTCTGATCGATGCCGCGTGTTGTTGCCCAGGAGGCTCCGCAAGCAGACACCGCCTGCAACGAGTTTATTGTCTTGTCTGCAGTGGAATAGACGCGTGACTGTGACGCTTGTTGCATGAGGTTTACAGGCGACACCATCCGCATAAAGCCCATGGCAGCCATGGCGGTATTGGTTACACAATCAACGGTTTTCCCTTCACTACATGACTGCACTGCAGGTATGCCAAAGGCAACGGTCGTTCCTCCGCCGATTATTATGTTTGCGGTACGGCTTTGCAGCGCACTTGCAAAATTTCCGGAAGCGCCGATGGAATAACTATTTTTAGCTGATTCAATTCCTGCTGGTCCTGCTGCGGCGGCATCATCAAGGCTTGTCCCGAACGTTGTTACAATTTTGCCGGCGGCGGGGACATTTTTTGCGGCAGCAGCCTGATAGATGGACATTGTTTGTCCGGTAATGGCTTGCAAAGAAGACCCAATCGCAAATACCGTCATAGCAGTTGCCTGGGCGCAGGAGAGCCCTTGCTCACGGGATTTTATGTCAAAACAGACTTCTGCAGATTGCGCCAGGCTGTCTCCTGCCATTTTAGTCGACAGTGCGGTACTGGCTACCGCAACGCCTCCGCGAAGGGTCAGTCCTGCCCGCGCCAGATTTGCCACCCCGCTGACGCCTGTTACCGTCATCACGGTTTCACCCACAAGTTGTGCCGTCTGCATCACCGCGCCGGTCGTCACCTCATATCCTGCGCTCACCTTCTCACCGAATGTGTCTGCATTTTTCCAGTCCTCCTGGCCTTCTACCATGCGGATCCGTCCCCGAAGAAGTGACCCTGATGTGTGCTGATTGGCCCAAAGTGCTACTTGTGTGAGAGGGTCATCCAAATACTCTTTCATCCCGCTGTAATCCACCTGACCGGTAAACACATGGGAAACATTCGATTGTGCATTAGTTCTGCCGGAAGACGACAGTGTATAATCAATATCCTCTTTAGCTGCTAAATAATCCTGAAATTGATTAAACTGACATGCATCAACGGATGTGACACCATTCTGTTTGCACGCTTCATACGCTTTAGAGGTTGTATATGACTCTGTTGCAGCCTTCAGGTCCATTTCAGAAAGTGTTTGTTTATAGGTTTCAAACAATAAGTTTTGCGTCTCGCTGGCAAGCTCGTCAGAAAGGCTTTTTTCCGGACATGAGCGGTCATTACGGTGTGCCAGATCCGTACAGTCTATGAGTTTCGATTTCGGATATTTCTTTTCAAGCGCAGCCAAATCTTGTTCCAATTCATCAATATCTATATTTCCGGATCTGGCTGCATCTTCCAATAATTTCGGGTCGTCGACAAACAGTTGTTGAACGCTTAGCATATGCTGATTGCTTGAGGTATGCTGCTTGAACCATAATCCCGGATCCTCAAAAAAACCTACAGGAGTAAGCTCTTTAGTAAGTTCCCGCGCTTTCTCCGTCTGATAATTCTGATAGTCCTCGATCGTCGCGTCCTTGTGGGTTTTACGATATGCAAGGTAGTTTTCCGCCGATTCTTCGGACAAATTCTCTTTTGCATACGTTTCAATGTTTTTTTCATACTGCGCAAGATAATACGCTTCCTGTTCTTTGGTTCTGAATGTTTGCGTGACGATATACAGCGGATCTTTTTCCGTTCCTTTGTTTTCCGTGACATACGTAAGCGTAAGCCCGGTCACCGGATCCACCTGCGTATACGTTTTTCCAGCCTCAGCAATCCTGGATACACCGGTTGCAGGATTATAAATCACTGTACCGTCCACACACTTCCCTGCGCTGCAAATACCGGACGCGCACTGTGTAAACGTAGAATGTCCACGGAGAATGGTTTCCACTGTATCATTACTGGAACAGCGTGTACCCTTTTGCCCGGACATAACAATGTTCGAGCTTGCTCCGATTATGCCGCAGGAGCTCGGACATGCCAGGGCATAGGTATCGGTAATTGCGGTCACCGAAGCCAGTTGTCCTCCGGTGTTGACCACGCACTTTCCTTCTGCGTTACACGCCGCTTGGCCGGGATATACTTTTGCAGACGTCCTGCCGTCCTGCTTTACAAACATGACGTCACTGATGACATCCGGCGGGAGCGCGCTCTCCAGTGTACTTACGGCTGACGCGTAGCTCCCGCACCGGGCCTTTATATCTGCTTCTGTTGCGTCTTCACCCAAAAACGCTGCGCAGTTATCCGTAATTGTTTTGGCATCTCCGGATCGTAAAATCCCGACAATTTGGTCATACATTTTTTGCTCGGGTGTTTTTTCTGCAGGTCCGCCAAGTGGAGCTTGTGATAAAGGCGAGGCTTTCTTTTCAACCAAATATTTATTGTATTCTACTGTATCAATCTCAGACTCTTTTGTCTCAATGTCCGGTGGCAATCCTGCGTCTTTGTATGCAAGATTTGCTTTACGGTTAAGATCACTGCACGCGTCGGTCGAACGCTGGGTGGCCAAACACCCCTTGTATGCATCCAGCGCTTCGAAATATTTATTCTCAAGCTTTTTCTTTTCCTCCGGCGAGAGTGACCCTGCATTGGGATTTGAAAGCGCCGCGGCAAACGACGCTTTTGCCGTTGCGCTATTTCTCGTAATTGATACGGGGGCGTTGGTAATATCGTCAAAGGTATACCCTTTATCCGTCACATCCACATAATTTCCCGTGCTATCACACTGAAATACACGGTTATAATTACCTATGACCAAATCCCCTGTTTGGATAGGCCGGTATTGCCCGGTTTTTTTGTCGGTAATGTTGGCCCCCTGACAAATGACTACAGATCCGGTTGTGGTAGTTGTAGTGGGTTGTGAAGTAGTTTGACTGGGTACTGATGTAGTCGAAGTAGTCCCGCTTGTCGCAACACACACCTCTGAACAATTTGTTTTGGATGGGAAACATCCGCAGGGACATGGAACAAGGTCCATTGTTGGACATGAACCATTCGGTCGTAAAGGCATGGCTGGTGTCACGTTCGCGATCGGCTTACTGGTTGACGCAGTCGTCGGTGCTACCCTGCTGCACATCTCAGCGCAGGAACTCGTATTCGCAGCTACAAATTGTTGATCCGTGAAACATCCGCACGAGCAGGAAATATAATTTTTCCCCGCTTCAACAGGACAACTGCCTGATGCTGTTTTTGCTTTGACTGGAATAGGTGTCACATTTTGCTTCGGCGGTTGGGTAGGCGCAATCGCCCGACTACACATCACCGCACACGAATCAGTACCTGCTGCTAAAAATTGCTGATCAGTGAAGCACCCGCACGAGCAGG
>MFKE01000003.1:20237-23858 GCA_001779455.1 Candidatus Gottesmanbacteria bacterium RIFOXYB1_FULL_47_11 | reverse complement strand
AGGAGCCGCGGCTTTGGTTGGCGCAGGAGATACACCGCATCGGGGTCCACATGTGGGGCCGCAGCAGCCCGGTTCCAGATGCCCGTTCCCCCGTTCGTTGTCGTAGACGAGTTTCCTCGTACAGTCATAAAACGCACATGAGCCTTTCGTTGTTGCGCCACCCTGCCCCGTTTGCTGCTGACCATTTGATGTCCCGCATTTTTCATCACAGACCTTTTTCCCTTTGTCCTTGCGGCATGCGGTATAACAGGAGTCCAGTACCGGTGTTGGTTTGGTAGAAGGCTTTGCTGAAGAAGGAGCTTTTGCTCCGCCGCACTGTTCGGTGCAAACCTTTGTCCCTTTATTTTTGCGGCACTCGTCAAAACACGTCTGGTTGACGGCAGCGAGGCTCCGGATTTCTCCCGTATTTTGCTGCCGGTTAAAGAATATAACAGTAACGATTACCGCGGAAACTACTGCAAAAATAAGCACTGGCAGAAGTTGGATAGCTCCGCGCTGTTGTTTATGTGATACAAAATATATACTAATGATACATACAATAGCAGAAATTAGTGGAAGAAAATAAATACTGTTATGTCCCGCTTGAATAAATGTAAATATATTGGGCACGCGAATGTATGTGGGCGCGTTCCCCAAACCATAAAACGCACCCTACCCGTCATACGTGGTTATTAATATAATAATGACGCGCGCGTGAGGCCTAAGTCAAGGACGAACTTGCCTCTTGACAACCGTGTGAAATATCCCTCAGACTAGATGCATATGGCGAAAAAACATGTACGCCGGGTGCATCATCGTGTTGAGCGCCGTGTGCACACGAGACCAGGTGAAAATTATCTGGTTGTCGTGCGCGGCTGGATGCTTGTGGTTGCGTTTGCAATCATGTTGGGGATTGGCGCGGTAGTCGGCCAGTTTATCAACACCCAGATGAATGCCGCGACCCCGTCGGTTGCCGGCGTCCAAATTGAGGCAGAATAAAAGCTTAGCCTGCGAAGTGTCTGTGTAGTCGCAACGGCTAGGCTTTTTTTGTGGAATAGTGGACCTGGGGGGAGTCGAACCCCCGATCTCCGCAATGCGAATGCGGCGCATTACCAACTGTGCTACAGGCCCGTATGGAATTATGTGTGGACCCGAGGGGAATCGAACCCCTAATCTCCTCGATGCCATCGAGGCGCGATAACCGTTACGCTACGAGCCCAAAAGGTGTTCTTCATTATATCAAACTTTTACTTGAAAAATTGTCCGGGGTTTACAGGGACACTGTTCACGCGGGTTTCAAAATGCAGATGTGTACCGGTAGAGCGTCCTGTTGATCCCATCTTCGCAATTACCTGCCCGCGACTTACACGGTCGCCCACTTTTACATACGATTCCGTCAAATGCCCATAGAGTGTGGACAATCCGCCACCGTGATCGACAATGACATGATTCCCATAGCCATAACGGCTATATTCCGCAAGAACGACAATTCCGCTGTCTGCAGCCATAATGCCTGGTGCTGCAGGGTTGGCGATATCAAATGCCATATGGTACCAAATCGGATATTGGGATATAAATCCGTTTGTCGGCCACACTAGCCTGCCGGTCCCCATGGGTGCGCTGACAAATGACGGCGGCACAAACGCGATAGCCCGTGCCTGCGGCTGGACGCCGTCAGGGACAATAAGCGTCTGACCTACGCTCAGGGCAAACGTGTCCAAATCCGCAAAATCATTAAACGGGAAGTTGACAATTTTTTGTGAGTCAGTTTTATATTTCTTTGCTATACTTTGTACTGTTTCTCCCTCTGTCACCTTATGCACGATTCCTGTTACCGGAGGGATCTTTAATGTATCACTAACACTCAAATCATCACCTTTCAGATTGTTTAGCCATCTAATCGTATCAATAGATACACCAAATTTCTCCGCAACGCTCCCCAGCGTATCCCCTTTTTCGACGGTATAGAGAATCACCTGATCGCGGGGTTTTTGCGATACCTGAGTCTGGATGCCGTATTCTTCAAAATCTAAACTGGTGGCAACGGCGGACGAGGGGGTAAAATCCGTGAGATTTGGAACTCCGCTGTAACTGCTGGCGATAACCGGTGCCGATATGACCCCGGCCAGAAGAAGTATCCCCAAGGATACCGTGAGAAACGGCCGCTGGTACGTCCCGCGCCTGGCCATGAGGATATCGACGATGATATCTTTTTGTGCTTCAAATACCACGCCCCACCGCCGGAGCTTACGCTCCAGGTAGTTGTACCACCCTTCACGCCAGAGGGTTATGTCTTCCCATAGATTTCGTAGGTATTTTTTCATGTGGAACGAGTGTACCACAAATCAGTCCTGCTTATCCTTGTGAGAGCGATTCGAGGAATTCGGCGTTATTTTTCGTTTTCCCAAGGCGCTCGATGAGCATGAGGGTGCGCTCTTCGTCGCCTAGGAGGGAAAGCATATGCCGCAGGGTTACGACTTTTTTCATTGCTTCTTCCCCTAAGAGTAATTCATCATGCCGTGTGCCGGATTTTCCCACATCAATGGCAGGGAAAATCCGCCGCTCCTGGAGCGCGCGTGACAGGTGAAGTTCCATGTTGCCGGTCCCTTTAAATTCTTCGTAAATGAGGTCATCCATCCGGCTCCCGGTCTCTACAAGTGCCGTCCCGATGACAGTAAGTGATCCTGCTGTCTTTCCTTCAGCGCCTTCCACGCAGCGCGCTGCTCCCAGGAATCTTTTTGCGGGATACAGCGCTGCCGGGTCAAATCCGCCCGAAAGCGTACGGCCCGAGGGATTGACGACGAGATTATACGCGCGTGCAAGCCGGGTTATGGAGTCCAGTAGAATGACCACGTCTTTTCCCATTTCAACCAGCCGTTTAGCCCGGTCCAGGGCAACTTCAGCAATTCTGGTCTGCTCGGCGGGTGATTCATCAAAGTTACTGGCGAGTACTTCCCCCTTAATGCTCCGGGTCAGATCCGTTACCTCTTCCGGCCGCTCACCTATGAGAGCTGCCATAAGATGCACATCCGGATAGTTTGCAGAAATTCCGGCTGCCAGTTCTTTCAAGATCGTGGTTTTACCGGCTTTCGGCGGAGAAACAACCAGACCCCGTTGGCCAAACCCGATCGGTGCCACAAGATCCAGGATGCGGGTTGAAAGCGGCAGCTGACCGGTTTCAAGCCGCAACAGTTTATTTGGGTACAGCGGTGTCAGATCATCAAATTTCGGCCGGTTCTCCATTTCCTCGGCCAGCTTTTCATTTACCTTTTCTACTTTCAGAAGTCCGTAGTAGCGTTCGTTGTCCTTCGGCGGGCGCGCCTGGCCCTCCACCATGTCGCCGTTCCGTAGCAGAAACCGGCGGATCTGTGACTGAGATATGTACACATCGCGCTCACTCGGAGTAAACTTGGGGCGCAAAAATCCGTGTCCTTCCGGCATGATGTCCAATATTCCGTGAACGGTTTCCGTGGGTACATCTATATCCGGTGTAAACGGAACTCCCGGTGCTTGTCCTGATCCGCTCGCCGGCGGACGGGTCCATTCACGGTGATATCCGCCGCCGCTGGAAAAGTTGCGGTTTGTGCCGGATGACCTGCTGCCCTGATATCCGTTGCTTGCTTCATTGTAGCGGGGGCCGCC
>MFKE01000003.1:12498-20205 GCA_001779455.1 Candidatus Gottesmanbacteria bacterium RIFOXYB1_FULL_47_11 | reverse complement strand
CACCGGATTGATACCCACTGCGGGGTCTGTCGTAACCCCTGCGCTCCGGCCGATCATATCGCATCGGAGCAGGCGCAGGTACTACCTCTTCTTTCTTTTCTTCCGGTTTTTCAGCGGGCTTTGGTGTATCCGCAAGTTCATCGTCCTTTGCGGGTCCCCCGACGAGATCATCGATTGAGAGGGTGGGCGCCACAGGAACCACCTCTTCTTCTGCGGGTTGTTTTACCTTTTTCGTTTTTGTGGATGCGCGAAACGCCATACCTAAATAGAGAATGATAGAAAATAGAAATTAGTTGTTGGAAACAATCATGAATCAATTTACGTCGTCAATACGAGGAAATCGTCAATCTAGGTACGTATTTAACCACGTTTCCCCTGTGTTGTCAACCCCGATTTATCGGGGTCAAGGCGCTTCATTGATTCGATATATCACCGTTTTGCCGTGGGTAAATACCGCGGTTCCGAGCGCAGAAAATTTCGCCTCCTGCAAAGCAGTATACTTCTCCCGCTCAAGCTCGCCTACGATGACATACTTCACCCCGTAGCTTTCCAGGATTGATCGGGTCAGACCCACATCTTCGGATTCATACATCTGCCGCACTTCTTCCCGCCGGGGTGCAACAACATCATACGTTCCGCGCCACAGCCATTCGTGTACCGGCCACCCGATAATGGTCGGCAGTCCGGTGAACGCACTTATCCGGGCATAATCGGTATAACTATCCCCGTCCGCCTCGACGATGACCGGTAACGTATATTTTTGCTGCTGATTTAGCCATCTGATTCCCTCCCAATCATCCGGATACTGATTTTTCAGCCATACCAGTCCGTCCAGGCCGTCGTACACCCGTAGTGAGTTGAAGTATGACCGGACGCTGAAGATCGGATAGATAGAAACAAGAAACAGCTGCGGGATGAGGAATAGCAAAAAGATTTTATTGCGGGACAACGTCACGATTGCATATCCGGCAACGATCGAAAACATGATAAATGCCTGGTATCCCAGCTTAAACATCGTGTTTGAGCGGAAATGCATGGGGTAAATGTCTTTAAAATAGAAAAACTCCGGGAAAATGATAAGAGCAAGAGAAAAAAAGAAAAATACCGCAAGAAGCATGTGTTTTTTCTTGGAAGCTAATAGCCATACCCCGCAATAGACAAAAAATCCCCATAGGAGCCACATCATCCAGAGAGGACTGTGCTGACATTTTTCCACGCCTTCAAACAGGATGGGTCCGATCTGCGTATCGGAGACAAGAGCCGGCGGACAATTGACGGCAACACCGTTGACGAACGATTTAAAGTGCATCAGAAACGGAATACTGGTCAGGGCTGCCGCTGCGACAACAACCCCGATTCGTTTTGCAAATTTTTCCCAATGACCCCGGGCTCCCTTCGTTCCCTGATAAACAAAGAGGGCAACGATGAACAGCCCCAGATATATCGGCCCGTCCAGTGCGTTGGTTGCAAAAAGTACCCCACACAAAAAACCGTAGAACAGCAACCTTCCCCAAGTGCCCTTAGCGCCCTTGGTTCCCCACTGTTGTATCAGCAACGCTATCGCCAGCAGCACAAATGGTATGGAGAGCACGTGTCCGTGGACATCCGATACCACGAATGAATAACTGGGGAACTCATGAATCGTGTACGGGATAAACCGCGTTGCGTTGGCGTACCAATAAATATTGATTCCTTCTCCCAGCTTTTGCCATACATCTTTTAGCGGCCATAACAGATGCCAAAATGGTTTCACGTCTTCTCCGGTGTATCCTTGGGTAAATGCATAGAGCGTTTGCATATTCCCGGCGAGGGTTGCAAGAAATGCAGTAAGCAGTCCTCCCCCGAGTTCCCTAATGGCCCCTACGCCGCGCAACAGTTGCTTGCCTATCGAAAAGCTCATGGTGAAACAAAACGCAAAAATGGTTGCGAGCATCAGGTTAAATGTGACGGATAGATCTATGCCCGACAGCCGGGTGAGAACCGCCATGACCGTGTGGCCGAAGTAGTAATAGTTAATACTACTTCCGGCAAACCACATATCCGGAGCCGGGAAAAACTGTGTGTTTAATATGGACCGTGTGAAGCCATAATCCATGAATTTCTCCAGCCCATGAATACTCGGTTCATGCGCTTTCACCCACGACCAAAAAAGAAGACACAGGAAAAAGAATAGTTCTTCAATAAGTATTGGTTTCCATGTAGGCGATGCAGGTTTCTTAGGCGACTGGGCAAACATGCCGATCAAAAACACCACTGCCATCGCCCCCCAAATAGCCCCGCTTGTAAACGGCACGACATGGAGTACCCCGCCCAGATATACCAGATAGGTCACAGCTGCCATCCCGACGGCCTTGGCAAACAGATATCCGTGATCGTGCCAACCGTCAAACAGGCGGCGGGTCAGCGGGTACGCCACCGCCCCGACAAGGAAAAGCGTTCCCCACCACTGCACAACCAACCAAAAATCCGAAAGCATGCACTGATTATACGACAAATCATAAAAATTAATGTACAATCTTTTTTATGAACATTGCAGTTGTCGGTGGCGGGTTTACCGGTCTTACGGCGGCCTACGAGCTTTCCCGCAAATGCCACAAAGTTACCGTATTTGAAAAGGAATCGACGCTTGGCGGGCTGGCATATGGGTTTAAACAACCGGAATGGGACTGGCATCTGGAGGGCTCCTACCACCACTGGTTTACGAGTGACCGCGCGATATTGGCGCTCGTAAGTGAACTAGGCCTCAACAAGAAGCTGATTATCAAGCGACCGGTCACTGCGAATTTGTACAACGGGGAGCCCTATCAGCTCGATTCTCCTATACATTTATTAGTATTTCCCGGACTCTCAATGATCGATAAGTTCCGTACTGCGGCGCTTCTTGGATATTTGAAACTCACGTTTTTTTGGAAACCGTTGGAAAATATCACCGCTGAACAACTTTTAACCTCAATAGGCGGGAAAAATGCTTACAAAGTGCTCTGGGAGCCGCTTCTATCCGGCAAATTCGGAACATTGGCGCCCACGGTTTCTGCCGCATGGTTCTGGGCCCGGATCAAAAAGCGCACGCCCCGCCTTATGTACATGGAAGGCGGATTTCATACGATCGTTACGGCGCTGGAAAAAGCTATTAAAAAACAGGGAGGCAAAGTTCTTCTTCACAATTCATCATTCACAATGCGCAATTCAACATTCGATAAAGTTTTACTTACGGTGCCGTCGCCAATTGCCAAAAAATTGCTACCCGGGCTACCCGCGCCCTCCGTCCCCCATCTCTGGGCACAAACACTTATTCTGGAGACCAGCGAGCCGATCATCGACAAAACATACTGGCTCAATATCACCGACCGCGCGTTTCCGTTTCTGGCTGCAGTTGCCCATACCAATTTTATGGACAATCGGCATTACGGCGGCCATCACCTGACCTACTTCGGCAATTACCTGCCGGGAGACCATAAATATTTGTCTATGAATAAAGAAGAACTATTGAAAAAATTTCTGCCGTTTATTAAGCGCTTAAACCATAATGCATCATTCACCATTCATAATTCATTTTTATTCACCGCCCCATACGCCCAGCCGGTGCACCAGCTCCGCTACTCAAAAAAAATTCCTACCATCGCCACCCCTATCCCCGGCGTCTATCTGGCAAATATGGACTATGTCGTGCCGTGGGACCGCGGGACGAATTACGCAGTAGAACTGGGATTACAGGCTGCCAAGATACTTACTACCGAAAAATGAAAAAGAATGTAACACTTGCATTGTTGGCAATGATACTTCTCCTTGGTGGTGCAATGCGCTTTTACGGCGTCAACTGGGATTCGTTTTCTGCATTCCATCCGGATGAACGCAATATCAGCTGGGCGGTCACACGCATTCATTTTTTTGACCGGCTGAATCCGAAATTTTTCGCCTACGGCGGCTTGCCCATTTACCTCTATCGCGCGCTCGGTGAGGCAGTAGTACGATGTACCGGTGACCCTGAGTGGCTTATGGGATGGGGGCACATTGCTGTCCTCGGCCGGTATGTGTCTGCAACGCTCTCCACGATAAGCATTGTTCTCATCTTTCTTGTCGGTCGTTCGCTTTGCTCTCCCGCGGTCGGCCTTATCTCTGCGTTCCTCCTGGCCTTCTCCCCCTGGGCTATCCGTGAAGCCCACTTTGACACGACCGAAACCATGCTGGTCTTTTTTATCTTACTTTTATTATATCTTTCGAATAAACACATACTTCATAATTCAAAATTCAAAATTCTTTTGCTTGGTGTTACCTGGGGCCTTGCCATTGCCGCCAAAACCACTTCTCTTCTTTTCGGCGTTATTCCCGTGCTCGCCATCTGGTTCCCTAAACCGCTTAAAAATATTCGTAAAAAACTTTTATATACTGTGTTACTCGGCGGTATCTCCTCCTGTATATTTTTCCTCTTCTCGCCCTATACAATCCTCGACATTGCCCATTACCGTGAATCCATGGTGTATGAGACGGGCGTGGCCTTGGGCCGCTTCTCCGTGCCCTACACACTGCAATTTCTGCACACTACTCCCTACCTGTATCAGATCCGGACGATGCTCTGGCTGGCCGGACCGATAACTATCATCGGACTCATCGGACTTATCGTTATGGTTATTCAGATGATTCGTCGTTTTCATTCAAAATTCACTATTCACTATTCATTATTCATTATTTTCCCATGTATTTATTTCGGCTGGTCCGGCTCCTGGTATGCCAAATTTGCTCGGTACAACGTCCCGTTCCTCCCCTTTGTCACCATCGCCGCCGCCTGGCTTTGCACTATGATTATTAAACGTTTTCGTCTGACCGGCCTTGCTTTCACTGCTTTCTTGCTTATCTCTACATTCGCGTGGGGCCTTGCCAATTTCTCCGTCTTCATCCGCCCGCAAACCCGTATGGAGGCAAGCGAGTGGATCTATGCCAATATCCCCGGCGGCGCACAGCTTTACACCGAACACTGGAATGACGGGTTGCCGATAGACCTTCCGTCACCAAAAAATTTTAACCGCGAAACTCTCAATGTGTACGACGAGGACAACACAAATAAACAACTGTACTATGCGGACAAACTGGCCCTCGGCGATTACATTATTTTATCAACCCGCAGGATCTGGGGCACCATGCCCAATCTGACAGAAAAATACCCACTCACCAGTCTGTTTTACCGGAAATTATTGAATGGTGAACTGGGATATACGGAGGTGGCCACATTCGCCTCCTATCCGCAGCTGTTGGAATGGGTCGTCAATGACGACAGCGCAGAAGAATCCGTACAGGTCTTTGACCATCCCACCGTCCGGATTTTCCAAAACACTGCGAGGCTCACCAGGAGTGAATATTTCGATCTGTTAACTCCCTAAAAAAACCGCGCATTGTTCTGCTCTCTAAGGGAGATTGACAGCCTGCCCAACTATCAATCCCCCATTACAAAACATAACTTTGCGCGGATTTTCAAAAAAACTTTTATTGCTCAAAAACTCACCTTTAGCACGACTCGTCGAGATTGTATATCGATAATTATATCTTGTCAATCTTTTCTGGGAGAAACATAATATAAACAATATATTTATGTGTTGGGAGTATGTTGTGAACGACGAAGTACTTGGCCGAGGCCTACAATCCACGGGGTTTCCGAATTCGTTCCTTGTTGAAAAAACTCTGCAATCTTCAACGCTCCTTCCGGTCCCACAAACGGAAGAAGAGATGTGGTGATAAACGCTGTACCGGTAGCCAAAACAACTCCCCGCTCAAATGGTGTAGGCGGTTCGCCCATGTTTCTTTCATGCAATTCTTCAAAACGATTCTGCATATCAGTAACAAATTGGATATAGCTTGATACAACGCGATACTATATTACTAAAACACTGAAGTCAATAGGGGGGATAACACAAAGAAACGAACATAAAATAAACCCGACCAAACGAGCTAAACGTAAAAAACTAGCTTCAATTTTTTATTTGACAGCAAGACAGACCACTGATATTGTGGTCAGATAGATATTGTTCTTTTGCCCAAAAAACAATATCGACAATAAAAGGCATTATTACTCGTAGCATTCCCAAACCCAATCGCTAGCGGTAATGATGCTTTTTTTTGGTTTATGCCTACAGCGTAAACACTGGAATACTAATCCCCTTCTCCTTCAGCTTCTGAAACTGTTCCTTCACGTCCGCCTCAAACCGCTCGCGATCGCGCGCTACCGGGCTTTTACGCTCCGCCTCGCGCCCCACAAACATTCCCAAACCCAATCGCCGTAGAATTGTTCTTGCCTTCATGTATCCATTCAATCATTTCGAAAAGTTCCTGTCAAGACCCATAGGTATTTTACATTGGTAATAAACAAAGTCTTATAGTTATTTATGTGATAAATAGATTATATTACGGCGCCGGAAAAAATCTAATAAATAATTGTGGATAACTTTAGGATAACTCTTTACAAGAAGTGAGATTTCAAATTTCGTTTTGAGGTGGGAACCCGGCGTAGAATAAACCGATCCCTCATTTTTCGCGCGCAATCATCTGAGTCCGCGAAGGCGTGAGCACGAAAAATGACGGGTGAGGCAAAATTATTTAATTCTCGCAAAAAATAGCTGCCCTGCCGGAGTTTGATGAATTTTGGTCACGATAACCGGTATATCAGCCCCTACCCGCCCGCGTGCCCCGTCCACTACGACCATGGTGCCGTCTCCTAAATACCCCACGCCCTGCTCGCGTTCTTTACCCTCATGGGTAATCTTTACCGTAAACTCCTCACCGGGCATGAGCGACACCTTGAGAGCCTGGGCAATATCATTAATATTTAACACTTTCACGCTTTGAGCGCGGGCAACATGCGCCAGATTAAAGTCCACCGTCAGAAGCCTGGGATGCTGATTTTCGCACTTTTGTGCAAGCGCCACGAGCTTATGATCCACTTCTTTGACCTCCGGCAAATCTATATCAATAAATTTGACGGAAAGGAGCGTATTTACCTTCTGCCCTTTCAGTTTATTGACAATCTCCAGCCCCCGTCTGCCTTTTGCGCGCCGGAGCGAGTCATTGCTGTCTGCGATGTGCTGAAGCTCACCTAAAATAAACCGGGGAATCACGAGTGTTCCGGTCACAAATCCACTATTGACGATTGCAAGTATCCTGCCGTCAATGAGGACGCTGGTGTCCACAAGAATCGGATACTGTCCGAGCGCTTCGGGTTTATCTGCGGCAACCGGCTTTTCCTCGTGGCGGAAAGGCCGTGTCGTAAAGCGGCCAAGACTTGTCAGGTTCTTGACGATTTCGGCAGCCAAAGCACGTGTGAAAGCAGCCGGAGGCTTGCTGATGGTCACGACCGGAGTCACTCCCTTTTTTTGTTTCATCTGGGGGAATTGTATCACAAAAAGAACTTAGGTTTACTTCATTAATCCGATATATACCTCTTCAAGGCGGTGAAGAACCGTGGGTTTATCGTGTGATTGGCTGATAACACGGCTTTGTGCGCCAAATTTCTTCCGCAGCGCACTATCTACCGCCAGCAGATTGAACTTTTGTGCCACCGCGGCAACATCGTCCGGAGGCACGAGAAAACCATTTTCGCCGTCATGTACGAGCTCTGGCAATGCACCGGCGCGCGCCGCAATAACCGGCAAGCCGCACGCCATTGCCTCAAGCGTCACAATGCTTTGGCTTTCAACCGGTGAGGTGATCACAAAACAGTCA
>MFKE01000003.1:5584-12492 GCA_001779455.1 Candidatus Gottesmanbacteria bacterium RIFOXYB1_FULL_47_11 | reverse complement strand
CGGTAGAGCTGTATAATCTGCTCCTTCACCAATTTTCCGATAAATGTAACTCGCTCCGATACCCCAAGCTCCCGGGCCAAGGCAACAAGTGCCGGCTGATCTTTCCCAAAGCCCGCTATCACCAAATGGACATTATCCTCCGCGCGGGTCATGGCGCGCACGGTGATATCCAAATGCTTATCTTTATCTATCCGCCCCAGATACCCGAAGAGCACTTTACCCCGGGGAAGCGCAAACTGGCGTGTCATCGCGGCATCAGGCGGCGCACTCGTATATTTAGTAAGATCAATGCCGTTTGAGATGGCATGTGTTGGGGTGCGGATGCCCACACTTTTCATATATGTCACCATGGTTTGGGTCGGCGTCATCACCGCGTCATAGTGGTTATATACCGATCTGGCGATCATTTTTGCGATCCATAACCCAAATGGGTACAGGGGGCCGAAAAATGTCGCAAATTGTTCCGGCATCGTGTGAAGCGCGCCGACGGTCGGAATATGCATGTGTTTGGCAACCAGCAGCGCAGTCATACCAAGGGACCCGGGCTCCTGAATGTGTACGACATCGGGCCGGTGCGCGTGCATCTGGTTCCAGATGACGGGAAAGCCGAAGGGAAATACGGTCATGGATTTACCGGCAAAAACAGGATCATGGACAGACGGTGTGGTTCTCACGCTCAGATTAGCAACATGTTCTACCGATCCGGAGATAGCAGGCGCGGGAGCAACAACCGTAACGGTATGCCCGCGCGAAGCCATATATTTAGCGATAGAGTGGGTAGAGCTGGCGACGCCGGAAACCGTCGGCAGATATGTTTCCGTTACAATCAGGATTTGCATTACTACTATAGTAGCAGAAATTTCCCGGCCTGGAGGAGATTGCGGACAGTTTTGGGAGAAATAATAGTCGTAAACCCGAGTCTCCGGGCCTCCTTAGTTCTTCGCTCGTCAGAGCCGATGGAGCGTACTTCTCCCAAAAGTCCCACCTCACCGAATACTGCGGTTTTCGGATCAAGCGCCTTGTTTTTGAAAGAACTCAGGATGGCAAGCGCTATCGCCAAATCCGCAGAAGGTTCGCTTACCCGCATTCCCCCGGATACGTTGACGAAAATATCGAATCCACCCAGCGGCACGTTTAACCGCTTTGATAAAATAGCAATAACCAGCTGCAGCCGGTTGTAATCGATGCCGTTGCCGATCCTTCTGGGCATGGCAAGCTGGCTGGCAACCGTAAGCGCCTGGATTTCCACGAGCATCGGCCGCGTTCCTTCCATCACTACCGTCACAATACTGCCGGGGACATTTTTTACCCGGTCCTGAAGGAATAAGGCGGAGGGATTGGATATCTCCCTGAGTCCTTTATCGTCCATTTCAAAAATTCCCACTTCCTCAACCGCCCCGAACCGGTTTTTAAGCGTCCGCAGGATTCTGGCATTTGCAAACCGTTCTCCCTCAAGATACAGCACGGTGTCGACCATATGTTCAAGGACTTTCGGTCCCGCAATCGTCCCCTCGCGGGTTACGTGTCCGATGATCATTATGGGGATGCCTTTGGTTTTAGCAGCAGCGATAAGCACTTCCGCACAGTGCCGTATTTGCCCCACAGACCCCGCCATACCGTCCAGATCGGAGGACATGAGCGTCTGAATGGAGTCAATTATTACGAGTTTTTTCTCACTTACGTTGCTTACGATGGATTCAACTGAAATTTCAGAAAGGATAGATACGTTCTCTCCGCCGATCCCCAGCCTCTTTGCCCGCAGCTTAATCTGCTCGGCAGATTCCTCGCCAGATACGTAAAGGCCGCCGACGGCGGCTAGGACATGGAGGGTGAGCGTTGATTTGCCGATACCCGGATCCCCGGCAAGAAGGGTTACCGAGCCCGGGACGACGCCGCCGCCCATTACGCGGTCAAATTCCGCAAAACCGCTTTTCAGTCTATTTTTTTCAATATGTCGAACTTCGGATAATTTTTGTGGTTTAACTGCTCCTGTGCGCTGACGCATTGACGCATTGACGCTTTGCCTTGCATCCTCTTTGACGGTCTCTACGAGTGTATTCCATACTCCGCAATTAGGGCATTTCCCATACCAACTGAGAGACTCAAAGGCGCATTGTTGGCAAATAAAGGACGTTCGCAATTTCATAAAATATCTCCTTCGAACGGCATTATCCCGTGTAATCACGGGACTTACGAAGTACGGAGTTTCATTGGGGCTATTCTAACACGACTTGCGAAAATCCGTTACCGGTATCCGATCGGTTTCTCGGTGAGGGCCATGGAGAGGCTGATTTTACGTTGATCTGGCTTGATGTCTTCGATAATACACTGAATCTCCTGACCGTTCTTCGGTTCCTCACCCGGAGTAACTTTACTGATATGGATAAGCCCCTCAACTCCCGGTGAAAGTGTTACAAATATACCGTACGGAGAGACACGGGACACTTTGCCTTTCACCGCGCTGTCTTTCTCAAACATGTCAAGCACGTGTTCCCATGGGTCAGGCAAAAGCTGTTTGAGAGAGAGCGTCAGTTTGCCGGTGGCCACATCGATACCGATCACTTTTACCTTGATTGCGTCATCGGTTTTGAGATATTGATTCACATCCTCCACCTTTTCCCAGGCAATTTCCGAAATGTGGATGAGGCCCTCTACTTCGTGCTCAACCCCGTCTTTCGTGACTTTAATTTTGGCAAATGCGCCAAAAGGGACAACGCCGGTTATCGTCGCCTGTACGTCGTCCCCGACGGTGAGCGCGGACAGGATTTCCTTTTGCTTAATAAGGTTCTCGCCGTCGGTAACTGCCCGCTGGGAAAATACCAGCCTGTTGGTCTCGCGGTCCACTTCGACAATCTTAGTTTGAATACGCCGGTTGGTAATCTTGTCCATTTGCTTGACAAGCGACTGATCCAGCTGTGATTGAGGGATATAGCCGCGAAGACCGCCGTAATCCACGAGAATTCCCCCGCGGACCGGCTCTTTGAGGATAACTTCCACCATCTCTCCGCTTTCTTTTTTGTCGGAGAGCGTCTTCCAACGTTTTTCAAATATGCTACGCCGCAGCGACAGTACGGATTGTCCGCGGTCATTTTCCGCAACGATCACCTGTGCCACCACCGTATCCCCCGCCTTCAGGGATTGGAGCATGTCACGGTAGGTCTCCAGTTCCCGGTCGATGACGACTCCTTCGGTTTTGCCGCCGATATCGATTGTTATCTCACGCGGAGACACACGGGTGATTTTTCCCTCAACGACGTCGCCTTTTTTCACACCTTTGAGCGTATAGGAAGTTTGCGCCAGGAGCTCCTCCATTGTCTGGGGAGATGTTTTAGGAGATTTCTGCTTTTTGACAACCATTCATATACCTTCTTTCGATTGGAATAAAGGTATTATACAGGATTTTGGAGCCCGCTACAATACTATTCGTGTGCCTCGGCTTCCATTGCCTCTGCTTTGGTTTTGTGGATCGTCCCGTCCGGATGGTGTGCCGGAGCGTAGATCGTATAGAGCTTCAGCGGCGCGGTTGCCGATGTATTGATGATATTATGTTGCTGGCCCGCCGGTACGATTGCTACATCTCCGTCTTTCACCAAATGCTCTTCGCCGCCAATGACCACTTTCCCCTCCCCCTCCTCAAACCGGAAAAATTGGTCGTTGTCGGAGTGCGTTTCCATCCCTATCTCTTCGCTGGGCAAAAGCGCCATCAGGACGAGCTGGTGATGCAGCCCGGTGTAGAGCACGCGGCGAAAATATGTATTCGCGCGGGTTAATTCTTCAATGTGATCCATGTATCCAATCATAATTTGCCTCCTTACTTTCATCATAGCATGTTTTTTGTTTGTACTATACTAACAAGTGTGATACGGACACTGCTGATATATCTTTTCGGAGGAGTATTTGGTTTGGGTTCATTCTTAGGATCCACCGCTTCCCCACCCCAGCCACAGTGGACACTGGTAGCAACGGGAGACATCATTCCCGCCCGTTCAGTCAACTATCAGATGACGGTGCGGAACGATTTTTTGTGGCCTATCCGTGATATCGCGCCGCTTTTAAAAAGCGCCGATATTACTCTTATAAATCTCGAATCGCCGCTTGTCAAAAACTGTCCGCTTACCAATACCGGTATGGTGTTTTGCGGGGATAAACGCTTTGTTCAGGCATTAACCTTTGCAGGTGTTGATGTTGTCAATCTTGCCAATAACCACACGGTAAACTACGGATGGGAAGGACTAAAAGAAACGGAAGATGTGCTTCGGGAAATTGCTATCCAAACCACCGGCGTCACAACCCAAGGACCATGCGCAAACCAATCATATTTCTGCAGTAAAAAAACCATGAAAACCATAAGGGGTATAAACATTGGGTTTGTAGGATATACAATCGTCGGGAAAACCGTTGATGAAGAGGCGCTTGCCGCTGATATTGCCGCGCTTGGTACCCAAACGGACGTCCTCGTGGTTTCTTTCCACTGGGGCGAGGAATATTCCCGATTCCCCGTGGGCGCACCGGATGATCCGAGGATAATTGGGCGGCTGGCGGTCGATAGCGGCGCAGATGTGGTTATCGGCAACCACCCGCATTGGATCCAGGGAATGGAATATTACCGGGGGGTACCAATATTTTATGCACTGGGAAATACCATATTTGATCAGGAATGGAGCAAAGAAACAAAGGAAGGAATTATTACAGAAATCCGGTTCAATGGCGCAACTATTGAAAATATTATCATTCATCCCCTCCGCATCTCCGACTATGGCCACGCCCAGCTTCTGGACGGGAAAGATGAAGAAGACGTTTTGAGTATTTTTCAATCCGCCAGCAACCAACTTGCGGGAACACCGCTGGAAAACTAAAACCGCTCCATAATCGCCAATTATTACCGGGACACACGACGCTTAGGAATAATTATGTCTCGTTGACGGGCTAATGCGATAGTTTTATTTACAATAACAGGATTTAATTGCCGTGTCGGATTTATTATATTAAAATATTTCACTACATTTGGTAATATCTGTTGAATAAGCACCTCTAATGTTGGAACGGTTTCAAAATAAACTGCTGCTATCCCAATATTTTTCGAATTGATTCGATCGGAGTGAACATTCCAATCGACAAGAATCCCCAAAGCGGAATTTTCATACCAACACGCTTGTGGATTACCTACAAATCGTTCTAGTACTTTAAATCCGGGTAATTTTTGGGCAATCGTCTCGAATTCTTCCCTTCTTGGTCCGGATGGTAAATGAAGCATATCCCGAACTCTAGATGGAACGGGGTATGCCGCATTTGCCATGGCGGAGTACGTAAATGGTAGTAAATTATATTTATCATCCCATTCTACATGCCGCTCTATATCAAACTGAAGCGTGTTACTACGCTCCACTTCACCCGGCTTAAACCAATGTACATTTTCCCGATAGCTAGCCAAATTTTCGATCCAGCCATGCCCGCCTCGATAGCCGGGATATTGTGCTTCAACGTAATCCATGAATATACCGTTCTCTCCCATAGTACGTATATTGTATAGTAAATGTTCATGTCTCACACCACGCCTATTTTCACCCATCAAAAAAACCGCTCCACTGTCCCCCAGCCTTGACCTATCTTCCCGGTTCCTCGCGGAACAGGTATTGTCAGCGCTGACGCGTTTCACTTCCGAGTTCGGAATGGGATCGGGTGGTGCCACGTCGCTCAAAAGACTGGAAGACACTAGAGCGGTTCATCTTTTTAGTAGTTACATCATAAGGGGAAACCGTTGGGTTGTCCTCACTTATAATTCAATTTGTTGGAGTAAAGAAAAAGGTTGTCCTTTGTTCTCCACAACATCGATCGATTAGTACGAGTAAGCTAAACACGTTGCCGTGCGTACACTCCTCGCCTATATACGTTGTCATCTACAACGGATCTATAACGATTCTTCATCTTGGGGTGGGCTTGGTGCTTGAGATGCTTTCAGCACTTATCCCTTCCAGATCTAGCTACCCAACGCTGCCGGTTGTCCGACAATTGGCACACCAGGGATCTGTCCCTCTCGGTCCTCTCGTACTAGAGAGAGCTCCCCTCAAGAATCTAACGCTTGCACAGGATAGAGACCGAACTGTCTCACGCAAATACTTCAATTATTACTAATTGTTTGGACTATATCTTCTTCCCGCTTCATCATAATTAGATGATTGCGGGAGTCGACGTGTTATCCCGACGTAGCGTCAGGATCTGCTTCTCGCGAAGCAAGTCTCTACGGGATTCCCACCCTGCGGCGGGACTTACCCTCGGTGTTACCCATATGTAATCGGTTATTACATCTTGGGTTTCTCCGATTTTAGTCGATTCTTTCTATACTTTTCCTCACGGGTGATAGAAAGCGGAAGTACTCTGACTTCCCTTCTTATATCCGTCATCACTGACGGAGAACGCAATGAGAATTACGTTCTGAACCCAGCTCGCGTACCCTTTTAACCGGCGAACAGCCGGACCCTTGGGAGCTTCTCCACCCCCAGGATAGGATGAGCCGACATCGCAATTCTGTAAAAACAGTTTTGCCCTCACCGTTTCTGATGAGATTTGACTATATCTTCATCCCGACGTCACGTCGGGAGCCAGCGTATGATAGTTTTTGAAAAAATTAAACTATCTCAGTCCGATTTGATCGGACATCAGTCGATACGGGGCTATAACAGAAGTTTATATTTCATTGTTCTTCTGTTAAGCTTCCCTCGGTATTATCCGTTGACCCTACCATAGATTCAGTATGAACCTATGCGTAGCCACGATCAACTCAGGATTCCACCGATATTAGCTAGTTTTATTTGGTACTCAATTACTTGAAGTAGCACCCCAATGTCGTATTTAGTTAAGGTGCCAAACCGCCTCGTCGCTATGGACGCTCGGAAGCGATCAGCCTGTTA
>MFKE01000003.1:0-5561 GCA_001779455.1 Candidatus Gottesmanbacteria bacterium RIFOXYB1_FULL_47_11 | reverse complement strand
TAAGCCCGAACCCTCCCACGAGGGTATCGAGGATCACTAACACCTACTTTCGTATCTGCTCGACATGTACGTCTCGCAGTCAAGCTGGCTTATCGCGTTTGCACGACAAGTCCTGGTTTCCATTCAGGATTAGCCAACCTTTGTACGCCTCCGTTACACTTTTGGAGGCAACCTCCCCAGTTAAACTGCCCACCAGACAGTGTTCTTCTCCCCGATTTTTATGGGGGAGTAAGTAAGATTTCGTCATTCCGAAGAGTGGTATTCCATATTTTGCCCGAAGGCTCCCACCTATTCTCGACAGTCAAAATAACGTCCTCAGTGTCAAGTTACAGTAAAGCTTCATGGGGTCTTTTTGTCCATGTGCAAGTAGGCCGCATCTTCACAGCCATTTCAATTTCGCCGGGTAATAGTTCAAGACAGTCACTAAGTCATTCTACCTTTCGTGCAGGTCGGAACTTGCCCGACACAATTATGTTACTCCCACCCGCCAACTGGCGGACGGGATGCCCGGTGTTCCATTTCGGGCTCTTCATATCGCTATGAAGTTCAGACTATATCATCACCCCGACACGATGTCGTGGGTTTGGCGTGTAGTCGTTGAGGGGTCATAAATAGACTTCCCTGCTGATTGACTCCACCAAAAGATTTTTACTTCGAAAAGTACTTTTGGATACTGAGTTATTCCAGCATATAGCCAAATTTTCTTTCCCCGCATTGCTGCGGGATGTCCCCTGTCAAGAGGAATTTCGCTACCATAGACTTTCTCGTTATCACTCCGCAAGGGCGGAGATCCTCTGTATCGCTACAGAGATCGGACTATATCATCACTCTTTTTCAAGAGGGTTTGGCGTGTAGTCTCTGAGGATTTCCCACCGATGGGGCGGGATCTTTCCTGCTGATTGACTCCACCGAACAGATTTTTACCTTTCGGTACTGTCGGATTCTCGAGTTATTCCAGCATATGGCCAAATTTTAAAACTGCCCTATAGTTTGACAGTTATAGTTACTGCTGCCGTTCACCGGAGCTTGAAAAATCGGCTTTCTCTCTTGCGAAAGTGACCAACCTTTCTTAACTTACCGGCACTGGGCAGGTGTCAGCCCCTATACGTTGCGTTTCCGCTTCGCAGAGACCTGTGTTTTAGTTAAACAGTTGCTTAGTGTCATTAACTGCGACCCCGGTTTTGACACCGGGGCAAGGCATCTCCCATAGGTTACGCCTAGTTTTTGTTGCCGAGTTCCTTGAACTACTGTCACCCGCTTGCCTTGGTATACTCTACCAGCGCACCTGTGTCGGTTTGCGGTACGGAATACATGTATCTCTCAACGAAATTTTTCTCGAAAGCAAAACTATCTCTCTTGCCATCACCTTTCGGCTCCGACTTCCCTACTTCTCAATTAAACGCAATAACGGATTTACCAGTTATCACTATTTCAAAGCTTGGCGGCCGACGAATCAACCGCGAGACCAATTTTCCTTTGTCATTCCTTTGAGTCTTAATCGATACACGCATGTAACGGAATATAAACCGTTTATACATCGAGCTACGCCCCCAATAGGGGCCTCGCCTTAGATCCGACTTACCCGAAGTCGACGAACGTTGCTTCGGAAACCTTGCGCATTCGGCATGAAGGATTCCCACCTTCAAACGCTACTCATACCGGCATTCTCACTTCCGGCCGCTCCACACCGCCTTACGGCGTATGCTTCACTGCAGACGGAACGCTCCCTTACCACTTGCCTTGCGGCAAATCTCAATCGTCGGTAACATACTTAGCCTCGATCATTTTCGGCGCCACGGCTTTCGTCCAGTGCGCTGTTACGCGTTCTTTAAAAGATGGCTGCTTCTAAGCCAACTTCCTGGGTGTTTTAAAACCATGACTTCCTTAACCACTTAGTATGTATTTAGAGACCTTAGATGTGAGTCTGGGCTGTTGCCCTTTAGACACACGCGCTTAGCCGTGCATGTCTGACTGGCCGGATAATCGTGAAAGTATTCGGAGTTTGATTAATGTCTATTCCTTGCGAAACAAGCATCATTCAGTGCTCTACCCCTCCACGCCATGGCCGACCGCTATACCTACATATATTTCAGGGAGAACCAGCTATCTCCAGGCTCGATAGGCATATTACCCCTAACCACATGTCATCCCACAGATTTGTAACTCTGAAGGGTTCGGGCCTCCTTCTGACTTTCGTCAGAACTCACCCTGCACGAGGTTAGCTCGCTCTGGTTTCGGGTCTATTCCGCAAAACTAACGGCCAATTAGGCCTCGCTTTCACTGCGCTTACGAACATTGCTGCCCTTAAGCTTGCTTTACGCAGTAACTCACCGGTTCATTCTTCAATAGGCACGCGATTACCCCTTGCGAGGCTCTCGCTGTTTGTTAGTCGACAATTTCAGGTACTATTTCATTCCCCTTCCGGGGTACTTTTCACCTTTCCCTCACGGTACTAGTTCACTATCGGTGTATTCATGTATTTAGCCTTGGATCGTGGTCGACCCGGATTCCCACAAGACCTTCGTGTCTCATGGTACTTAGGAACCAATTAGCGGAAATCGTCATGTCAAATACGAGGCTTTCACTCTCTGTGGCCGCCTATTCCGAGGCGTTCTTCTACAACAATTTCATCACATATCACTGGCCCTACAACCCTCATTCTTGCGAATGAGTTTAGGCTGTTCCGCTTTCGCTCGCCGCTACTGACGGAATCTCTCTTGATTTATTTTCCTCACCCTACTGAGATGTTTCAGTTCGGATGGTATCCTGCCTATCACTATGACTCCTTGCGGAGCTTTTATGATAGACTATCCCGATTACTCGGGATGGGTTGCCCCATTCGGAAACCGTCGGATTACGGGATTATGACTCCTCCCCGACGACTATCGCGGTCATATACGTCCTTCCTCGGCATGAATACCCTAGGCATCCATTGTCAACTTGTAGCGTTGCAGAGAACAAAGGATGCGAAGTTAATCGCACTCTTGTTCTTCTTCCAACAAAATTGATATGCAAGTAAAAGGAAGCCTTTCGGTTCCCCCTTACGATGCAACTACTTGTTTACTTTCTTCCCATAATAGGAATTTCACCTACGCTATGGAAAAAGTCATTTACTTTTTAATGAGCGACTCGCGCTCATGACGCGAGGCCGAAACATATTTATATTATGTGTATCGGCCCCGATACATGAGCTGGTGGACCTGACCGGATTCGAACCGGTGACCTCAGCATTGCAAATGCTGCGCTCTACCAGCTAAGCTACAGGCCCGGTCATGTCAAAAGAGCAAAAATAAACCCCGCCTAGATGCGGGGTTACGAAGCTCCGTTTCGGAAGAGATACCTACACACGCAAACAAAGCCAAAGTTGGTTGGTTTGAATATGGTTGGTTGTTCTCATGAATTGGATTCAAATGTAGTCTCGTGGTGAAGCGAAACTACGACTCGCACCTTGCATCTAAGGGCAAATATGTATTCTATAGATAATTTAGCTTACTGTCAACACACTAATTTCAGTTTCGTCCTTTAGGACTCATCAGACCCGGCACACACCGGATAACTGCTGGTGGTGATAAAGATTTTGGGAAGATGCGAATGCATCAACTTTGATCTCTATCTCCACCTGCCTAAGCTTGGTGTCAATGGTTTAGATTGACGACAAAGCTGTCGGACTTCCTTTCTCAAGGGCTTAACTTCAAGAATATTTAGTTGTTAGCCACTTTTTGCCCAATCTTACTCGATTTCGAGTTGGTTTCCGTATACACCGTCGGTGTTCCATGGAAACAAAATTGTGAGCGTCCCGTGACATCACAGGGGACTTTTGCCTTTTCAGGCACCTCGACGATACGTCTATCCAACTACGGCTGAGCGGTCGGTGCGTACGGATTGGTCGTGTTCGGAGCCGCGCCTGGTTGCTCGGTTACGGTGAACATCGGCAATTCCTTGGGCATCGTCTCGATGTTGAAGTACTCTGCCAAATCACCGACGACACGTCCTTCAACTTGGCGACGCCACGTATTATAGGCGGCGGCGTCTGCGTTGAGATCCTTCCAACACTGGAACTTGTGGTTGTTGGATACTGTCACCGAATCCATCGCCTTGAGTGTAACTTCGGGAGGCGCTGGAATCACTTGGGCTTCCTGGACCACATACACGCTGAAGGCTAAACCGCTTGTGTACATTCCATTGGGTTGTGCCGCAGCGGGAACTTTGTTCCAGTCAATGACCTGCGACCCATCGTCAGCGGTAGTCTTCGGAGCCAGAGCAGCGGCTTCCGCTGGCGCGTTCATCGCCTTGCGGTAATTCTCATTCTGCTGGAGCACCGTCCAGTTGTAGCTGTAGGTGAGCTGCATGGTCTGTTCGATGTTCTGATTTTCGAACGTTTGGCAAGCCAAAGCATCGGCGTAGCCTTGATTGTAGGCCACATACAATGTCTGGCCCTTGTCGTACATTTCCTTCGCTTTCTGGGCAGTGCCGCATGAGGTCAGAAGCAGCGCCAAAACCAACACAAGCGGGACGTACTTTTTCAATGCGTTCATGTCGATCTCCTCTTAGGGATTTGATGTCGGACCATAGGTTGCCCATTTGGCCCGTAGAAACCCGTCCAAATTGCGGACGAGAGATTCCAAACAACCGTCGAAATCGCCATAGTTGGCAAAATCAGCGGCCTCCTGCTTAATTGGCAACTCGTCGTAAGACGTAAACCAATACAAGGCATCGTTAGGATTAATCGTGATACGATAATCCTCAGGTTTCACGTCCGGCCGGATGAGCACCGCAACAGCCCGCTTATCTTCAAGCGACCCAAGTCCCACATAGTTAAACCAGTGGCTTATCCATGTGGATGCATCGGCGGGCCCCCCTTTGATGCCTGTCTGGCAGACCACCGCAACTTGCGCGATGTGGTCGCGGTTCAAAGCATCGAACACTTCAAACGCGTTTTCTTTTGCCTCCTGTGAAAAGTTACAACCATTGTCCACAACCCAATATTGCACCAGGCTGGGAAACGCAGGTTGCCCCGGGATTGAGTCACGATTCCCTTGAGGTGTCGGCGATGCTTTGGAAGAACAGCCAACCAGCACCAGAATGAAAAACAAAAGGAAGAGCTTTTTCATCACTTCTCCTCCTTCCGACCGGTCACCTCAGCAATGACTTGCTTCAGGCAGGCAACGCCGATCGCCTTTCGGCTACAACCAACGCGGCCGCCCCCGGCGCAAGCACAAGCGCAGGCACATCCAGCGCACGCGCAGCTGCTACTATGGCCGGAAGAACCACCACTGCCGCCGGCTGAGGAAAGGTCACTTAACACCTCGCCGACATTGTCCATGGTGGTCACGAACGCCGGACCAAACCCATCACCACTCTCGTATGCTTCAGAGAACCATGCGATGATGAAAATCAAAACGAGGATGGCGATCACGATCCAGAAAACTGTCCAACAGCATTTCCAGTTGAACGATTCTCCTCCGCCTTCCTGTTTACTCGTGGCTGCGTCACTGAGCGCAAACGCGGCTTTGTCGTAAGCCAGTTTGATGGTGGCATCGTTGTTTGATGGTGGCATCGTT
>MFKE01000002.1:24798-27548 GCA_001779455.1 Candidatus Gottesmanbacteria bacterium RIFOXYB1_FULL_47_11 | reverse complement strand
CGACCACGCCGTCTTTGCCTGCCCGTCCCAGTTCCCAATCTCCGGGAGTTGCGGATACATATATGGTTTGCGGAGTGAGGCGCTGGAATTCATCAAACCGGAGCGGCCGGTTATCAAGAGCCGCCGGCAACCGGAATCCGTAATCAATGAGCGTTTGCTTCCGCGATCTGTCACCGTTGTACATGCCGTTAATTTGCGGGATAGTCATATGCGATTCGTCGATAAACAACAACCAGTCGTTTTTAACCGTTTCCTTATAGTAGTCCAATAAAGAATACGGAGGTTCACCGGGCGCGCGTCCGTCGAAGTACCGTGAATAATTTTCGATTCCGTTCACGTACCCCATTTCCTGAATCATTTCCAGGTCATACGTTACTTTTTGGCGGATACGCTGCGCTTCGATAAACTTTTTTTGTTCCTTGAATTTCTTTTCCTGCGCTGCCATATCCGCCTCTATCTGTTTGAATACCGATTTGTACGTTGCGGGATTGGTCATATAGTGTTTGGCGGGGTAGATGAGGGTGCCCGGTAGTTCTTCAATGGTATTTCCTGTTAACGGGTCCAATTTTCTTATGGTGGCTATTTTATCGGCCTGATAGATTATTCGTATGGCCGTGTCTTCGTATGCCGGAAAAATATCTATCGCATCTCCCCGCACGCGGAATGTGCTCCGGTGAAATCCGTAATCGGCGCGTTCGTATTGCAGGCTTACCAGCCGCTTAAATATGCTTTCGCGCGCAAGCTTCATGCCGGGTTTCAGTTCCAACACGAAGTTGCCGTATTCTTTGGGGGACCCGATATTATAGATACAGGATACGGAGGCCACAATAATCGTATCCTTTCGGGTAAGAAGATTGGTTGTGGCAGCCAGTCGGAGTTTATCAATCTCCTCGTTCACTTCCGTTTCTTTCTCAATATACGTATCGGTTGTCGGTACATATGCCTCCGGCTGGTAGTAATCATAGTAAGAAACAAAATACGACACGGCATTATCCGGGAAAAAGTCGCGGAATTCCTGATACAGCTGGGCGGCGAGGGTTTTGTTGTGCGAAATTATTAAGGTTGGTCTTTGCAGGCGCTCTATGACATTTGCCATGGTAAACGTCTTGCCGCTCCCGGTCACGCCCAGAAGCACCTGTTCGTCTTTTTTTTGCCTGATATTTCTGACAAGCGCCTCAATTGCTTCCGGCTGATCGCCTGTCGGTTTAAATTCGGACTTTAATGCAAAATTCTTCATAATTGATATAGTTTATATCATATTATACACCTTGACACTTCGGGTTAATTTCGGCATAGTGTACATATGCCCGCAACACTCTATACCAGAGAACGACAGCTTCTTGAGTTTATCACACAATTTATCCAGCGCTATGGCTATTCGCCGACTTTGAAAGAGATTGGCGATGCCCTCGGGATGGGCTCTCCGGCAACCGTACACGAGCATGTGGACCGGCTGCGCCAAAAAGGATTTATTAACAAGCTGGACGGAACGGCACGCGGTATTGAAATAGTCGAACAGTACGCAAAGGCGGCAACCGGTAAAAATATTATTGACCTCCCTGTTCTCGGGTTTATCGCCGCGGGTGCGCCTCTTGAGCCCTATAGCGACCCGAATTTCTACATGTCCGTCGCCCCGGGAATGATTTCTGCAGATAAACCAAGTTATATACTCCAGGTGAAGGGTACGTCCATGATTGAAGATGGCATTATGGACGGGGATTTTGTGGTTATCCAGCACCAGCAGGACGCCAAAAGCGGTGATATTGTCGTCGCGCTTCTCCCAAACGGCTTTGCTACGCTCAAGAGGATTTATTTTGAGAAAGACCGTATCAAGCTTATGCCCGCCAATTCCACGATGTCTCCCATATTTGCGACGCATGTGAAGATCCAGGGTAAATGCGTGGGCCTTATTCGAAAGTTTGTTTGAGTTTTTTGGTGGGAATTCCAGGGACATTCGGATGGCGCTTGTGCTCGATATATTCATACACCATAGGCAAAAGTGACAAGCCGATGATGGCAAAGACGACAAGTTCAAAATTGTCTTTCACCACGGGAAGATTGCCGAAAAAATATCCGGCGCAAGTGAGAACGGTGACCCAGATGGTAGCGCCGATAACATTAAACAAGATAAACTTCTGATAATTCATGGTGCCTACGCCGGCCACAAACGGGGCAAATGTCCGCACGATCGGCACAAACCGCGCAAGAATAATTGTTTTGCCGCCGTATTTTTTGAAAAATTGTTCCGTCTTGTCGATATGCTCCTGGTTAACAAATTTGATTTTCGGATTGTCCACAATTTTTTGTCCGAAGAAGTGGCCTATCCAGTAATTGACGGTGTCGCCCAGGATTGCCGCCAACAGAAGAAGCAGCAGGATAACCCAGAGATTAAGTGATCCCAGGGCGGCAATAGCGCCCGCTGTAAAAAGCAGCGAATCACCGGGGAGAAACGGCGTCACGACAAATCCGGTTTCGGCGAATATTATACAGAAGAGTATTGCGTACGTCAGAGTTCCGTATTGGGTTACCAGAGCGGCAAGATATTTATCCAGGTGGATTAGTATTTCCATGCTCTATATCATATCATAGGATCATGGGAATTTTGTATATTGTCGCAACCCCGATCGGAAACATGGATGATATTACCTACCGCGCGGTCAAGACGCTGTCGTCCGTTGATCTGGTGCTCTGCGAAGATACGAGGCATACGGGCCTTTTAATGCAAAAACTCAATATCGCAACTCCTTTGC
>MFKE01000002.1:22432-24490 GCA_001779455.1 Candidatus Gottesmanbacteria bacterium RIFOXYB1_FULL_47_11 | reverse complement strand
GCGACATTGCGTGACATGCGTGACGTGCTCGGCGATATCGATATTGTGATTGCTCGTGAGCTTACCAAAGTTTATGAAGAAATCTGGCGGGGAACACTTACACAGGCATCGGAACATTTTGCCGTTCCACAAGGCGAATTTGTGCTTCTTATCAATATTCCTCAAGCGTAGAGGTGTCACCGACCGGTAGGCCCATTTCCTTTGCTTTCAGAATCCTGCGCATGATTTTACCCGAACGGGTTTTCGGGAGTTTATCAATAAACTCGATTTCCCGGGGATACGCATGGCCCGCCAGATGTTTTTTTACGTATTCGGATAATTCCTTTTTCAATGCTTCAGATGGTTTTGTGTTTGGCTCCAGAACAACAAAAGCCTTAACGATTTCTCCGCGCATCACGTCGGGTTTACCGATGACGCCCGCTTCCACGACTTTGGGATGCGCTACAAGCGCCGATTCCACCTCAAACGGGCCCACGCGTTCTCCTGATGTTTTGATGACGTCATCCGCCCGTCCGATAAACCAGAAATATCCGTCCTCATCCTTCCATCCGCGGTCACCGGATATATACCAGCCGTTCATGAAATAACTTTTAAACTTAGCCGGCCGGCGCCAAATGGTATGCATCTGGCTGGGCCATTTGGGCTTCATGGCAATATTGCCCTCTTTTTTCACGCCAAGTGGCTGCCCCGCGTCATCAACAATATCTGCCGTAAGCCCCGGAATCGGTTTGCCCATGGAACCAATTTTTATATCCATACAGGGATAGTTTGCAATACAGATAGCGCCGGTTTCGGTTTGCCACCAGGTGTCGTGGAAGGGGCGGCCGAATACCTTTATAGACCATTTAATGGCTTCAGGATTGAGAGGTTCTCCGACAGAACACAGGTGGCGCAGATGTGAGAGGTCAAACGTTTTGACCAGCGTGCCTCCCGCGGCCATAAGCATGCGTATGGCAGTAGGCGCCGTATACCAGACGGTAATTTTGTACTTGGCAAGCAGCGAGTACCACTTTTTCGGGTCAAACCGTCCGGCGTAGACGAACGCTGCAACGCCGTTACTCCAGCTGCCCAGAATTTCGTATGCAATACCCGTTACCCACCCGGGATCAGCCGTGCACCAGTATGTGTCATCATCCCGCAAATCAAGTGCCCACTTGGCGGTCATGTGTTCCTGCAGTATGGCCCGGTGTACATGCATAACGCCTTTTGGTTTACCGGTTGTTCCGGAGGTATAAAGCATAAATGCATAATCGTCAGGATCCATATGTGCGATACGAAGCTCGGTTGATGCGTGGGCAAGACTTTTGATAAACGACGGTTCATCAACAACAAGGATATGTTTTAAGTTGGGAAGTTTTTTACGGACCTTATCGATACGGAGCTTCAGCTCTCTGGTCGTGATGACAACCTTCGCTTCGCTGTTGCCCAGCCGGTCAGCCAGGGCCTGCTCCTGGAATGCCGAGAAAAGCGTTCCCGCGATAGCACCGATTTTCAGTATTCCCAAAAACCCGAAGAACAACTCGGGAATTCTGGGTAAAAACAAAAATACGCGGTCGCCCCGTGCGACGCCGAAATCTTTCAGGATGTTCCCTATCTGATTTGAAAGGAGAGAAAGTTCTTCAAACGTGTATTTTTTTTCGTTCCCTGCCTCATCTTCCCAATAGAGTGCGACTTTGTTTTTGCGCCAGGTCTGCGTGTGTCGGTCCACGGCATTATATGCTGCGTTCAAATGTCCGCCGAACCAGTCAAGTTCTTTCCGGGCCCGGCTCCAGGTAAATTCGCGCCGGGCGGCGTCATAGTCATCCAGATTCGGAGGAAATGTAAAATCCTTCGCTGTTTTTTTGTATGTGTCTACACTCATGCGGCAGGTTTATCGTCGCGTTTGACAAATTTACCGTCAAGGCGCTTCAGGTTTTCCATGACGCCCGTGTATTCCATTTCATCCTGCGGTCCCATGGCGGGGTTAAAAAATCCCTGTGCCCGGATATCCAGCGTCTTGTTTGTTGCCTTCTCCCGTATGACGTCCCAGAACGGCTGGTCGAAGTAGTCAACCGCTTC
>MFKE01000002.1:16178-22401 GCA_001779455.1 Candidatus Gottesmanbacteria bacterium RIFOXYB1_FULL_47_11 | reverse complement strand
GCAGCCGACATGATCGTCGGTCCGTCAAAAAATGAAATAATCGAGTTCTGCTTCACCGGCATAACCGCTACATGATGGCTCCCGCGGTTATCCCCAAGCGTGTAGTGTGCAAGCGCCCATGGAGACAGTATCTCCCCTGTTGACGGAAATTGCTTCTGAGTCCGGACAATGGCAACCGGGTCGTCTTTGCCCACATATTTACCGGCTATATTATGTAGCCGGCTTGTGGAGGCAACCGCGGCAATAAGTCCGGTTGCATTTTCCGTGACTGACTCGATAATATACCGGTTTGGATCCCGCAGAAGCGTGGCGATATCATAATAATCAGCCGGCACTTTCAGGCTGATAACCTTATCATGTTCCGTGTGATTGACATCCATGATGGTATAGGTGAACCCTGCACGCATTTCCGGAGCAAGCAGGAGCCCTGCATTATGATACGGATCGGCAAAACAGGAAAAAAGCGGGTAGTTGAACACGCCCGGTCCGCATTTGTCTCCGGCAAATACGACAAACGGTTCTGCAGCACGCTCTTCTATTTCCATTTCGGCAGATCCCGGACCCATGCCGCGGACGTTTCCCGAAAAGGCGTCTTTCAACAGATCCTGTCCGGCGCCGTACAACCCTTGGGATTTGGCAATCTTGGTGGTTTCCACAAACGTATCCCACGCAAACTTATGGATGTCGCTGTTGTCTGTGCCGCGGGAATGGATCATGAGAAGCGCTATATCGTCTCCGGTGAATGTCACCCTGCCGTCGGTGAGTAGCTTGCTTTTTATTGCATCCGCGACACGCTCACTTGCCGTTTGTACCATGGCATCACTGGGCCTGTTATGGCCCCCCACACTTCCGGTGTCTGCTTTAATTACTGAAATGGTTGTTTTCATAGAACCTCCTTTTATATATCTATATTGACAAATCTGCAAGCAAGTTTTTCCCTGTCATACCCGGCGGTATAGGCAATTTCCGCATACCCAGAATGGTAGGTGCGATATCTGCAAGTTTTCCTTTGGGCAGCATATGAGCGTGCTCTCTTAGCTTCGGATCGATTATGATAAACGGAACCGGATATGTTGAATGCTCCGTATCCATGTCGCCGCCTGGCCCCAACATTTCCTCTACGTTACCATGATCTCCCGTGATCATGCAAGTGCCGCCGAGCGTCAGCACTTTGGATACCAAACGCTCAACACACTGATCAACAAATTCACATGCGCGGATTGAAGCGGGAATGTTGCCGGTGTGACCAACCATATCAGGGTTTGCATAGTTGACGAGGATAAAAGAATAGATGCCGAGTGCTATTCTATCGATAATGTGATCGGTAAGACTCAGCGCGGACATTTCCGGCACGAGGTCGTATGTCGCTACTTTGGGAGAAGGCACGATAAGCCGGTCTTCACCGGCATACGGTATTTCCCGCAGACCATTAAAATAATACGTCACGAAACGTTCCTTTTCCGTTTCGGAGGCATGCAGCTGCCTTAGAGAAAGTTCCGAAAATACGGACGCAATCGGCGAGGACACTTGCTGCGGAGGATAGGCAACCATGCAGGGCAGATGCTGCTCGTATTCGGTCATGGTAACAAAAAAAATATTCGGAAGCGTGACTGTGCGTTCAAACGGCTTATTTCTGCTGTCAGTCTCAACGACGTGTTTATGAAAGTATTTAACGGCGTACGGATCAAATGTACCGGCAGATGTTTCCTGTTCAAAATTGGGTAATACAAATGCCCGCGTCAATTGACGTGGCCTGTCAATGCGGTAGTTGTAAAATATGACTGAGTCATGATTTGCGATTCTCGGATACGGCGTACCGCTTGGATCGCAAATAATAGTCGGCTCAATAAATTCATCCGTGCGGCCCGCAGCATACGACTGTTCGATTGCAGAGATGGCGGAAGCAGCTCTGCGGTCTATCGTTTCCGTGAGTGCTTTGTATGCTTCTTCCGTGCGTTCCCACCGGCGGTCGCGGTCCATTGCATAATATCGTCCGCAAATAGTTGCTATTTTGCCGATACCAAGCGCGGCGCACTTTGCTTCGACTTCTACAATAAACCGCTTACCTGCGCTCGGTGAGGAGTCACGTCCGTCGGTAAATAAATGCAGATAGACCGGACACTGTACGCAGGATTGTTTAATAAGCTGCAAAAGGGCGTAGAGATGTTCACGGTTTGCATGAACACCGGAATCGCTCAGAAGTCCCATCAGGTGAATATTGGATTTATGCTGCTGGGCATACGTAATGGCGCCGGTAAATGCTTCGTTACGGAAAAAGCTCCCGTCTGATATGGCCATATTGATACGCGGTAAATCCTGATACACCACACGTCCCGCACCGATATTTATATGGCCGGTTTCTGTATTTCCGTCTTCTCCTGCCGGAAGTCCGACGGATTCTCCGGACGCTTCAAGTTCCGTATGAGGGTAGGTATTCCACAGTTTTGGAATCGTCTGCAGCCTGGCAAGTGAAACGGCGTTACCCGGGCCAGGCGGCGCCAGTCCCCAACCATCCAAAACGATAAGAACAATGGGTTTAATCACAATTTGAGTTCGTTTTCAATCTGTAACAACCTATTGTATTTGGCAACCCGTTCGCCTCGTGCGGGAGCACCGAATTTCATGTACTCCGACTGCACGGCAACCGCCAGATCCGCAATATACGTATCATTTGTCTCTCCGCTTCTGTGAGAAACCACAATTTTTAATCCGTGCTGTTTGGCCTGTACGGCAACGGCGAAAAATTCCGATAATGTTCCGATTTGATTTGGTTTCATCAGTATTGCCAGGCACGCTTTTTCTTCTATTGCCCGGGTCAGCCGCGCGCTGTTTGTTGCTAAGAGATCGTCTCCGATGATAAGGACGTCACTCCCCAGCGAACCTGTAATCTTTTTCCAACTCTCCCAATCATCTTCATCAAACGGATCCTCAAGAAGCAGCAGATGATACTTCTCGTGAAGTATTTTGTAATATTCTACAAGTTCACTGCTCTGATAGGGGCTTGAGCGGTCTTTAATCTGATATCCCCGCGGCGTTTTAAAATAGGAAGCCGCAATATCCAATCCCAAAAAAACATCAAACCCGATTTTATACGAACTGCTTTTGATGGCTTCCTGCAATATCTCAAGCGCATCAATATTGGTAAATAAATTCGGAGCAAATCCCCCTTCGTCTCCGACGGAATGTACGGCGTTTCTGTATATAAGAATTTTTTTGATACTTTGATATACCTCTGCTCCCATTTCCAGAGCCGTATGAAACGGTTTATTAGTCGCAGGTATCAGCTGGAATTCCTGGAAATCAAGATTTCCTGCCCCATGTTTGCCGCCGTTGATAACGTTAAAAATCGGGGTCGGGATATGCGTTATCTCGGGGGGCTTACCGGTTCCGGCTAGCCGATTTAAATACCGGTACAGCGGCAGCTTCATATGGTTGGCGGCAGCTACCGATACGGCAAGGGACACGCTCAGTATGGCGTTGGCGCCGAGTGTTGCTTTATTCGGGGTACCGTCCAAATCGACGAGTGTTTTATCGATTGCGCCCTGGCTAAATGCGTCCATACCGGCAATTTTTTTGGCGATGACCGTATTCACGTTAGTAACTGCCTTAAGGACTCCCATCCCATTATACCGCTTAACGTCCTCATCCCGGAGTTCCACCGCTTCATACTTACCTATCGACGTTCCCGAGGGAACAGACACGGTGCCGCGGTATCCGCTGTTTAAAATTACCATTGTTTCGACTGTCGGTATTCCGCGTGAATCAAGTATTTCCCGGGCGGTAACGGAATAAATCTTTGCATCCATATTATTTTTTGTGTACTAACTTTTTTTCAGCTTCATAGACGGTTTCCCGTACATGATCAAGCGCGTCAGGATTGACGGAGACGCTTGTAATCCCCCATGACACGAGTTTCTCGACAAGTTCCGGATAATCAGAAGGAGCCTGGCCGCATATGGAACTGGTCACATTGCGTTTATGACAGGCGCGGATAACGTGCTCAAAAGACCACAGGAGCGTAGGATCCAGCTCCGAAAAGTCATGCGCTACCTCGCTGTTGTCCCGGTCCGTGCCGAGCATTAGCATGGTGAGATCGTTGCTGCCGATGGAAACTCCGTCTATACCGACATCCAAAAACTCGTCAATCCGTATGACATTGGTAGGAATCTCGACCATCAGCCAGAGTTTAAAATTACCCGACCGGGTCAAGTCATTTGCCGCAATGAGTTTTTTCACATCCTGCAGTTCTTTCGGGGTACGGACAAACGGAATCATCATATGCAGATTCTTGAATCCCATTTTATTGCGCACCATACGGATTGCCGACAGTTCCATTTCAAATACCCGAGGATCGGCCGTATACCGCGCCGCGCCGCGGAATCCGAGCATTGGATTGGGTTCTTCGGGCTCATATGCGGCACCGCCCTTGAGGTTGCGGTATTCATTGGTCTTAAAGTCCGTCGTCCGGTACACAACGGGCCGTGGTGCAAATGCGCGGCAGAATGCTTCCAGCTCCACGGCAAGCGTCTGGATAAATAGTTTTTCCTTATGGTCGGCGATAAGTTTTTTCGGGTGCGTGCCGATATCTGCAATCATAAACTCGGCCCGCAGGAGCCCCACACCGTCTGCGTTCATCTTTGATACGACTTCCGCCCGGCTTGGTTCGGCCAAATTCACATACACTTTTGTTGCTGTTTTGAGTTTTTCCCGTGATACATGAGACATGACACGTGACACACTTGCGACTGCCCCTTTGTATATTTCTCCGGTTGAGCCGTTCACAGTGATGACCATGCCGTCCCGCAGAAGTTTGCGGATTTCTTTTGCCCCGACGACGGCGGGAATGCCTAGTTCCCGCGATACAATCGCCGCATGGCTCGTGCGCCCGCCCCGTTCCGTCACAATCGCAACGGCTCTGCGCATCGCCGGTACATAATCCGGATTCGTCTGTTCGGCAACAAGCACGTCCCCCGGCGCGATTTTACTAATCTCCTTGGCAGAGGAAAGAATTTTTACCGTCCCGGTTCGCATGCCGGGGCTTGCAGGATCCCCTTTTCCGATAAGCTCATTCCGCGACTGCGGACTCACGACGTGTGACGCCTTTTCTTTCCCCGTCGTTGTTATGGGTCTGGTTTGTACGATATAAATAGCTCCCTTTTCTATCGCCCATTCGGAGTCCTGCGGAAAATAATAATGTTTTTCCAGTTTCTGTCCGAGATCGGAAAGCTTGAGAATCTGCGCGTCGGTCAGTTTCGCTTTTCCTCCGTCTTTGGGAGAGAGCGGGATAATTTCGTTTGATGTTCCCTTTTTACGCATGAGTTTTTCCTGGACACGTACTTCTTTTTTAACGATAGTCCGGGATTTTTTATCTACTTCATAATGATCCGGGGTCACCGCGCCCTGTACGATCAATTCGCCCAATCCATAGATTGCCTCAATAGTTACCTTTGTTTTGTCATTTGTTACCGGGTCAATGCTGAACATGATGCCCGACTGTTCCGACTCGACCATTTTTTGCACGGGGATGGCGATTCCCACTTTAAAGTGGTCGAAGTGATTTGTGGCTCGGTAAAAGATCGCCCGGGGGGTAAAAAGTGATGCCCATGCGTCTTTCACCCGCTCGATGAGGTTCGCCTCACCCGTAACATTAAGGAATGTTTCCTGTTGTCCTGCAAACGAGGCTCCCGGTAAATCTTCGGCAGTGGCGCTTGACCGCACGGCAACAATTGGATGTTTCAGGATTCCCGAACCGAGTTTGAAGTACGCCCGGATAATCTCCAGTGCCATATCCCGCGGAAACGGACTTCTGGTGATCAGTGTCTTAATTTTTTTGGAGGTTTCCTCAAGCTGTTTACTGTCATTGACGCGTACGGAGTGCAGGAGTGCATCGATTGCCGGTCTGAGCTTTTCCCGGTCCAAAAATTCGTTGTATGCGTGTACGGTGACAATAAATCCGGGGGGTACCGGGAATCCTGCCTTCGTCATCTCGCCGAGGTTGGCGCCCTTCCCTCCGACAACCGCGACATCACCCTTATCTACGTCCTTAAACCAGACAACGTATTTGGCCATATATTCAGTATGGGGAATTTCCGCCTTTTGCGCAAGTGGCTACGCAACGACTGCCAGCCCGCCGAGGTTTTCCTTTTTAATCTCTTTGTATTTCGGATTTTTCTTCAGCGCCGGTTTGCCTTCGTGTTCCACCACGTAATATGCAAATCCCTGC
>MFKE01000002.1:0-16038 GCA_001779455.1 Candidatus Gottesmanbacteria bacterium RIFOXYB1_FULL_47_11 | reverse complement strand
ATACACACTATCGCCGGGTTTGACGGGAATCGCTTTAAACTCTTCAACTATATCATCGCTGTTTCCGAGCTTTTGCAAGAGCGCGACACCCTGGCCGTACAAAATCCAGTATGTTTCGTCAAGTTTTCCTACGTGGTAATGGCCGTACGTTTTAATATATTCTCCGCCGATTGTCCCGGGTTCCCATACGGTTATATTTTTTTGATCGACCCCTCCGCGGATCATATAGTAATGAATAGCCGGGCCGATGCCATTTGGATCCATCAGAACTTCCTTCATTTTTTCGTGCGTCCGTGCGGCATAGTGTTTCGGTACATTCGTAAAATCAATGGTCATATTATTTTCCTTTCCACCCGCGGTTTGGCGAGTTTCGGACTTCTTCTGTTTCGTCCGGTCGTTTGTAATCATCCTCGAGCCGTTCCGTAGTGCCGATCTCCGGTGTAGATACCTCAATAACATCGCAATCGGTAATTCCGACCAACCGGTGACGCTGCCCAATCTGACAGGTATATCCTTGTCCGTACTGTAGTTCGGTTTCTATGAGTTCATTCTGTTGGTTATCCCACACAATCTTTGCGCGGCCTTTCATCATGTACCACGTTTCCTGTTTTTTATCATGGCGCTGGAGTGAAAGACGTTTTCCTGCATGTACGTGTAAAATTTTCCCCATGTACGGTAAATTGTCCGGTGTCCAGTGGATTTCATGCCCCCACGGTTTTTCGATGCGTTTTACGAATGGCTCTGTTTTAAACATATTTTTTATTCCAGCGCTTTGGTGTTCACGCCGGATGCAAAGTCTACTTCCAGAATTTTGTGCAGAATTTCGGAAACCTGTTTTTTCAGCGTATCGTACGCGCCTTGCGTTTTCCCCTCAAACTTTACCGTCAGATACGGACCGTTCTGGCTGGCGCGGACAATAAGCATTTCTGTGGCGGTATCCATGCGCACACCGTCTATTTCGACATATTTGGCGTTCGGGTATAGTTTCTTGATCTCTCCGCCGATTTTAGACTTGACGATGTCAAATTTTATCGCATCCGGGCACCCGACTTTTATTTCCGGACTCGAAACATACTGCGGCAGCTCCGCAATCGCCTGGGTAAGTGATTGATTTTTCCGGGTAAGATATGCCAACAACCGCAACGATGCAATTGCGCCGTCATCATGCCCGTAGAAATTGTCCACAAAATACATATGTCCGGATAATTCGCCGCCAAACGGAGCCTTTTCATCCCGGACTTTAGCTTTTATAAACGAATGTCCCGTAAGCCACATCACCGGTATGCCGCCCGACGCACGGATCACATCATCTACCTGTTTGGAACAGAGTGTGTTATAGACAATTTTAGCTCCCGGCAAAAATTCCAAAATGTCTTTTGCGTACAACGATACAAGGGTATCGTTCCAAATAAGGTTTCCTTTTTCGTCAACAATGCCAATGCGGTCCCCGTCACAATCATAAGAAAATCCTACATCAGCATGTTCGGAGACAACGCGTTTGGCCAACCGTTCCTGCACCTCGCGCTCGGTCGGATCAGGGGTTCCGACCGGAAAATTTCCGTCGGGCTTTGTGTTTTGTTCGATGACATCACAACCGACTTCGCGGAAAATGTCCGGTAAGTATATGCCCGGTGTTGAGGCGCATGCATCGACAACAATTCTGAATTTTCTGATGGTATCAATTCTACGTTTCAGATCGTCAATATAGTCTTTTTTAATATCTTTCTGGATATATGTTCCTTTTGGACTGCGTGAAACAAATTTTCCGGATTTAACTAAATCCCGGAATTCAAGAATATCTTCGGTAAGCATGGTTTCGGAGTATCCGGTACCGAATTTAAACCCGTTATATTCTTTTGGGTTATGCGAGGCCGTAATCATTACCATTCCGCGCGTCCGGAAATAATAACAACCAAAATAGACGATTTGACTGAGTGTCATACCGATATCAAAAACGGAAATACCGGATTCAGTCAACCCTTTAACAATCGCATCACGAAATGACGGGCTGGAGAGTCTGCAATCGTATCCCACGACACAATCATAAATTCTGCGCCGGAGAAGCCATGTGGCATAGCCACGGCCAAGGAGTTCTACATTTTCTGCCGTTAATTCTTTATCGACTAGACCCCGGAGGTCATATCCGCGGAACACATGATCAGGTATTTGTTGTGCCATAGTCCTCCTTTATAGATCGATGAGAAATTGTTCGGTTAGTTGTTTCAGGGTAAACGGTGAAGAACCGTTTTTTATTGCAAACTCCATATCAAGTAGGTTTTTGTACATAGCAAGGAGTCCATCCATGGTAAAACTCTTTGCCTGCCGTGTCAACCGAGTGAGTTGCCACCCCTGCAGCCCTTCGGGAGTTACCCCGCCCTGAATCTGGATAAGCTGTCTCACGCGTTTGGCGAGCATCGAATGGACAAGTTCCGGGGCCTCGGTTTCTACCAGTTTTTGGTAAAGGGAAAGGGATGGCTGATCCAGAAATTGAAATATAATGGCCGGAGTCTTAAATAGTTTGATATCTGCTTTTCCGAGACTCTTTACGACGGTTGCCCCCACCTCTTTGTCTTCCCAGAGGACGATATCCGCAGACGATCCGTTGAGGATGTCGGCAAGCGATGCGATGAGTTTGGTTTTGCGGCCGAGCTTACCGAATAAGTTTTCAATAAAAACGACAGTTTCTGTGCCGAACAACGAGGAAGATTCTATGGCTTGCGTCAAATTCGCCGGATCAATTGACCGGCCGTCAAGCGTACGGATTTCTTTTCCCTTGGCCGCTTCTTTGAGCCGGGTACATTCGGCGCGTGATGCCTCGACGTGGTCTCCGTGAAAGAGTGTTATCATTTCGCCACCAAGTATATCACGTCGCCTTCTTTTACCGCCTTTTCCGTCTTAAGTGCCCCCTCTTTCCCTGCTGCGATTTTTTGCACCTGCACATGTTCCACCTGAAGCGAGGTAATTGTCTGCGTACACTCATTGTCGTGCCCGGATATCTTTATCGTGTCGCCGACCTTCAGTGGTTTTTTCATTTCTACAACCGCGACGCCGATTTTGTCATAATAGTGAGTTACTTTACCGATTGGTTTATCCATTGTCTCACCCCCTTTTATAATACTGTTTATTTTTTAATTTCTCCGGCAGCAGGCTCTCCGTCGTATATTTGTCATATCCTTTGCCGTATCCCAACCCTTTCATGAGTTTTGTCGGCGCGTTGCGGATGACAAGCGGTATCGGTAAATTTCCGAGCTGTTTCACGTCCCCGAGCGCTGCCATATATGCATCGTACGCGCTCCGGTCTTTTTTTGCCAGCGCAAGGTACACGACTCCGTGCGCCAAATTTTCCTGGCACTCCGGGTAGCCGATTTTATTGCACGCATCAAAGACGGTATTAGCAACAACTAAAGCGGTGGGCTGTGCCATCCCGATGTCTTCGGAGGCAAACACAACCATACGGCGGGCAATAAACAGCGGATCTTCCCCGGCAGCAACCATCCGTGCCAGATAGTAGAGCGCGCCGTCTACATCGCTTGCGCGCATACTTTTGATGAAGGCGCTTATTGTGTTGTAGTGCTCCTCGCCCAGCTGGTCGTACTGCAGCATTTTGCGCTGGGCGGCCTCTTCTATATCCGCGGCGCTCAGTTTTTTTTGTTTTGTAAGCGAAGCCGCGATACCCAGGACGGTAAGAAGCGCACGGGCATCGCCGTTTGCTATTTCAAATAGAAAAGATTCCGCCTTTTTTTCCAGCGATTTATGCAGATACGTAAGACCGCGTACGGTAATCTCTTTCAGTTCATCTTCCTCAAGCCGTTTCAGGACAAGCACGCGGCAGCGGGATAAAAGCGGTGAAATAACTTCAAACGACGGGTTTTCCGTGGTTGCGCCGATAAATATGACCGTCCCGTGCTCAACAGCAGGGAGAAGCGCATCCTGCTGGGCTTTGTTGAACCGGTGAATTTCGTCAAGAAACAGAATTGTACGCAGGCCGGACAGGTTTTTTCGCTCACCGGCTTGTTTTATAACCCGGCGTACGTCGGCAAGTGTTGCAGTCACCGCAGAGTGCGATTCAAAAAAGGAATTGGTAAGCGTAGCCAGGAGTTGTGCAAGGGTTGTTTTGCCGCACCCGGGCGGGCCCCAAAAAATCATCGAGGGGAGAAATCCCGTTGCCAGAAGTTTACGGATAATCCCGTTTTTACCGACGAGATGCTCCTGAGCAATCACCTCATCCAACGTCTTAGGCCGGAGAATATCCGCAAGCGGACGCTCATCATTCATCGAGCCTACTGTAGCACAGCTTCCCACGGAAATCCATCACGTCCGAAGTGTCCGTACCGTGCCGTTTCGCGGTAGATCGGGCGGCGCAGATTCAGACGTTTTAAAATACCGGATACGGACATATCCAACAGCCGCCATGCAAAATCTTCGATGACGGAACGGTTTTTCCTCTCTGTCCCGAACGTTTCGATTTCCCGGTCAATCGGCTCGCGCTGTCCGATGGCATAAGCGACGCGTACTTCTGCCCGGTCAGCAAGTCCTGCCGCAACAATGTTTTTGGCAACAAAACGGCATGCATAGGCGCCGCTCCTATCCACTTTGGTGGGATCCTTGCCGCTGAAGGCTCCTCCGCCGTGGCGTGCAAAGGCCCCGTAGGTATCTACGATAATTTTGCGTCCGGTTACCCCGGTATCGGAGGCGGGACCGCCGATTTCCCAGCGGCCGCGGCTGCCGTTTACGATAATACGGGGGCGTACGGGTGTTTTAAAATGATAGGCAGAAAGCACCGGCGTAATAACCTTTGTAATAAGTTTTGCGGTCAATTCTTCATTTGTCACTCCCGGCTCATGCGGGACGGCAATGACTACGTGTTCGACGGATACCGGTTTGCCGTTTTCGTAGCACACTTTTACTTCCGACTTTCCGTCCGGCCGGAGAAACGGGAGAATTTTTTTCTCACGCGCTTCGTCCATACGCTGCACGAGCCGGTGCGCAAGGATAATGGGGATGGGCATATATTCCTTACTTTCCCGCGTGGCATAGCCGAACATCATGCCCTGGTCTCCTGCCCCGCCGTCATCTACCCCTGCGGCAATATCCGGAGACTGCTGGTGAATATACACGGATATCGGGGATGAATCGGTAAAGTTATATATTTTTTTGGTATACCCCAGCGACCGTATTACATTTCGGGCAATGTTTTCGTACGCAAGGCTTGCGGGACAGGTGACCTCTCCTGCCATAACCACACGGTTGACGGTAACCAGCGTCTCAACTGCCACACGCGACATGGGGTCCCGGGCCAATGCCGCATCCAATACGGCATCGGAAATCTGGTCGCAAATTTTATCGGGATGACCGGACGCAACGGATTCAGAAGTGAAATAGGTTTTCATAGTTTTCCTCCTTCAGGCAAATCATATCTTGTTGGGGCACCTTGACCCCGTCATTACGGGGAAAGGTTGTCGGACGGGTCATCGAGCAAGATCTCTCACCGCCACTCTTGATTTTTTGTAATGATCTCTAGCGTACCCCGCCGAATGCGATTCTGTCAAGGACTTTCTGTTCCATGTTTATCATCCGCCCGGGGGTGACCATAAACTCCCCCCACCGGTCGGCAATGGTATCTAAGGCCTGTGTCAGATGCTGTTTTTTTTGGTCTCCCTCCAGTAAACTTTCCTGCGTGTACAACGTTTGTGATAATTGATATGTCCAGACGGCGAGAATGCGGATTTGTCTGGCGGGTGCGCTACCAAGGAGGCGTACGGCATGGGCGTAAAGGTCTTGGTCGGTAAAACACGGATTTTTTTGTATATATCGCCCGCTCCAGGACGTATGATCGCGAAAATAACAGGAAATACCGATGCCGCGTGCCGTAAACCCGTCCGCGCGCATCCTCCTGCCCATTTTGACGACCAACTGGGTGAGAATTTGGCGACTTTGCGGCTCCTGCGGTGTATGCGGATGTCCCATGGCGAATGACTGGCCGAAACTTTTCGGCAGACCCCGCCCCCACTGCCCGTCATCATATCCATGCAGCCTCACCCACCACTGATACCCTACGATTGACCGGAATGCTCTTTGTAACTCATCCGCGGGTGCCATAAAAAAAGCCAGGGGCGTGGTAATGCCTGCAAGATGCAGCCGGTTGGCATTCCCCTCTTTAATTCCCGTTAAATCCTCAAGCCGGAGTCTTGAGAGAATCTCTTGAATATTGTGTGCTGTAATCACGTCTAACCCGTCCGGTTTATGGAGGCCGGATCCTACTTTTGCCAAATATCTATTCGTCGAAATACCGATACTTACGGTAAGCCACTCGCCTATTTCTGACGTAATACGTTTTTTTATTTCTTTTGCCACGTATACCATATTTCTTGTATCCGGCACCCTCAACACCATTTCGTCAATGGACTCAACAGAAATATCCGGCGTATAGGAGGAAAGCACCTGAAATAATGCGCGATTTACCGCCCGGTATTTGGGCGGATCCGGCGGCAGGACAATAAGCTTGGGATATATCGACTTGCCCTCTCCTACACTCATACCGGTTTTGATTCCCAGCACTTTTGCCTCCCGCGAAGAGGCTAAAATGCATCCGCGTCCGGTGGTGTATGCGGCAACTGCCAGAGGACGTCCTCGGAAAAGCGGATTTGCCTGCTGCTCGACACTGGCAAAGCAGGAATTGAGATCCACATGCATGAGGGTGGGAGGCACGGGATTAAATATCATGGTCCAGCTCCAAAAGTCTCCATGCGAGTGTTTCGGTGTCCAGTTTAAGTTTAAAAAACGTCGTTCCGTCGGTTGCCGAAAAAATATGCACGAGCGTCCGCCCTTCCCGCACCGTGTGGTGGAGCCCTATTTGGGATAGCGTGTAGCGCCGCCCGCGCCAATAGAGCGATGTAGGAGAGGCGTTGCCCTTCATGTGGTTACTCAAAAGATTAACCGAAACCTTTTCGTCTATAACCTCGCTCATAGGTATTATGGGAATATCTATTACCAAAATATACCCGAAATGATAACCCGTCAACTGATGTAAAGTAGATCAATTTGCAAGTTGCGGATTGATAGGTATAATAAACAGAGAATGGATACACAACCAGCGCCGGTTAAAAAAATACTTATCGTTGAGGATGACAAGTATCTCCGGGATCTATACGTGGAAATCCTTCAGGATGAAGGATTTTTTGTCGAAAATGCCGCCGACGGAGAAGAAGGATATAAAAAGATCTTTCACGGCGGATACGACCTGGTGCTTCTGGATATCATGCTCCCGAAAATGAGCGGCCTCACGATCCTTCAGAAAATGAAAGAAGAAACGCCTCCCCTCTCGCCCAACGGCATGATTGTCATCCTTTCTAATGTCGGACAGGAAACAACGATCGCCAAGGCAATTGCGCTGGGGGCACGCGGATACATGATCAAAAGCGACTATACCCCGAATAAGGTGATCAACAAAATCCAGGAGTTTCTTGCTTCAGCCTAAGGGCAGAGTAAACATGAATGTCGAGCCCATTCCCGGCTCGCTTTTCACCAGTGTCACATCTCCGTGCATAAGGAGCGCAAGCTTTTTGGATATATACAAACCCAAACCGGTGCTTTTGGCGCTTTGCTGTGCACGTGCCTCCCCGATTTGCCCGAAGCGCTTGAAGAGCAGGCTCTGCGACTCTTTCGGAATGCCTGTTCCCGTGTCCGTTATTGTCGTTGAAAGCGTGCCGCCCACTGTTGTATGGGCGATAGTCAGTCCTCCTTTTACCGTATACTTCAGCCCGTTGCCGATGATGTTTGAGAGTATCTCCGCGGCCTTTGCGCGGTCCCCCGCCACCATGCGCTGTGTCCCTGCTATCTCGTGATTAAGATACAGGCTTCGTTCTTTGGCCAACAGTGCAAGATTAGCAATAACCTCATCGGTAAGGGCAACCATGTCAAACTTCTCCGTATGTATTTCCAGCCTGCCCTGATCGATCCGTGAAATATTTAAAAAATCATTTACCAGTTTGACCAACTTTTCGGCCGTTTCATCGGTTCTGCGCAGGTGTTCCATGATTTTTTCTTTGGGCAGTGATCCGAATTTTTCCAGTAAGAGCGATACGGTCATGCGGATGACAGTGAGGGGCGTGCGCAGTTCGTGGGCGGCGGCGGAAAAGAATGCCCGCTCTTCTTTCACCCGCGCCACCTGTTTACTGCTGTCCTCAAATATAAAGACGACAGCCGTAACCGTACTGTCCTCCATAAGGGGGACAACGGTGCCTATCACGGGGATGGTTCCGTGCGGTCCGGTGAGCTCACTGGCGTCGGATAAATGTGCAACATGCCCCGCAAACGCAGCTTCAAAGGGAGCAAAATTGTCTCCCCCTCCCGCAGCGCGTACATGAATGACGTCTTTGTACGAACTGCCCGCAGCAGCCGCAAGATCAAGAAGCGGCTCTGCGCGGTCATTGACGAACTTCACGATCCCGTTTTTATCGATAATAACAACGGCCAGATCCGTTTGGGCAAGCGCGAGCCCGGCATATTTTTCGTACTCCGTTGTCCCCTCGATAGTTTTGAGATGTTCGAGCTGTTGCTGAGCCCGCGCGCCGGTTGCGGCAAGATCCTGCTCCAAACGGCTGATCCTGCTTTCATATTCCGCCTGTTTTTTCTTCTGAGCGTGGCGCAAATATAGTAGTACTCCGGAGAAAATGAGAATAAGGAGAAAAAGACTTAGAATATAGAAAAGAGTGGCAGGCATACAATAATCATAGCAGATATTGAAAAAGCGCTGTCCGATTTGACCTTAAGAAGCAAATATACTACTATCTTCTCGTCAACGCGTTTTGAAAGGAATCTATGGGAAACAAAAATCATGAAGTGCAGAGCGGTGTGGATACTCTTGGACATACGTTTCATGTCGTCAAAAAAAATGCGGGTTTCTTGTGGTTAGGTGCCCGTGTGCAGGTAATAGAAAATGGGAAAGTAACAGATGAGGCTACGGTATATGGGTATACGCTGGAAGCGATGAGACGTCATCAGGAGGCTGAAGCGGATTACCTCATTTCTCGCGTGCTTGAAGCAACGTTTCCGTCTGCTCGTATGGGTCCCGTTGTTGTCACAGACAACGCGCATATCATCCAAACAAACGCAAAGCTGGCAAAACGGTTTCAAAGGCCTCACCCTGTTGAATAATTTGTGGAATAAATTGCTACTTCGCATGAAACAAACTTTTCAATTGAGAGACAAAATACCGACGGATGATGGCTGGATTACAGATATAGCTACAAGATTGTGGGGATCCGTTCAGATTATCAGCAAAGAGCATACGTATAATATTGTGGAATTGCCCAATTGCATCGGTGAGTTGAACGGTAAACCAGTCGGATTTGTGTCGTATACACAAGGAGGAGGTTCGCGTGAAATAGTGGCGCTTTATTGTGCCATAGAAAACCATGGAATCGGCACGGCGCTCATTGAACGCGTGAAGGAAACTGCGAAAACAGACGGTTGTACCAGTGTATGGGTAATGACGACTAACGATAATACGCAGGCACTTCGTTTTTATCAGAAACGCGGGTTTGTTATTAAAGCGGTTCGTACAAACGTTATGGAGGAGCAACGGAAAGTTAAACCAACAATTCCATTATTAGGAAATGATAAAATTCCTATTCGCGACGAAATCGAGCTCGAAATACGTTTGTAGTGTGTGACCCGATCCCAGCAAATTTTAGTTTGAAGTTGGTGAGTATAAGTTGATCCGTGGCTGGATGATTTGTATTTGCAGCGTTTATAGTAGTAGAATCCTCTCCATGAGTAGAACCGGTGAGTTATTAAGACGACTTCAAGGACCGACGTCCGATCAGGAGGAGAGTGCGTTAGCGAAGCGGGCTGAAACCTCTCAACTCTGGCCACGGTTTACAAAGGCTTTTGACGCTATTGCGCGTGCTTTCGGAGAACAGCCGCCTCCACAAGGAATTAATCGGGAATTTACTACGTTTGATTGGAATGGTGTGGATGAAGGAATTCACGATCATAACGGTTTTATCAATGGTCGAATAAACGGCATAGACTTACAAATTAAATTAAAAGGCACCACCATTGATGATCAACAGCAATATGCAATTCTACCTGATGGAAAATGGCAGTTACAACATTCAAGAGAGCGTTATGTTTTTTTTAAAGGAACGTTTGTGTCTGCAGATGGAAGAAAGGGAGCTGTTGAAATGCAGCACAAGAATGATACATGGCTCTATAAAGCTTTCTGGCTTGAAACACGGAACGGTTTTCTTCAATTAGAACAAGTAGTGGGGCCAGACGGAGTAATCTATGACGCTGGTAAACTTGAACAGGATAAAAAAGAGGTGACTATCCCCGGAACCCGCACATCAGTAACGAGATTCAAGACATAATTTGAGGCTAAATTGAGCGTATTTTGCATCCCCAATACTCTCTAATTTCGAAGGTTATATCACTAGCTACGAGGCTATATTTAGTCAGATATCAGTTCGAAATCAATTAATTTGAGTTTTTAAGCGTAAGTTGACATAGTTTGATATAATACGATTAATATGGCGAACATATTTGAAACAATTAAAAGCCAACAAATAGCTGCACAAAATCAAGAACTTGAATTAAAAAGAGCTGAAACTCAAAGGCAAATAGACCAATGGAATATTGCGAAAAATGCAAGGGATATTCAAAATCAAAAGGATACCGAGAGATTTAAAGCTATAAAGATGATTTCACCTATCGTTGAGAAAGTTTTAAGTGATATGGCGTCTGTGCTGGGTGAAGGTTTTTCTATAGAAGGTGGAAGTTATGAAAATACGTGGACTTTAGGAAGAATGGAAAAATCATCTATTGGTTCAGGCGGAGATAGATTTACTTCATCTGATTTTGTCGGACAGTACACGGTTGAATTAGCATTCTCAACTGATAGACCTCATCATTTTCGCTGTTCTACAAGTCATTCAATTTCTATAAAAAAATTACATTGGGAAAATGGTAGCTTGAAACATTGGCAGTCAAAGGCGTTAGATCCAATAGATTGTGGCTTAACCGAAACAGAGCTTGCTAATTCTTTATATCGGCTATATTCAAAAATTCAGTTAGATAGACAAAGGCGCTAATTTGTACAGGTGTTGGGACGAAATTGGAACACTTTTCAATTCTAAAATATTAGTGTTTTGACTCTTTCCACTTAATGATTTTTGTATTATGTGCTGCCCAAAAAGCATCACTTTGGTCTTGAGCAGCTTTGGCAAGTGTATTGGCATAATTAATTGCCTCTTCTTCTGGAAGTACTCCTAATGTAACTAATCCAGCTAGTGATCGAGCCCAAGCAGTAGGTCGATTGCCTTGTGTGTCGGTCATCATTTTAAGATAATCATCGGGAGTTAAAATTATTTCATTGTCTTTGATAGGCGTCATAGCTGTTATTTGTAGATTAAATATAGCTGAAGTTGAAGTCGATGTCAAACTATAGGTTACTTGTACCCACATGCTCCCCAATTTCCAACAGATGATCTGTAATTACGAGGCTATTTTCCATCGGATGTTAGTTCGAAGTTACGTAGAATGAGACTTACAACTAACTTTCAGGATCTTTAAAATTGCATGTTGCTAACAGTGAACACGCTAAACATATAAGATCAGGTTGATCTCTAACGACTTCAATTGCCGCGCCTAACAAAATAAGGTTTACTAATTCTTCATTAGAATCACGAATTCCTTTCGGAATATATGCGGGTAGCGAATCGGGTTGACCATTCTTAACCTGACTTTGGATATCAGGTAAGTGATGAGCACGTATTTTAACGGTTAAAGGAATTTCTGTCATTGAGGCAGATTATATCAAATCTGGTTGTTAATGACAATAACTATAGGTTTATACGTGTACCCCCTGCCGGATTTACCCCAAGGGTATTAGCTTTTCACTTCGTTCAAAGCGGCACCACCGGGCACGGGTTCTCACCGAACAGGAGATACAAAAATCGCTTGGACTATGCCGAGCGATTTTTTGTATGTACCCCCTGCCGGATTCGAACCGGCGATTCACGGGCTGAAAACCCGTTGTCCTAGGCCGCTAGACGAAGGGGGCGCTTCCGAACTCACTCAATTCTACCAAAAATTAGGAAAAATTGGAATTGTACGTTTCTGCAAAACAGTGTATTCTATACTTTATGACTGATGAAATATGTCCTACATGCGGAAGTGCGCTTGCTGAGGTTAGCGAAACGCCGACCGGGCGAAAGCTGCAGCGGTGCACCAAAAATATCTGGAATGCGGAGACACACAAAAGCGAGGGGTGTCCGTACGTAAAATGGTTGGAAGTGCCGCCTGAGACGCTTGACGAGAAATGCCCCAAATGCGGGAGTCCACTCGTCCTTGCCGTAACCCGTTTCGGGAAAAAGCTCAAGAAATGCTCAACAGGCGGATGGGACAAAGACGCCAAAAAGGCAACCGGATGCGATTATGTCGAGTGGATCAACGGGACGACGGAAAAATTGGAGGAAGTCTGTCCGGATTGCGGCAGCGCTCTCGTGCTTTTCACTACAAACGCGGGCAAGAAGATGAAAAAGTGTTCAACCGCAGGCTGGGACAGGGCTACACGCCAGGCAACGGGATGTACATATGTCGAATGGCTGAAATAGGATCAGAGTAAGCTGGCACTTTGCGTCAGTGTGGATGCCCAGGTGAGTACTCCCGAGGCCCAGACGGCAGGCTTGGTGAGCCCCGCACAATATTCCGCCTCAAGAGCAGTAAATGACACGCAAAACAATTGAAATTCACGGTTGAATTTCGGCGACAGCGGAAATCCGGACAGCGCGTTTAAGTTTTTGCGTGTCAGCTTCAGGAAGAGCGCAATCCGTTGTTCATCCTTGGCAAGGCTGCATTTGGCCCAATGCCCAATCTGCGTGAGATTTTGAGCAGTATCCAGTACTAAATCGCGTTGGTTGGTGACGGAGTAATTACTGTTGGAAGTGTGTTGGATTATATATTCACTATACACTATCAGTCCATAAAGGTCAACGCCACACCGTGTTTATTTGCCCGCCCGGTGCGGCCGATTCGATGCACATAATCCTCCATGGTTTCCGGAAGATCGTAATTAATCACATGGGTCACATCCGGAATGTCCAGCCCGCGGCTTGCTACATCTGTTGCAAGAAGTATTTGAATTTGATTGTGCATAAACTGGTTCAGGACATACTGCCGCTGATTTTGGCGTTTGTTTCCGTGGATTGCGCCGCTTTTTACGCCGCGCCGCGAAAGCTCATCAGCAATTTTTTGCACGCCGTGTTTGGTTCTCCCAAACACCAGTACTTTAGAAAACTCCTGTTTTTTAACAAGATCATGAAGCGTATTTATCTTTGTTGAGTCACGCGGTACGTAGACCACATCCTGAGCAATGTGCGTCTTGTCTGATTCTGACTGAATGGATACCCGCAGCGGATTTCGGACAAATCCGGAGAGCAGTTCACCGGCCTTACCGGTAATGGTCGCAGAAAAGAATAGTGATTGCCGTGCTGAGGGCAGGAGAGAGATAAAGTATTTAATATCATTCAGAAAACCGATGTCTACCATGCGGTCTGCTTCATCAAGGACAACGTTGCGAAAGCCCGAAAGCCGGATGACATGCGTTTGGATAAAATCTTTCAAACGTCCGGGGGTAGCAATAACTACATGCGGATCGCTGCGTACATCCTCTTTTTGGCGCCATTCATTTGCTCCGCCGATTAACATAGCGCTCCTAATAGACAGTCCCCGAGCTAAATCCCGGAGTTCAGAGTGGATCTGATACGCGAGTTCCCGCGTCGGAGCAACGACCAGCACACGCTGGGCGCGGTCGTCCGTTATCTTCTGGATGAGCGGTATCAGAAATGCGGCGGTTTTGCCTGTGCCGGTGTTGGCCATACCGATAACATCGCGCTCTTCCATAATCGCGGGAATTACCTGCTCCTGAACGGGAGTAAGATTGATAAATCCTTTTGCGCGGATATTAGAAAGAAGTGTCGGGTGGAGAGCAAGCGAGTCAAACGTCCGTGTGGCAACGCGTTCCGTCGTGACCGGTCTTCCCCCTTGTTTGCTTTGGGCTATAGCCGCCAAAAGCATGTGTTTGGGAACACTTCTCACGGGCCGGAATTGACGGAATGATTGTTTCATAGACAACAGTATTCAAACAATAGAACTGCTTACTTCGGAAAAATCCTTGAAATGGGGAAAAGACGCGGATTATAAAAAATCAATTGAGGCGTTTTTTCTCTTGCACTTCGCAAACGATACCTTACTAAGCAGATGTATGATTTGAATACATCTGTATCTTGGAGTATACCATACAATTCACAAAATAACAACCCATGACTATTGTGAAAATCGCAAACTGTGTGCATAATAAATCTATGGCAAATCAGGTATTGGTCGGAGAAGCGAAAGCAAAAGAAAAAGTCGAGCTCGCCATCAACCGCGATGCGCTGAAAAAAATTAAACATGTTGCTATCGCCCATTCAGCCGTTGCACGCGAAATGTTTCCGACCAAAGATGCATATGAGGCTGAATATGAGGTGGTTGCGCGTGCAGCTGAGGTGCACAAATGTATCGAAAAGCTGGAAATCCCTGCAAAACTTTACCCCGGCGACCAGTACCTCTTAACCAATCTTTTGATTGACAAACCGGACTTTGTGCTTAATCTTGTCGATACGCTAAAGGGCAGGGATTCTTTGCAAACATCCGTCCCTGCGGCTCTGGAGCTTTCCAACATTCCCTATACCGGTGCCGGCATGGAAGGGCTTGTTATCGGCAACAACCGGAATCTTACCAAGCATCTTCTCATTTCCTACCAGATTGACACGCCCCAGTTTCAGTTTATCCGGCGCTCCGGCACCCAGATTGATCCGTCTCTTGCCGTCCCCCTTATCGTCAAACTGAACGAAAGCGGCGGATCCGTGGGAATTGACAACAAAGCCGTTCAGGAAACGGCGAAAGACGCGCAGAAAAAAGTAGATGATATGCTTACCCGGTACAAAATTCCGGTTGTCGTCGAGCGGTTTATCGACGGAACGGAAATTACGGCCTGCGTATTTGACGACGGCACGAAAAACCATGTGTTTATGGGTGAGAAGGTCTTCCGTACAAAGCCCGACGGCAAACACGAGTTTACCAGTTTCGAAAGCTACGAAGACGAAAAATCCTACCGGTATAAAGCCGTGGATGAGCAGCTGGAGGCCAAGCTCGCGCCGCTTGTTGTCCGGACATTTAACGGGTTGAGCTTCAAGGATTATGCAAAATTTGATATCCGTGTGGACGCATCCGGAACCTGTTATTTCACCGACTGCAATCCCAATACGGCATTCGGCCCGGACAAAGGGCTGCCCTTCACGGAAGTACTGGCCCTCAACGGTATTTCCTTCACGGACGTACTGACGAGTCTGCTTTCCAAATATGCTCCCTCTTGATTTCCGCGTATTTTTCCCTGTATAGTAATCTTCTATGGCAGATACAGATGCAACCCAATCCGGAGCAGACATTCTTCTTGAGCTGGAGACCACCGTGAAAAATTACATCACGGATTTGGACCGCAAAAAATCCGAGATTAAGAAACAGCGTGAGATGCTGGAAAGCGCACTGCAGAATGACGAAACCTACCGGCTGCACGCAGAGGAGGCAAAAAAGGCGGCGCAGCAGAAATCAAAAACCAAATTTCAGATCATGCAGCTCCCTGCCAATAAATCGCTTGCCGATAAGGTAAAAGATCTGGCTGTGGAAATCAAAGAAGCAGACGGCGCGCTGTCGGATTATTTACGCGAATACCAGAGGCTATCCGGTTCCACGGAAATTGAGACGAACGAAGGAGAAGTCCGCGAAATTGTCTACGTTGCTAAACTCGTCAAAAAATCTTCCCGGTGAAAAAAATATTTATTATCCTTATTCTGCTCCTGGTTACCAGTGGTTTGTGGATTGCCTGGCGGGGACTGACCGTATACCGCGCATACACCACTGCGCCTGTTCCTGCAATTTCGACGACTCCCCCGCCGCCGCCCAGCGGTAAAGAGGTGCCTACGGTAGAAGTAAATC
>MFKE01000001.1:564-18465 GCA_001779455.1 Candidatus Gottesmanbacteria bacterium RIFOXYB1_FULL_47_11 | reverse complement strand
ACGGACGCCTTCAGTGTACCGGTAGAGGATCCGGCCAGCATATATACGTTCCTGAAACGGGCCGCGGCAATGTGTTCAAGGGTAATATCCAAAAGGTTCCGTCCGTCGATTGTGGTAAGGCAGGGAGGCGTTTTTGTTTGCACCGGGGACCCGGCAAGAATAACGGCATTGGTGACGGATGGTTTGAGGGACTTGCGCAGAAAATGCTCAATGGCATGGGATCTGTTGCGGATCTCCTTGCCGTCGATTGCGTTATCCAGACTGGTTAAGAGGTCAAGCGGAAGCGAAATGGTGAGCCGGTCCTTGCCTCGGGCAATCCTGTCATACTTTTTCATACGGCAAAGAAAAGTATGCAATATCCGGAAAGTTCTGTCAATACCCCGTTGCCTTTGTGTGCCACATGGTCATGGTGTACACTGATGGTATGGAGAATCAGGCGATGATTGCTGTGTGGGTGATTGCGATCCTTATCAGCTTCGTCCCCATGCCCCTCATGTATAAAATCATCGGGATTATTGTGTCTATCATCCTGATTGCGTGGGTTACCTACATGGCGCACCGGAATAACCGTTTGACCACAACGACGCTTATTATTAATCTCCTCATTATCGGATGGGATCTGGCTATTATCTACCAGGCGCTTGCCCGGTGAATGTGTGACAGTGTCCGTTTTACCTAATGGGGGCCACAACACGTTTTGTTCGGGACAATACTTGGAGTACTGCGGCGCGGTCTATTTCATATCCGGGAAACGAGGAGAACCGATAGCCTGAACCGGAACCATCGTCTTTTCCCCGAAGCATCCTTTCGGGTAGTGCCCAAAAAAATAAATTAAATCCCGTACAGAGCAAAATAATTCCGGGATTCGGTAGTGTAGGAACGTCTCTGGCTAGGATGTCGGGGATTGATAGATTACAAGAAAACAGTAAGTTATTATGTATATTGATTAAGAACAACATAATTTTTTGTCTAGCCGTAAAATTCGTCAATAAGTGTTCATTTCCCGCTTTCCGGATGCCCCAGCGAAGTGATTTGTCTAGGTATGGTGTCCATGACGCGGCATTCCGGAGGTTTTTATTCTGATCATGAATTTGGCGTTGAATTTCATTGAGATTGATCCGGATTGTTGCAGAGGTCCATTCTGAATTTCGAAAGCTTGAGCGATGACTTGGGGCGCCATCCTGCTCCAGTGTTTGCATTTTTACCGATTCCCGTAGACTGCCCATTCCTGCAATTTGCGATCCGTCTGTATTGAGTCCTACGCTTACAGGTACGGCAGTGGTATGTTCACCGTCTACGTCTCCTACAAACCGAATATGACGTATACCTCCAAGGTTCATCAACCGTTCCGTCCGCGGAATGTTAATGCCCACATTATCTGTTTCTACCCATGACGGAAACGGGAGATTGACGCGTATTCGTGGAGACCTGAAATATATCTCAGGCAAGGGCGTCAATGTTTCTGTATTCATAGAACCGGATTCTATCACTATAAGTTTTAATGTGCAAACAGTTGCAGGATATACAGGGAAATTTCCGTGTAACAGGCGGACCAATTCGTATTAGCGCGCGGCGACGAAGGCAATGCGTAGTCCGCGTTGCCGTTGGTTCTCGGTGCCGTCAGAAAGATTGACAGGAAGCCTTAAACGGATATAATCCATACATATGATTCGTAGGAGTCCGGAAGCACCAGCCGTTGACCGCAAACAGGAAGTCGTCCCGACAGGGATTGATATTTTAGTTGTTGCACCGGCACAACTAATTCTTTCATCACGTAAATCTGCATTTAGCCGAGTGGAAGAGTTGCTTCAAGCTAAAATTACGGAGAAAGCTGTTATGTCATACGAAGCGTGGAGTGAAGATCAGAGTAAAGCGGGTACACACGACGGTGCAATCATTATTTGCGATAATTTGTCTGAAACTGTCGGGAGGTTACAAAACGCCTCAAATAAACCTACTATGCCTATGTTGATTATTGCCTTACGAATTAACGAGACTGAGGTAAAATCCCTTTCCCATCTTTTGTGGCGGCAGGCGGACGATCAGGAATCAGGGCTAACTGTTTATGACATCGTAACGTCGGGAGAGTTGCGTACATACCCCATTGGAAGATTTATTGCGTGTGCAGCACAGCGGAAGTTAGTACCCGGAGGTTCTTCGGGTATCTGAGCCATACAACCCAAATAGTATTTTCCCGTCTTTGGATGCATAGTAATTGCGAACAATAAAGATTATGAGAGAATTCGAAACTTCAGCAAGAGTGACAACCATGTTGGCTAAGGGAAAAATTTTGGGACCCGGAGAAACTTCAGCGCACATGTTTGAGCGTGTCGTGAACACTCTATTTGCTGTTGAGTCCACGTGGAATACTGATCCCGGAGAAACCCGGACAAATAAGGAGGTATTCACTAATTTTATGCTCGACCATGCTATTTCTCCGGGTACTCCGACCCTTACCAACGCCGGGAGATCGGAATATACACAGGCCGCATTGTCTTCCTGTGTGGTTATTCCGGTAGATTTACGAAAGCCGGATGAAGCGGCAGCCAGAATTAGAAATTATTACCGGCAAAATATGGGATCGGGATTCGATTTTACCCCATATGACGATCCCGTGGGGTTGCTCACATGGTTAAACGATCTGTCGGCCAAGGAAACCGCTTCCGGACAGTATGATCGGTACATCGGCAATATGGGCAATTTGCACGTTTCCCACCCAAAGATCCGGGATTTTATTCGGGCAAAAAGAGACACTTCGATGAAACACTTTAATATTTCTATTGATGTAAGCGAAGAGTTTATGCAGGCTGCAATAGAACATACATCTTATAGGTTAGCCGACGGTACACGTGTGGATGCGCATGGATTATTAGAAGAAATGGCTGAATGCGCTCATCATAACGGAGACCCCGGGCTTATTTCTTTGGAGCGGATGAATCGCGATAATCCCATACGAAACATAAGTTCATATACATCAGCGCCGCCGTGTTCTGAAATGGGATTGGCCCCGGGAGAAACGTGTCAATTTGGCTACATAAATCTTTCCAAATTTGTGACACCTGATGGTATAGATTATAAGAGATTATCAGAAGCAACGATGGTGATGAGCAGAGCGTTGGATAATGCAATCGAGATAAGTCGTAAAGGTTTCCCCGATGAAGAGAGTCAGCGGCTCGCCACACTGAAGCGGAAAATCGGTATCGGGGTATGCGGATTAGCCGATACACTGATTCAGCTGGGGATTCCCTACGGATCCGCGGAGGGCAGAATGGTAGCACAAAATATGCTTGCAAGCATCAATTTTGCGTCAAAAGTAGCATCGGTGCAATTGGCTCAACAGCGCGGGTCCTGTGGCGCAATGGCTGATCACGTGAACAATGAATATTATCACGGATTTATTGAGTCGCGATACGCAAGGCACCCGACCTATTCCGTGTCGAGGCGGGCATGGCTAACGTTGGCTTCATATATAAAAAGAACGGGATATTTGAGAAATATATTAACCACAGCACTCCCCCCGACGGGGCGGACGTCAATTCTTTTAGGCGCGACGTCGAGCATTGAGCCGTTGTTTTCATTGCATAATCTGAATGAAGGAACGGAAAGGATTATTACATCGTTTTTGCAACAACGGATAGACGACGTCAGTGAAAATGTATTGGACCGGGCGCGTAAACAGGGGACATTTCAACAGGGATTGCTTCCGGATGAGGATGTTCTTAAAACAGTTAAAGAAATTCCATTTATTGATCAACTATTGATGGTTGCGGCAATTAGCGTGGTGTATGACGAGGCGGTTTCCAAGACAGTGAATTTACCGGCGACTGCTTCGGTTCAGGATGTGTTGGACGTATTCACTGTTTCTCATCGATTAGGGTTAAAAAATATTACGGTGTATAGAGATAAAAGTTACGACGATCAACCTATTTCGTTATGAAAGAGCTCGATGTAGCAATCATTGGGGACATAGCATGGAATCAGGATATTACTCCGATGGGAAATAAAGTGTCGCCCGGCGGAGCCGCGTATTATTCTGCGGTCGGAGCGGCACGGTTTAGCCAGAAGGTTGGCGTCGTGGCGAAGGTTGGCCGTGATTTTGACATGGAACTCCTTTCACAAAAAGGAATTGACATAGAAGGGGTCAGGGTAGTAGATGGCGGGGCAACATGTAGATTTGTTTTGACACAGCACGAGGATAATACAAGAGAATTTTCCGCTCAGCGGGGAGTGGCCGGCTTTTTGGAGACGACAATATTGCCGGATACATATATGTCGGCAAAATTTATTCACCTCCCGACGCAACTTCCTGATCATGCATTAACATGGCTGGATGTGTTAGCCGGTCACCCGCACGTTTCTGTCGATAGTTTTGAGGAATTTGTAATACAATCCCCGGAATTGACCAGGCAAATGTTTCGCAGGGCTTCTTTAATTTTCGCAAATGAAGTAGAATATGAAATTGTCCGTCAGCTGGGGGATATTGCATTTGATGCGCCTATTGTACTTAAAAAAGGCAAAGACGGCGCTGCTTACATACACGGCAAAGAGGTAATTATTATACCGGCTCCGGCGGTTGTTCCGGTTGATACAACCGGAGCAGGAGATGTGCTTGCGGGAGCATTTTTAGCTCAGCGCGCCAGGGGTTTTTCAGTGGAAACTGCATTAGAGTTGGCTGTGAGAACGGCATCTTTATCCGTCACCGAATTTGGCGTGGAACATATAGCATCCGATAAACGCGTACCTTTGTTACCTTAAAAGGAAATCTGTTTATGAATAATAAATTTGAAAAGGATAGACGTCAGGGAATACACATGATGACGAGCTTCACAAAAGAAGTTATGGAGCGGCGGTTGGTGAGTTTACAGCAAGATCTCATGCGTCGCCGGTTGGAGATGGGAGCGGCTATAGAAAAAGGCGACGAATATCACGATAACTTCGCTTATGAAGAGGCGTCCAGGCAGGTCGATCTGACGTCACGAATGCTTTCGGACGTTAAACAAAAGCTAAACGATGTGGTAATTATTGAGCCGCGACAAGACGTTGATACGATAGCCATTGGGAACGGTGTGATAGTGAGATTCACAGGGGAAACTGAGGATGAAACATTTATTCTTCTGGGTCCGGATGATGCCACTCAAAAACTCGGGTGGATATCTTATGAATCTCCGTTGGGGCAGACACTTTTGGGGAAGCGATCCGGTGATCAAGTAGAGTATCAAGTTCCCAAAGGAAAACCTCAAAGCATTACAATAAGAAAAGTTTTACCCGGGTCGTTTTAAGGATGCCGCTCATTAATTTGTTTGGCGAGTGCATCACGGGCCTGATCCGGAGTAAAATGGGTATTATCAAAGATAACCGCATTCCACTGGAGTCGATCCGCCCACCTGATATAATTTTGTTCCATCGCCGGTTGGTTCTGAAGACTTGTTAAGTCGTCCGGAGTTGTAGCACCCCGATCCATCATTCTTTGGCGCCTGACCATGTTATCGACGCGGATAATAAAGGCAATATCCGGACGGCTTGCCTTTCGTGCGATTTTTGTTCCTAAATGAAGCCAAAATGGAGAAGCCCCCTTATCTTCATGCGCTGACAACGTGTCTAACCATGTCCGATCCTGAAACACATATTGTCCGCCTTTTTCCAAAAGCGGTCGGACGATAGCCTTGTCTACCCAAACATTGCTGAGTGCATAGTATAAAAACCGTAGGTCAACGGTGGAGTTATTAAAAAAACTCCGATATGGTCTCATCCAGTCCGGTGGACAATAGGTCATAACGCCGTTGAACGTTTTTTGTAGTTCTTGAGCAAGCGTAGATTTTCCCGTTGCATCCAGACCGGCGACATTATACAGGCGGCTTTGTTCTATATTCATATTTTGGCCTATTATATCAGGCCAAACGTAAATAGCCAAGCTGCCATCAGTAAGCAGATTTTAAAGAATCTTGAGGTTTTTGAAGAGTTTTTTAGAAGGTTTGTTAAGAGTAAGGCTTTTTATTTTGTCTTTTCCAACCCATGAAAGGCTGCTTATATCGTCACCGGGCTTTACTGTTCCCGATTTGTACGTTGCTTTAAACGCAAGAAACAGATAATGTGTCATCTCGCCATGTTTGTCCGGCTCCGTATCTTCGTCAAAACCTATATGTTGAATGTCATCTATTTCAATGGCAGTTTCTTCGGCTATTTCTCTTCGCAAGGCTTCTTCTACTGTTTCTTCTTCAAGATTAACTCCGCCGCCCGGGATATTCCAGGTGTTAGGATATGGCCCGATATTTTTGGGTTTCCTGCCCAGCAAATATTTATCTCTTTTATTAATAAGCCCTACAACAACAACGCGGGATTTCATGGAAGTAAGTATACCAGAACTAAGTTTTCAGAGGCCGAGATTCTGGTATTGATTGAGCTGTTGATTCACCTGTTGGGTTATAGACTTCGATATAGCGAGAGAGAGCCAAATGGCGACCCCTATGGCAACAATGGTTAGGACCAGGGAAATAATCCCGATTCGTTTGGCTGCCGGATCGGAGGATTTGAGGTACTTAATCGTCCAGCCGATAAACAGCGGCGGGAGAATGATGCTGATGGCATATACGCCCAGTTGTGTCCAGATGCCGGTTGACAGAGGCTTTTCTTTCACATTTTTTCCGCACGTGGGGCAGAAAAACACCGTACTATCAACAGGCGACGAACAAAACGGGCAGACTGTTGTGAGAACAGGTATTGGGTCCACGTGTGTATCATAGCACAGGGTAATATCCGGCTCTTGCCATATACCCGTTGGTTTGCTACGCTGAATATAGATTTATCCGCTTAGGCGGACATAAGAAATGAGGTGAAAAGATATGACAGATGATCAAAAAAAGCAGGGCGGAATGAGTCCGGGAGCAGCTGCCGCAGTCGGCGCCGCAGTCGGTGCTGCTGCTGTAGGGATTGCAGGAATGGCGGCTCTGGCTAACAAAGACAGCCGCAAAAAAGTGATAAACGCGATCGACGACGCAAAAGACAAAGTGGGTGAAATCAAAGAAAACGTTGCGGATAAAATTGAAGAGGGGAAGGAAAAAGTAGCAGACGTGGTAGATGCCGTGAAAGACGCGGTGTAAGACGATTACATTTCTAATGCAACCCATCGGAAACGGTGGGTTGTTTGGTTGCTCAGCTACCCACGAGGCCAAATAGGTACGCGTTTGACACGAAATGCTATACTGTGGGCATGTGTCCTGCACGAGTGGAATCGAACGAAAAAATGTTTTTTGTTCCGGAAGGCGAGCGCATTCAGGATGAACAGGGGTATGATCTGTTACCGCGTATCGACAGGCTCGCATTATCAGGTCTTTTATTAGAAGCTACTGAATTAGGGTTTAATATAAACCATTTACCATTCGGAGCCAGTTGGCAACGTGTAGAATATGACCGTTTGACGCTGGTGCTGCCCGGCGGGACAAAGATTACGCCGTTAACGAATGCAGAGCTGGCACAAACTCTCCGCGTATCCTGATATAATAGAAAAATCACCATGGCAAAGGTACCATTTCAACCTGTTACCGCGCAGATTAATTTCCCCGAACTGGAAGAACGGGTGATCACATACTGGAAAGAAAATAAAATTTTCGAAAAGTCAATCGAAAACCGCGCGCAGGGCAAAAGCTGGACATTCCTGGACGGCCCTCCGTTTATCACCGGACTGCCGCACTACGGGACGCTCCTTTCCAGTATCCCGAAGGATGTGTTTCCCCGCTACTGGACGATGAAAGGGTACCGTGTCCGGCGCGTATGGGGATGGGACTGCCACGGACTGCCCGCGGAAAACAAGGTCGAGATGAAGCTGAAAATTAAAAGGAAGAAGGATATAGAAGGCCTCATCGGCGTAAAAAAGTTTATCGATGAGTGTAAGTCGTATGTGCAGGATGTCTCCGGCGAGTGGGAGTGGTATGTGGAGCATATCGGCCGCTGGGTAGATTTCCGCAATGCCTACAAAACGATGGATTTGTCGTATATGGAATCGGTGATGTGGGTGTTTAAAGGAATGTACGACAAGGATCTGATTTACAAGGGGCTGCGCGTTTCTCTGTATTGCCCGCATGATGTCACGCCCATTTCCAATTTTGAGGTGGCGATGGATGCGGATAATTACAAGGAGATTACCGAGCCTGCGGCCGTATTCATGTACCAGACGGCGGAGGACAAGGATACGTATTTCCTTGCCTGGAGCACGACGCCGTGGAATAAGATCGCGACCCCCGCCCTGGCAGTCAATCCAAAACTAACCTACGTCAAAGTGCAGCAGAGTAAAGAAAAATATATTCTTGCCAAATCAACGCTGAAGATGCTGACAAATAAGCCGCATACGGTTCTTGCGGAGTTTTCCGGGGAGACGCTGGTCGGTAAAAAATTTGTGCCGCATTACACATTCTATAAAATCGATGAAGGCAAAAAAGCATTTGTCGTCGTCCCCGGAGATTTTGTTACGGCAGATGAGGGCACCGGCATTGTCACCATTGCCGCATACGGCGAAGAAGATCTAGCGCTGATGCAGAAGGAGCAGATCCAGATCGTCCTGCATGTTGACGAAGAAGGGGTTATGAAGCCCGACGTACCCAACTGGGCCGGGAAGTATTACCTGGACGTAGACCCCTTGGTTATCCAAGACCTTACGAAGCGCGGATTACTGTACCGCGTGGATTCCTATACCCACACCGTGCCGACGTGCTGGCGCTGCCACACGAGACTGTATTATGCCCCGCAGGATGCGTGGTATGTGAATGTTGCGAAACTGAAAGACCGGATGAAGAAAACCAATGAACAGGTGAACTGGTTCCCCGACCACTTTAAATACGGCAGATATCTCAAAAGTCTGGAAAACGCGCCGGATTGGTGTATATCCCGCAGCCGCTATTGGGGGAGTCCGGTACCGGTGTGGGAGTGCCCGAAAGGCCACCGGTTTGTCCCCGGATCCATAAAGGAACTGGAAGAGGCATCAGGCACCAAAATTACTGATCTTCATAAACCGGAAATAGACGACGTACACATTACCTGCAAAGAATGCGGCGAGAAGGCTAAACGCGTGACGGAAGTACTTGATAGCTGGATAGAGGCAGGGAGCGCGCCTTTTGCCGAACGGCATTATCCGTTTGACAAAACTTTAGATTTAAAAACATTTTTTCCGCCGGACTTTGTCGTCGAGTATACGGGGCAAATCCGTGCGTGGTTTTATGTACTGCATGTCATTGCAACGGCGCTGTTTGACTCGCATGCATTTAAAAATGTGCTGGTGACCGGGGTTATCCTGGGGACGGACGGACGTAAGATGAGCAAAAACTTCGGCAACTATCCGGACCCCAAAGAGATGATTCTGAAATACGGCGGGGATGCCCTGCGGTTGTATTTGTTGGGCGCGCCGGTGATGCATGGGGAAGATATTCGCATATCGGAGCTTGAGTACCGCAATCAGATCCGCGGGATTTTGCTTCTCTGGTGGAATGTGTATAACTTTTTCGTCACCTATGCCGTCATTGACGGCTGGGAACCGGGTGCAAAGGAAAAATCAACAAATGTCATGGACCGGTGGATTCTCTCTAAAATGAACGGAAGCATACAGGCCATGACGGAGAAAGGATACGAAGCATATGATACCCCTGAGATCGTAAGCCGCGCCGGTCAATTTATCCGCGACGTGTCGCTGTGGTATGTGCGCAGGATCCGGGACCGTGTCGGACCGAGTGCGGCAAAAGGGAGGGCCAAAGACGATGCATATATGACCATCTGGACCATACTGACGGAATATTCCAAAGTTCTTGCACCGCTTATACCATTTATCACGGAGGAAATGTACCGGAATCTGACCGGATGCGCGTCCGTTCATTTGGAATCCTGGCCGGGTAGTGCTCCCAATGACCCGAAGCTTGAAGAGGATATGGAATGGGCGCGGCATCTCGTGGAAAAGGCCCATGCAAGACGCAAGGCGCAGGGCGTGAAGGTCCGCGTGCCGTTGGCTGCTCTTACATACCGTGGCGCCACCCGGCTTCCGGCGGAGATAGAGGCAGTTATTATGGCGGAGACTAATGTGAAGAAGGTCGTATTTGAACAGCCCAAAGGACAAAAAGAATTTGAGGACGTAACGCTTGATTTTACGATGACGCCGGAGCTTGTTGCCGAGGGCGCGGCGCGGGATCTGGTCCGTGAAATCCAGGTGCTGCGGAAAGACAAAGGGTGTACAATAGATGCGCGCATCAAGGTACAGCTTCCGTCATCATATAAGGAGAAGCTCAGCGGCGAGCTTGTTGCCTACATACAAAAAGAAACACTTGCTGAGGGCATTTCATGGGGAGACACGCTTTCACTTTCGACTGGGTAACCGCAATCATACTCCTTTGTCTGGGGAGCTTCGGCTTATTTATTCTTCTGAGCATAAGCGAAAAATATTTCGTGCAGCAGCTCATGTATCTGGTCGTGGCATTCGTCTTGTTGTTTGCCGTATCGCGGATTGATGCGGAGCTCTTATGGTGGTTTGCGCCTGTGGGGTATGTCCTCTCCAATATATTTCTTCTTCTGTCCTATCTGGGGCCCAGTATCCGCGGCGCGACCCGGTGGATATTGGTATTCGGGGTACAGCTCCAGCCCTCGGAACTGGTCAAGCCGTTTCTTATCCTGGCATTTGCGTATTTCATGACCAAATACTCCCCCCGGAAACTGAGTAATCTACCCATTCTTATTGGCTTGTTTATCGTGCCGTTTCTCCTGGTGTTCCGCCAGCCGGATTTAGGGAGCAGCATCGTCTATGCATCGTTTTGGGCCGCCATGCTACTTGCCGGAGGGCTGCCCGTATGGATTTTAGTTGCGGGTGGCGCGTTAGGTGTGCTTTGTTTACCGTTTGTATGGTCGCATCTGGCCGTATATCAGAAATCGCGGATCGAGACGTTTCTTAATCCCGGTCTGGATCCAAAAGGCGCCGGGTACAATGCCATACAGGCAATGATTGCCGTAGGGAGCGGACAACTGTTCGGCCGCGGACTGGGACGTGGCACCCAGTCACATTTGCGGTTCCTGCCGGAGTTTCATACGGATTTTATTTTTGCCACTATCATCGAAGAGCTCGGGTTTATCGGCGGACTACTCCTTCTCTCGGGCTACGGGACTCTTTTGTACCGGATTATCGCGCCGTTTATCCGCGGAGCTGTCGAAAATATACGGCTGTTTATTTTTTCCTTCGGGTTGTTTGCGATGCTTTTGTCGCAGGTGTTTATCAATATCGGGATGAATATGGGACTTATTCCGGTTACCGGCATCACCATCCCGTTTGTCTCCTACGGAGGCAGCTCCCTCTTGTCTACCGCCGTCTCATTTGGCCTCTTATGGGCTATCGCCCGGGGCAATCGAAGCTGACGCTCATTGCAAAGCGCGCCAAATCTTGGTAAAATCCTCTGTATGGAGTCTTTTGTCGTCGTTGAAATTGCAGGGAAACAATACCGGGTGAAATCCGGAGACGTTCTGCTGGTAAACCGTTTAGAAGAAAAAGAAGGGGACACCGTTACGTTTGACCGCGTCCTTCTTGCTGCCAGCGGCAAAAAGACGGAAATCGGCACCCCCCTGGTCAAAGGCGCCAAAGTGAGTGCAAAGATTCTGGCACAGGAAAAAGGGGAAAAGCTGAACGTCCGCCGGTATAAATCTAAAGTACGCTACCGCAAGTCCACAGGATTCCGCCCGAAGTACACCAAAATACAGATTGTATCCGTATAACCATGACCTCTCATATTTTTATTCTTGGGCGCGTGCCGGCTCTGGCATTTGCGGAGCTTAAGACGTTTTTTCCTGATATCCGCCTCGTTAGCCAGTCTGTTGCCGCAAGCGATCACCCATTGGCACTTCCCGCTGATCTGTTTATCACGAAGCTCGGCGGTACGGTGAAAATAGCCGAAGCATTAGGCCGCGTGAATGCTATATCCGCAGAGTCTCTGGCGCCGTTTATCACGCATGCCAGCGGGCGGGTGGTGTTTGGAGTAAGCGTGTACGGTCAGGAGCTGAAGGCTTCCCGGCAGCTCCTTGAGGACATAAAAGAACGTATCGGTGCTCTGGGCATCTCCGCACGGTTTGTGGAGGCGCGTAAAGGAACGACGCTTTCAAGCGTTGTGGTTGCCAAAGATAAACTGGTAGAACTTATTCTGGTGAAACAAGACGACGGCTACATCGTCGGCAAAACAATCGCCGTCCAACCGTTTGAAGATTGGGGAGAGCGGGATTTCGGTCGGCCGTACGCAGACCCGGTGGCAGGCATGCTTCCGCCGAAGGTAGCCCGGATGGTCGTCAATATCGCAGACGGGTCGCGGGATATATCCCGGCCGCTTGCGCAAAAAACGCTTCTTGATCCGTTTTGCGGGATGGGGACGATTCTCGGGGAAGCACTCATGATGGGCTGGAATGCAATGGGGAGCGACATATCTGCGGAGGTCGTGGAAAAAGCACGCGGAAATCTGCACTGGCTCACCAAAAAACCCGAGGCCGTGCCGGGGGTGACATTCCGTCTGGATGTTGCCGATGCCGTGCACGTGTCAACGATCGCCACACCGCAGTCGGTTGATGCGATCGTCACCGAGCCGTATATGGGTGATGCCCGGAAGCTACAGTCCGGAAAAAAAGCGGATGTGCAGTATGTGAAAAATATCATCAAAGGCCTGGAGAAGTTGTATATCGGATGTTTACGGGACTGGCATAAGGTTTTGAAAAAAGGCGGCGTGGTCGTCATGGCGCTGCCTATTTACAATATAAACGGGAAAACGTATTTCGTGAAAAAAGTTATTGACATGTGTGAAATGCTTGGGTATACTACCTTGGCTGGACCCATAGAATACAGCCGGCCGCAAGCGGTCGTGAAAAGGAATTTTTTTGTATGGCACACGTAAAAGCAGGCGGCACAGCCGCAGGAAATAAAGATTCAGTATCCAAGCGGTTAGGCGTAAAGATTTACGGCGGACAAATGGCAAAGCCGGGCAGTATTATCATCCGGCAAAAAGGAACAAAAGTGCATCCCGGTACGGGAGTACGGATGGGCCGCGATTATACGATTTATTCCGTGGTAAAGGGACTGGTAAATTTCACTCAAAAATTAGGGAAAAAAGTAGTGTCGGTAGTACCGGCAAAGCAAACGACTGCCCCAACTCATTAAGACATGGCGGACACACAACAGGTTTTGCATTTGGATGTCAATATCATCGAGTCTAACCCACTCCAACCACGCGGCTTGATCGCCCCCGATTCACTGAATGATCTGGTCAATTCCATCAAAGAACACGGGATTATAGAACCCCTGGTTGTAGCCAAGACTCCGGCGGGATATCAGCTGATTGCCGGGGAGCGAAGGTGGCGTGCATCGAAGCTTGCAGGACTCTCGACCGTACCGGTTATCGTACGGGAGACGACGGCCAAGGGAATGCTTGAAATGGCAATTGTCGAAAACGTACAGCGCGAAGACTTGAATCCGATAGAGCGTGCGCAGGCATTCCAACGCCTCATCGAAGAGTTCGGACTTCCGGTGACGGAAATTGCCAAACGGGTGGGCAAAAGCGAATCCTATGTATCCAATACCATGCGCCTGATGGCGCTCCCTGATGCAATAAAAGACGGCATCATTTCCGGCGCCATCACAGAAGGCCATGCACGTGCCATTGCAGGCCTTGGTGAAGTCAAACTCATGGTGGAGGCCTACAAGACAATCCTGACGGAGAGCGCATCCGTGCGCCGGGCTGAAGATTTGGCCCGCCGGCTGAAAGCCAGGTCCAATATTAAACCGCTGCACCGCGTGGAGCGCATTCATAGTGATGAGCTGGATGCCATGGCCAAAGATCTGGCAACGGCAGTCAACGGATTGGTAAAAATTACGCAGTCCAAAGTAGAAGCGCGGCTCGTTTTTGTTATCCGCGGAAATCTGGAAACGACCAGCAAAATTCTCAAAACAATTCACGAACGCATCGGGGATAAAAAGTCTTCTTAATTAATGTTGTAGGTTGGACGCTGGAATACTCCCATTTGTGAAAACGGCCAGTAGCGTGCTATTGCCACGCCGATGAAATCTATTTCATCAACCGGCCCGAATTCTCTCGAATCAGAGCTATGCGGCCGGTTGTCTCCGACCATAAAATACGTTCCTTCTGATACAGTAATACAATTGTTTTCCGCAAGATACGATCCGCCATAGATGGGTGTATCCGGCGCAAGGTATGGCTCATCGACTTTTTGATCATTCACATACAGCGTGTTGTCCCTCAGGCATACTGTTTCATCGGGGAGTCCGATAATCCGTTTGATGTAATCGATTTCTTTGTTAGCTGGGGATTTGAAGATAACAACATCGCCCCGGGTGGGGGTACGGAATTTATAGAGCACTTTATTGGTCAGGATAAACTCGCCGTTATGGAAGTTCGGTTCCATGGAAGCGCCGTTAATTTCCTGCGGGGACATGATATAGAGGTAGATCATGACCAGAATTGCCATGATAACCACAATGCCCTGCAAAAAATCAAAAATGGCCGCTACAGCCCGTTTAATCCGATCCATAGATCAAGTCTACGTGATATAATAAAGACCGTCAAGGAAGAGATGATTCGCGCGCATAGCTCAGCTGGTAGAGCGTTTCATTGACATTGAAAAGGTCTCAGGTTCAAGTCCTGATGCGCGCACCAAAATATACAAGAATGCGGCTTTTCCTGAAATTACATGTTCATAGTTGGCATTTGGATTGTTATTGCAATCCATTGAGTGCTTTAGTATAATCCTTCGCATGAGCGAAAAATTAGTCGAGGACCTTAAAAAGTGGTACGAAAGTATACCTTCAAATCAAAAACGAACTGATGTTCCTGAATTTCGTACGGATTCCGCCCGCGGATTAACTCTTGAAGATATCTCCTCATCGCAAGCTAGTTCCATGTTAATTGATCTACTTATGGAGGGTTTTGATTTATCCCAAAACCATATGACAGTCGACTTGATGCATACTGAGCCAGTAGATAATAATCCGGGTCGATTTTGGCTGGAGCTCTCCGGTCAACCAACAATGGGTGAACGAACGGGTGGACAGTTAGTTCTTAAGTATACCAAAGAGGGTGTAATTACCGATATCAATGTTACTCCGTCATTCAAGATGCTTGGAGACCTAGGGTCAGTCGATGGCAATACTGGATTGTTTCACTACATGTTATATAGACCTCGAGACCTGATTGTTCAAGACGCAATGGCGATGATTACCCTCAGTAAAAAAGCACTTGAAGTGATAGAGTAAGCTACATCAGCGCATCCTCGATAGGATGTTCCGTATCAAATTTAATCGTCTTCATTTTGGGTAGTCGGTTCGTCAAGTTGTATTCCTTCCACAGAATTTTTCCGATCGGGAGAAACTGTGCAACGACAACGCGCGTGTGCTCACTTTTCGGAATCAGCATAAATTTATACTTGCCTGACTTCGGGTTGGTAAAAACGCTTAAACTTTCCGTGTCTTTCACGATCGTACCCTCGGGATCCATTATCCAAAAATCAGCAGGATATCCGATGATAAAGAGTCCTGAAGTGGGTGGCGTTTCCGTAGGCTGTATGTTGGAAACGATGGATTGGATTGTCTGCGGTGCAATTCCCAAAAATTCCAGTATTTGCGTTATACCGTCGGAAGATGAAATTAATCCCGTGTGGTCCGTTGTGATAACACGCGTGTTATCAGCAGCGGGGATTTCGCTGCTTGCCATGAGAACCGTTCCGTCACCTTCTGTTGAGATGGTTTTTGCTACCGGTTTGCCGTCTATCCAGTTTCCCGGCGCTTCGTGTTTGCCAGCAGGTCCGACCTGGTAGCCAAGGGTCGTTTTCTGTCCCGTTCCCCGAAGGGTCGCGACAACTGTATGATAAAACGGAAATGATATCGGGTTAGTAAGCCAGTCATTTTTCTCCTGCATTGTGTTATATGGAGTACTTTGACTTGAGGACTTATTTGTTAAATAGTTAAATACGGGAAGTAAGTTGTTGACGGATCTAAAATACGTCTGAACAGCTATGCGATCGTCCAATTTTGTTTTCAGTGAACAGCTTTTAGCAAGGGTCGTCAGCAGAAATTTCCACCCGAGGTCGCCTTCCCAGATTTCTCCAGCCTCCCATGTGGGGTATGCTGCAACAGCCCCAAGATGCGGCGAGCCGACGGATATGAACTTTTCTGCTTTATTGGCATCTTGTTCCCGGGTGATATATGCCCGGCCCAAGAGACCGCCCATGCTGTGACCGATAATGTTTACTTTTTCCTGCCAGCCTGTTGTTTGCCCGTTTATGTATGAAGCCAACATAGGCTCATTTTCTATAATGGGCTTGCGCCAATCGTAGGGATAGATTGTTGCAGTCCACCCCGCCTGAGATAAAGCGTCGATAATCGGGTTGTATACGGAACGGGCCAGGTGAAAAAGCGTCCAGTTCCCAGTATAGTTTTCCATTTTACAATTAAGAAGCGCGTCAGGATTCCAGCTTGCGGTGACTCCCGGTATAACGACTACCCTTTTTGTCGGCGGTACCGGTGGAGTCGGTGTCGGCGTGGGGGTCGCCGTGGGTACGGGAGTCGGGGTAAGGGTAGAGGTAGGGATTGTATTTGGGTCCGGAGTGGGGAGGGTAGATCCCGATGCTGTTGCATATCCGATACTCCAATGACCATCGGTGCTGAAGCCAGAATACCACATTTTCAATAAGTCATTTTCGTACATAACGGTGTGAGGAATAATATGTTTCGTATCAAAACCATTTGGACCGAGAGTAAGAACTGGATTATTAATATTCGGTTTAGACCAAGCTATACCATCCTTAGAATATGCATATGCAATTTGCGTGGGCATGTCCCCTAATCCAGCTCCATACCACATGTGGTAGATTCCGCCGTAATATAAAACAGTCGGATAGCTAACATTATTAAGCTCCCAAGGCATTGTCGGCTCGATAACCGGATTAGACAAGTTTTCCTTATTCCAATGAATTCCGTCGTTGGATTTAGCGTAGCCAATACGCCAATAGGGATTAATTGTAAGATCATTAATATTTGTCCCCCCATACCACATGTGGTACGTACCATTTATATATAAAATAGATAGCCCTCGTGCAATACCACCCTCATCCCAAGCTCCGGGGGTTCCTTTGAGTACCCAGTCGGTTTTTGTCCAAGTGGCAAGATCGGTCGATTCGGCATAACTTAATCGAAATCTATCTAATCCAGAGATCCAATAAATAGTTGAAGAAGTAAACCACATTTTATATAAATCGCCATTTTGAATTACTACGGGGTCTCCGATATCTACCTCCCAATTATCGGACGTACCTGGGGACAAAATTTTTTGGCTAACGCTCCAATTAGTAATTCCATCTGATGAAGTAGTAAGCCCGATGTTCCAACGTGTTTGACTACCTTGATACCAATTGAAATAGAGACTACCGATGTGCAAAATTGCTGGATTTGCCACTTGTGAACCATCCCAATTACCCAACCCATAGTTAATTATTGGGTTATAAGGATATTTAGACCAATCAGCAGCAGATGTAGGAATTAGAAGAACAAAATATAATACGAAAAAAACAATTATAAAATAAAATAATAAGTCTTTTCTAGAAATCATAATATATGTTTAACAAGATTCACTATGGCACAATTATTTTGAAATATCTGTAAGATAGATTACAATTTGAATAAAATTATTAACATGAGTTATTCGCGTAACTAAGATTAATCGCATTAAAATTCATTTAATAGAAAACACTATATGGCTTATACAAGCTCAGAACTTGAAGAAAAATACCATGATTCTGTGGCAACGAAGTATACCCATAGAAGAATATATGACTATATTTGGGAAGTGCCAGAAGAGATATTTTTATTACGTAAAGAATTATTTTCTTCCCGAGTAA
>MFKE01000001.1:0-509 GCA_001779455.1 Candidatus Gottesmanbacteria bacterium RIFOXYB1_FULL_47_11 | reverse complement strand
AAGTCTTACAATCTCTGCAGTTTTATATGCACGTGATAAATCAGAAGAAAAAATCGCATCAAATTTAACATTTTTAAGTTTTTCAGCAGTTTCTTTTGCTTGTTTTATGCCTATCTCTGTTAAAGAAGATTCGGATTGACCTTGATTTATCTTTTGCACATTCCATTCTGTCTCCCCATGACGTACTAAATACAAGGTACAATAATTTTTTCCTTTATTTTTATCCATAAAATTACTTCATCTCCCCTTTAAATACATATTCCGCTTCGCCACGGAGGATGATTTCACCTTTTTCGTTTTCAGATAGGAAAAGATTCCCACCAGGGAATTCTAGAGTAACTTCCCCTTGCGTTAGGTCTTGCCTAACGCGGTCTTTTAAGATTATTGCATACACAGCGCAAGCGCCAGTGCCACAAGCCATCGTCGCCCCACTTCCCCGCTCCCAGACTTTTACTTTAAAATGATTATCTTTTACTTTTTCCACAAATTCTATATTTATTTTATTAGGA